>JAMIQH010000093.1:0-43686 GCA_035914695.1 Bacteroidota bacterium | reverse complement strand
TCCCGAACTTCTCCCATGCCGAAACCGTGCTCGACGCGGTCATGGGCGGACAACCGGAGCTGCGCGACCTTCTGCACCGCCACGCGGAATTGTGCCACATGGTGGCGCGCGACCACAGCAGCGCGGTGCAACGCGATCTCGATGAAGTGACATCGCGCATCGAACACGCCGGCGGCTGGTCGCTCGAAACCGAGGCGCGCATCATGCTGCAAAAACTCGGCATGACGGATTTCGACGCGGTTGTGACACGCCTCTCCGGTGGCCAGCGCAAACGCGTGGCCCTGGCGCGCGCGCTCTTCCGCAATCCGGACCTCCTCATCCTCGATGAACCCACCAACCATCTCGATGCGGATTCCGTGCAGTGGCTGCAGGACAAGCTCCAACAGTCGGCCAAGGCGCTGCTGCTGATCACGCACGACCGCTACTTTCTCGATGCCGTGGCGCAGCGCATTGTGGAACTCGATCAGCTCCAACTGTTGAGTTTTCCCGGCAACTACGAGGAGTATCTCGAACGCAAGGAGGCCATGGTGCAGGCGCAGGAAGCCGAAGCCGAACGCACGCGTTCGAAATTACGCAACGAACTCGCCTGGCTGCAGCGTGGCGCACGCGCACGCCGCACCAAGCAGAAAAGCCGCATCGACTGGATCACGCGCATGGAGGCCACGCCCCGCGCTCCCGAGGAAAAACGCATCAGCATCGAGGTGGGATCGACGTTTCTGGGCAGCAAGGTCATCGAAGCGGTGAACATCGGGAAAAGCATCGGCGGTGTGACACTGTTCGAGCATTTCACCCATCGCTCCGTGCCGGGCGAACGCATCGGCATCATCGGACCCAACGGCTGCGGCAAATCCACTTTGCTCAACGTGCTCTGCGGCGCCATTCCCCCCGATTCGGGCAGCGTGAAAATCGGCACCTCCGTCAACATCGGCTACTTCCGGCAGGAGAACAACGACTTCGATCCCTCCATGAGCGTGCTGGCCACGCTGCGCGCCGTGGCGGAGTATGTCGACACGGGCATCGGACGCGACCGCTACCTCTCGGCCTCGGACATGCTGAACAAATTCCATTTCCCGCACAAAAAGCAGCACGCCCTGGTGGGGACGTTGTCCGGCGGCGAGCGCCGCCGCCTCGCGCTGCTTCTGGTGCTCATGGCCAATCCGAACGTGCTCTTCCTCGATGAACCCACCAACGATTTCGACATCCAGACGCTGAACGCGCTGGAGGAGTACCTGCAGAATTTTCAGGGCTTCCTCGTGGTGGTGTCCCACGACCGCATGTTTCTCGACCGCACCGTGGACTACATCTACTCCTTCGACGGCAACGGCGTGGTGAAGCAATATCCGGGCAACTACTCGGCCTACCTGCAGGTGAAGGAGAATGCACAGGACGACGGCGGCGCGCGCGCGGCCGCTGATAAAACACCATCGGCTCCGAAACGTCCCCGCGAGAGCAAGGGACTCTCCTGGAAAGAGCAACGGGAAATCGAGCGTATTGAACGTGGCATGGCGGCGTTGGAGGAAGAACAGCGCTCTCTCGCCGCCGAGCTCGCCGCCGAAGCCGGAGCCGAGTACGAGCGTGTAACGCTCATCGCGCAGCGCCTCGCCGCCATCGAGGCCGAAATGTCGGCCCTGTCGGATCGCTGGATGGAACTCGAAGAAAAACGCGACGCGGATTAAATCCCGCGTATCGCACGCCGCGCGATCAGGAAAGACCGGAACCGTCGCCCTCCCCGCCGGCAGCGCGTCGAGGCAATCCCGCTCGGGTCAGCGCGGCCACGACATCGTGCAGACGCTGCTCCGCTTCGCGCAGACAGCGCTCCTCAGGCCATTCCTTCGGCGACACTTCCACGATGCGGTCCACGCCGAGTTCGCGTGCCAACAGCGCGGCATCGCCTTCCACTCTGCCCGCAAGCACAAGCACAGGAACGCCGGCTCGCGCGGCCTCCTGCGTCAAGCCCCGAAGCACTTTGCCCAGCGTCGTCTGTTCATCCACGCGTCCCTCGCCCGTCAGCAGCACATCCGCTGTGCGCAACGCTTCCGCCACATTGCTGCGGGCGCGAATCTCGTCGGCACCGGAGCGCAGCGGAGCATCGAAGAGCGTGGCCAAGGCGAAGCCGAGTCCCCCCGCCGCACCGGCGCCGACACTGTCCACCGGCACCGCGCGCACATCGCGACGCAGCACCTCGGCCCAATGCTCCATCGCCGCATCGGCACGGGGGAGATCCGCCGCGGCGAGTCCTTTTTGTGCTCCGAAGGTGTACACCGCTCCCTTTGGTCCGATGAGCGGCGTGCGCACATCCGCCCAGACCACCACATCGGCATCAAAGGGCCGCTTCCACGATATACCGCGCACAGCCGCGAGTCGCTCGAATATTTCGACGGGTCGGTCGAAGGCGAAATGCAACTCCGCCCCGAGTGCTTCGGCGAGCCCGATGCCGCCGTCGCTGCTGGCCGTGCCGCCGAGCGCCACGTGAATGCGACGCGCATCCGCCGCGACGTGCAGCAGCAGTTCGCCCAGCGGCGCGCTGTCCACGATGTTGGCTGCACCCTGCCGTCCTCGCGTCATGTCCCAGCCGATACAGCTCGCGGCCTCGATCAGCCACTCGCCCTCTCCGAGATCCAGCACACGCAGGGGCTGGTCGTCGTCGTTCAGTGTACGCCCGCACAGCTCGCGTGCCACGCCGCGGCCCGCCGCGAGCAAGGCCTCCACGCTGCCCTCGCCGCCATCGGCTTGCGGGAGGAGAATGCAGCGGGCCGCCGCATCCTGCGCGATGATCGCATCACGCATGATGGCGGCGGCCCGGGAAGCGGAAAGCGCGCCTTTGTAGGAGTCGGGCGCGAGGAGAATGGTCACCGCGTCAGCGGCTCACGTTGAACGCCGAGACACCAGCGTACATGGCGTTGGTGTCGAGTTCCTCTTCGATGCGGAGGAGCTGATTGTACTTGGCGATGCGATCCGAACGGCTGGCCGATCCGGTTTTGATCTGCCCGGCGTTGGTGGCCACGGCGATGTCGGCGATGATCGGATCTTCGGTTTCGCCCGAGCGATGGCTGATCACCGAAGTGTAGCGCGCGCGCTTCGCCATCTCGATGGCATCGAGCGTCTCGGTGAGCGTGCCGATTTGATTGACCTTGATGAGAATGGAATTGGCGATGTCGCGGCGAATGCCTTCGGAGAGAATCGCCGTGTTGGTGACGAAAATATCGTCGCCCACGAGCTGGCAGGTGGCGCCCAGACGCTCGGTCAGCTTTTTCCAGCCGTCCCAATCGTTTTCGCCGAGGCCGTCCTCGATGGAGATGATCGGATATTTCGCCGCGAGATCGGCGTACATCTCGATCATTTCCTCGGAGGTTTTCAAGCTCTTGTCGGATTTGAAAAAGCGGTAGAGGCCGCTGCCGTCGGGCTGTTTTTCAAACATTTCGCTGGCGGCCACATCAAGGGCGATGTGGCAATCCTCGTTCGTGTAGCCCGCTTTTTCCATCGCCTTGAGAATGAACTGAATGGCCTGCTCGTTGGAAGTGAGGCTCGGAGCGAAGCCGCCCTCGTCGCCCACGCTGGTGTTGTAGCCGGCCTCGCTCAGCACTTTCTTCAGTGCATGGAAAATTTCCGCGCCATAGCGCAGCGCCTCGCTGAACGTGGGCGCGCCGTAGGGCACGATCATGAATTCCTGGAAATCCACCGTGTTGTCGGCATGCTTGCCGCCGTTGAGAATGTTCATCAGCGGCACAGGCAGCACCTTGGCGTTGGTTCCGCCGATGTAGCGGTACAGCGGCAGGCCGAAGGTCTGCGCGGCGGCGCGCGACACGGCCAGCGACACGCCGAGCAGGGCGTTGGCGCCGAGGCGTGCCTTGTTGGGCGTGCCGTCGAGTTCGATCATGTACGCATCGATACCGTTCTGGTCGAGCGCATCCCAGCCGATGAGTTCGTCGGCCAGTACGTCGTTGACATGTTCCACGGCCTGGAGTACGCCTTTGCCGAGATAGCGCTGGCTGTCGCCGTCGCGCAGTTCCACGGCTTCGCGTTCGCCGGTGGACGCGCCGGACGGCACAGCCGCGCGGCCGCGGGCGCCGCTTTCGAGTTCCACCTCCACCTCCACGGTGGGATTGCCGCGCGAATCCAGTATTTCGCGAGCCAGAATGTCCACAATCGTCGTCATACGTTTCTTCTCGTTGTAATGGAACAATGATGTCTTGTCAAATTCGTACATCCGTACCGGCGAAGGCCCGTTCGGCCACTGCGCGCGCCAATGTGGCGGCCTCGTCGGCGCTGCGCGCCTCGGCGATCACGCGCATGATGGGCTCGGTGTTGGAACTGCGCACATGTACCCAGCCATCGGCGAAGTCGATGCGTACGCCATCGCGCGTGTCCACGCGTTCGTCCGCGTAGGACGCGGCCACGCGATGCAGCACCGCGACGGCATCGAGTCCTTCGATGCTGTAGCGAAACTTCCGAATCACCCACTCGGGCAGCGTTGCGCGAAAGGCGGATGCCGGGCCGTTGAATCCTGACAGTGCTTGCAGTACCAGCGCCGCACCGACCAGTGAATCGCGACCGGCATGCACGGCCGGTACGATCACGCCGCCGCTGCCCTCGCCGCCTATCACCGCACGCTGCGCGAGCATCGCACGCACCACGTTGATCTCTCCTACTGGAGCGCGTTGCACTGTCGCTCCGTGGCGTGCGGCCACATCGTCCACCGCGCGGGTGGTGGAGAGGTTCACCACAATGCCGGCGTCGGCGCGCTCCGCTTCGGGCAGCGCTTCCAATACCGCATGCACGGCGGTGGTGATGGAATACTCTTCGCCGAAGGGTAGTCCGCGCTCGTCGAAGAGCACGATGCGGTCGGCGTCGGGATCAACAGCGATGCCCAGATCGGCTTGATGCGCGCGAACGGCATCGCCGAGAGAGGTGAGATTCTCCGGTAGTGGTTCGGGCGTATGGGGAAATTCTCCGCTGCCATCACAGGCGGCTTCGATCACCTCGCAACCCAATTCGCGAAGAAGCGCGGGCACAGCCACGCTGCCCGAGGCGTTCACCGCGTCCACCACCACACGAAAGCGTCGCGCGCGAATGCGCATCACATCCACCACCTCGCAGGCCAGCACGCGTTCGATATGGTCGGCCACGGCGTCGTAGCGATGCGCATGCGCGCCCATGCCCACGGCGGGCATCCATGCGCGCTCGCCCGCGGCCACCAAGGCGAAGAGCGAGGCATTTTCCTCGGCGCCCAGAAACACGCCGCCATCGTTGAGGAATTTCAGTCCGTTCCACTCGCCCGGATTGTGGCTCGCGGTAATGGCAATGCCGCCGCGTGCCGTGCTATGCTCCACAGCGAGTTGCACGGTGGGCGTCGGCGCCATGCCGATGTCCACCACGTCCAGACCACAAAGGCGCAGCGTAGCACGCGCCAGATCCATGATCGCTTCGCCCGACGGCCTGCCATCGTAACCGATCACAACGGAACCGCCGCCGCACCAGCGCGCGAACGCGCTCACATAGGCGATGACCACCTCGGGGGTGAGGGTATCGCCGACAATGCCGCGAATACCCGAAATACTTGCGATAAGTTGACCCATGGCTCTGCCGACCGGAGAAAATCATGACACATTCGTATCATATAAAGTTACGAAGCCCTCCTCCCTTGTACAACCCCGATGCGGGTGGCGCGTGTGGCCGGTGCGAAAGTGGTGGCGAGTACTCGGGGCGGACGGGAAAAAAGGTGGAAAAGTGAAAAGGAGAAATGGGGCGCCGGCGAGCACCTTTCCACTGGTGCTCCTTTTTCCTCTTCACCCCCAACTGGACCGATGCGCGGTCACATCACCGGGTGCTTGTTTCGCGGCGCGGGGTGTGATAGTTTTCTCCCTTTGAAGGAAGCATCAATGCCATTGATACGTAGGATTCAACGCTCACCCGATCGCTTCGACGCTCTGACGCGCGTGATCAACCGCGGCATGTTCGTGGTGATCGTGGTTGCGGCGTTTTCCTTGCTGTTGCAGCACGGCTTTCATATCGGAGTGGAACTCCGCTCCCTGCTGCGCATGGTGGATATCGCCGTGCTGGTGCTGTTCATCGCGCAGCAGGCGGTGAAACTGCTGCTTACGCCCGACCGGCGCGCGCATCTGCGGGAGCGCCGCATCGAATACGGTTTGACGCTGGCCTTGCTGCTCGTTCTGCCCTTCCTGCCCATGCTGCTGCGCTGGCTCACCAGCAATGACGCACTGAATCTCGAATTGAACATCACCATGGTCTACGTGGTACTGGTGCAATTCGTGATTCTGGTGGATATGCTGTTTTCCGCTGTGCGATTGAGTCGCCGCATCGCCATGAAGCAAATCCAGCCAGCACGCTTGTTCATTGCGAGCTTCGTGTTCGTTATTCTCGCCGGGACGCTCGGTCTCCTGCTGCCGCGTGCCACCACGCAGGGTATTTCGGTGGTGGATGCGCTGTTTACCTCCGGCAGCGCGGTGTGCGTCACCGGACTGGTCGTCGTTGACACGGCGACGCAATTCACCTTCACCGGCAAGCTCATCATTCTCGTGTTGATCCAAATCGGCGGCCTGGGATTGATGACCTTCACCACCTTTTTCGCCCTCTTCGCCGGCCGTCTGAGCATACGCGAGCGTGTGTTGATGCAGGATTTCCTCAATCGTGAAAACCTCGGCGAAGTACGGCGCACGCTGAAAAGCATCGTGGGCGTGACGTTCATCATCGAAGCGCTGGGGGCGCTGCTGCTGTTCTTCTCCTGGGATGCCGCGCGCTTCTCCTCCGTGGGGGATCGGCTGTTCAGCTCGATCTTTCACTCCGTTTCCGCGTTCTGCAATGCCGGATTTTCCCTGTTCTCGGCCAATCTCGCCGAGCGCGGCATAGCCATGAATCCCATGATCAACATCACCATCGCCTCGCTCATTGTGCTTGGCGGCCTGGGATTCATGACCATCATGAATGTGTTGCGGGCGCGGCCGTGGAGCCGGGGCGTGGCGCGTCATCAGCGGCGCCTCACCACGCACACGCGCCTGGTGCTGGCAACCACGGCACTGCTGCTGTTCGCGGGAGCGCTGTTGTTTTTCATCATGGATTACAACACGTCGCTGCGCGATCTCTCGCTGGGCGAGAAAATTCTCGCAGCGATATTCCAAAGCGTCAGCACACGCACCGCGGGGTTCAATACGGTGGACATCGGAGCGATGGCCACGCCGGCTTCGTTGATTTTCATCATGCTGATGTTCATCGGTGCTTCACCCGCCTCCACCGGCGGCGGCATCAAAACGACCACCGTGGCGGTGATTTTTCTCTCCTCCCTCAATTACCTTCGTGGAAAGCGGACGATCGAAGTGCGTCGCCGCAGTATCACGCAAGCGACGGTGGACCGTGCGCATGCCGTGCTCTGGTTTGCAATACTCACCTTGGCGCTGTCCATCATCCTGCTCTCGTTGTGGGAACCCTGGCCCTTGCTCGATATTGTGTTCGAATGCACGTCGGCCATGGGTACGGTGGGCCTCTCGCGGGGCATCACCTTCGGTCTTACCGACGCAAGCAAAATCGTCCTCGTGTTCACCATGCTCATCGGACGCGTGGGTGCGCTGACGATCGTGCAATCCCTTACCACACCAGCGCCCACGAGTCGCTACGACTATCCGTCGGAATCCGTCATCGTGGGTTAATTCGGAGCTGCAATCATGGTCAAGCGTTTCGCAATCATCGGTCTCGGGTATTTCGGCCAGAACATCGCGCGCGAGCTCACGCGCCTCGGCGCCGAAGTCATTGTGATGGACAACACAATGATGAAAATCGAGGAAATGAAGGACGAGGTGGCCTACGCAGTGCGCCTCGACAGCACCGATGAGAAAACCCTGCGCAATCAGGGTCTGGAGGATTTGGACGCGGTGATCGTGTCCATTGGCGAGGACTTCGACAACGCCCTGCTCACCTGTGTGCTGTTGCTGGAGTTTGGATGCAAAAATGTCATTGTGAAATCCACCAACCCGATACATACGCGCATTTTCAAAAGCGTGGGTGTGCACCATGTGGTGTCGCCCGATCTCGACATGGCCGAACGTCTCGCCACGTCGCTCATCAATCCCAATGTACTCGACGCCATTCCGCTCACCGATGAATACAGCATCATTCAGGTCAAAGCCCCGAGATACATGATCGGTTCGATGCTCAAGGATCTGGATTTGCGCAGGAAATACTCGGTGAACCTCATCACGATCAAGCGCGTGAACGAGGTGGACGGAAAGCGTGTTTCAGAACGTATCATCGGTGTGCCCATGCCCGACACCGTGATCGAGGAGAACGACATCCTCATTCTCATGGGCGAACAGAAAAGCATCAGCAAACTCACCGGGGCGTGATATGGCGAAAGAACGGAAGCGCGCAGCGATTTTTCACCGCATTTTCCTCTCCCATCTACTGGTGTTGCTGCTCAGTTTCATCGCCGCGCTCATCCTCATCGATTACATGTTCGCCGACGGCATCCGCCATTTTCTCCTGCGCAGTCCTCTCATTCTCATCCCTGCCCTGCTCGCCATGATCGGTCTCGCGGGGTTGCTTGCGTTGTGGACGGCCGGCGCGATCGCCCTGCCGCTCGACGCGATCAGCGACGTGCTGCACGGCGATGTGGGCGAAGCGGAAGTGGCCGACCTCCGCGCGCGCATCCGCGTGGAAGAGCACGACGCGCTCGTCGTCTCCCTCGCGGCACAGATCCAGCGCCTCTCCACACGTTGCCGCCACCGTCCTCTCGTGCTGACAGTGGATGCGCTGCTGAATCTGCATGATGTGGATGTGGACACCTCGGCGCGACTTGGCCTCCCTCCCGGTGGCGGCGTCAATCTGCGCTCCCTGCTCGACGCGCCCGGATCGGCTCGGAGCTGCGCGGAATGGCTACGCGAGCGGCGCGGTACGGGTGAAATGCGCTTCGCCCTGCGCGGCGTGGGTGACCGCCGCATCGATGCCACCTGGCTCGCAATGGAGCACCGCGACGGCAGGCACTTCACCCTCGTCGGCTTCGACCTGCACCGCGGCGCGGTGGATCAGTAAGGCACGCTCAGCCGCAACAGAGGCCGGTGCGGTGCGGCGCCGGCACCGAGGGGCAACACTTCGGAATTCCTTCTCTCCCTTTCCTTTTCCAATTCCACCACCGCATGCGCCACCACACCCCCCAGCACCGCGCCCAGCACGGTGTCGGACAGCCAGTGATTGTCGCTCACGATGCGTTGCACCATGGTCACGCCCGCCATGCCGAACAGCAGCACGCTGGCCACGGGCGAATCGAGCCGCTTGGAGAGCGTCATGGCGATGGCGAATGCCGCCGTGCTGTGCCCCGATGGGAAAGAGGTGCGCGCATGATCGAGGGAAAACGGATCGAAGGATGCGCGTCCCGCGCCGGTGTAGGGACGCGAACGCCCGAACGACATTTTCATCAGGCCGTTGATGAATTCGGCATAGAGCAGGGATTGCAAGAGCAAGCGGCCTGTGGTGCGCGCTTCCGCGTCGTCCAGCAGCGCTCCTCCGCCGTACACGAGCGCGGTCAGACCGAGGGCGAATTCGCCGGATCCGAACACATCCCCGACAACCAGTGCATCATCCAGCGTCGGGCTTCGCAGCCGCTGCGAGGCCGATCGCACATCCTCGTCCATGCTCCACGCGCCGACGGTGGCCGCCACCGCGGCGCCTGCCCACAACCAATCCCCCGTGTCGAAATGCGCCGGCGCGCTGTACACGTCGCCCCAGTCTCGCCAGATGATGTCGGCTTCCGAGCGGCTCTGCGCGCACAACGGCATCGCCCCGACCGCCAGCAGCAGCGACAACAGCAATGCTGACGGAAGTGCCATCTCCCGGTGGCAGCGCATCGCCGCCGTTGTCAGCCGATGTGGCGCAGGCGTATCACGCATTCGATATGCCAGGTGTGGGGAAACATGTCCACGGGCGTCACCTGCTCGACCACATAGCCATGCTCGCGCAGCAGGGCGCAATCGCGCGCGCTGGTGGCGGGATTGCAGCTCACGTATACCAGCCGCCGCACAGCCGAGGTAGCAATCGCCTCAGCGACGCGGGGATGCAACCCCGCCCGAGGCGGATCCACGACGATCACATCGGGCCAGGGCGTGGCGGCCTGCCGAACGGGATCGAGAAAATCCACGATATCCGCGACGTGGAACTCCGCGTTCGTGATGCCGTTGTCGGCGGCGTTGCGTCGCGCGTCGGCCACGGCGGCGGGATGCAGTTCCACACCCACCACCGCGCGCACATGCCGCGCGATGTGCAGCGAAATGCTGCCGGTGCCGCAGTACAGATCCCACACCACATCCTCGGGACGCAGCTCGGCGGCTGCCATGGCGAGATCGTACAACCGCTCGGCCTGCAGCGTGTTGGTCTGGAAAAACGATGTGGGCGAAATGCGGTACACGTTGTCGCCCAGGCGTTCGCGGATGATGCCGTCGCCAAAGCGGATGATTTCCTCCTCAGCAACAGCCACCGAGGATTTGCGCTGTGTTACACCCTGCACGAAGGTGCTGACGCCCAGGGCGGGATCGCGCAGCACGGCGGCGTATTCCTCCATCAACGCGTCGTTGCGATGCGTGCATACCAGGAACACCATGCGCTCGCCGGTGTGCTTGCCCTCGCGGATGACCAGATGCCGCAGGTCGCCGGTGTGCGTGCGTGTGGAGTAGGCCGGAATACCATGATGCAGAAAAAAGGATCGCGTGGCCTGAAGAATCGCGTTGCTCTGCGGCGATTCGAGATGGCAGGCCTCGACGTGGAGAATGCGATCGTAGCGCTTCGGCACGTGCAGACCCAGCGCGAACAACTCGGCATCGCGATCCACCGTGCCCAACTCGTCGGGTAGCAACCAGCGCATTTCCCCGAAGGAATACTCCATTTTGTTGCGGTACCAGAAGGGCTCGGGTACGGCGAGTGTTTCGAGGACGGGAAGATCCGTGAAGCCGCCAAGACGTTCGAAGGCGTCGCGCACATGCTCGCGCTTCCATGCGCATTGCGTTTCGTAGCGCATGTGCTGCCACGTGCAGCCACCGCAAACGCCGAAATGCTCGCAGGCCGGCTGCACGCGCTCGGGCGAGGCCTCAAGCACGCGTTCGAGACGCGCCTCGGCGAATTGCTTCTTCTTCCGGTACACCTGCGCCTCCACCACATCGCCGGGCACGGCGCCGTCGATAAACACCACGAGGCCTTCGTGCCGCGCCACGGCGCGTCCCTCGAAGGCGGCTTTGTCCACCACGAGGCGTATCGTATCACCCCTGCGCAGGGAGGGGCTGTTGCTGTCGTTTGTTGTTTCCATACACACCTTGCGCGCGACCGTGCCACGGCCGCGCTTGTGCTGCGCGCTGCGCTCAGTACACGGCGCGGTAGCGTTTGAGTCCGAAATACAGTTCCGAGGCCACCACTTTCACCACGCCGGCCACCGGCACGGCGAAAAGCATGCCGAGTATGCCGAACAGATGCCCGCCGATGAGAATGGCGAAAATGATGGTGACCGGATGCAACTTCACGCTTTGCGAAATGGTGAGCGGTTGCACCACCGAATCGTCGATGAGGCGGATCATCGTGAATGCGATGAGAATCACCGGCACCTGAGCGAAATTGTTGAGCGTGAGTACCGAAATGATGCTCGCCACCAGCGCCGCGGTGGGCGGTCCGAGATACGGCACCAAATTGGCCACCATGGCCACAATGCCGATGAGCAGGAAGTTGGGGATGTCCAGCAACCACATCGCTCCGGTGGTGATTATGCCGATAACCAAGGCGTCGAGTACGATGCCGCGCAAATACGCGCCCAACGACCAATCGATTTTGTGCACGATGCTCAGAGCCATTTCGAAGAACTGATTCGGCACAATTTCGATGAAGGCCTTCTTGAGCATGCGCCCGTCTTTCAGCAGGAAAAACGTGGAGATCAGCGTCATCACCACGAAAATCACCGCACCCACGAGACCCGAGGCGATGCTGATCGCGTTGTCGAACACCGCACCCAGCCACTCCTCGATTTTTGTGGACAGGCCCAGCTTGCGCACACCGAGAAAGGCGAGATTCTTGCGAAGGAAGCGCTCCAACTCGGCGATGCTCTTGCGCAACTGTCCGAGATTGAGCATTTCCTCCAACGCCACGAGTTGCGAATAAATCAGCGGCGACACCTCGTACACCACCAGCGCCAGCAAACCCAGACTGAGCAGAAACACAATGGTTGCCGCCAGGGTGCGCGGCATGCCCTTGCTTTCCAAAAAATCCACCGCGGGCGAAATGATGAAGGCGAAAAGAAATGCCAGCAGCAGCATCGCCACGATCGAGCCGATGGTGTACACCGTGAACACGGCGATACCCGCCAGCACGAGCAGCAGAAGTACGATGAGGATTTTGGTGTTCGTCAGCATGGCATGCTCAGTTGCGTTTCGCATCCTCCATCAGGCGCGCATTTTCCTGCCCGGCGCGATACAAACGCTCCGAGAGAATGCGCGCCAGTTTCAACACCACTTTCACGCCGATGCGCGGATGCGTTTCCAGCAGTCCGAACAGATCGGGCTGAAAAAAACCGAAGAGCCGCGTGTCCTCGAAGGCCACCGCGCTTGCGTTGCGCGGACGATCGTTGAACAGCGCCATTTCTCCGAAAAACTCGCCCTTGCGCAGACGCGACAGCTCACGGCTGCGGCTCTCGCTTACGATGGACACGGTGCCCTGCTCGACAATGTACATGCCGAGTCCGGGATCACCTTCGCGAAAGATGTATTCGCCCGTGTGGTATTTGCGCAGGTGTAAAATGCGCTCGAGCGCCTTGAGATCGCGGCGACTCAAGTCCTCGAAAATGGGCACGCCGCGCAGCAGGGTGAGAATGTCCTTGCGCTCGTCCCGCGAGAAAAAATTGCTCCAGAGTACGGATTCTTCCGTCTGATCATGCTCGCCCATATCGCCTCACTGTTTGCGTTTCCAACGCGTTCCGTCGCGGCTGTCTTCGAGTAGCACGCCGATCTCGGCGAGACCGTCGCGTATCCTGTCCGACAGCGCCCATTGCTTATCCTTACGCGCCTCGGTACGCAACGCGATAAACAGCTCCATGAGCTGATCGACCAGCGCATCCGCTGCGCCCTCTGCGACGCTGTGCTCCGCGCGCACAATGCCAAACACTCCCTGCGCGCTTCGCGTCAGGAAGTCCCGCGCAGCCACCCTGTCCTCGGCGCGCAGTCCGTCCGCACTGTGCAAGCGCGCGTTGGCTTCGCGGGTGAATTCGAACAGCACGCCCATACCCGCCGGCGTGTTGAAATCGTTGTCCACCGCCTCGATGAAGCGCTGCTCCCACATCGGCACGTCCAGCGTCGCCGTGCCTTCGCCCGCTTCGCCCAGGGCGTCGAACAGTGATTGCAGTTTCTGCAACCCGGTGCGCGCGGCGTCGAGGCCCTCATGCACAAAATTCAGCGGACTGCGGTAATGCGTCTGCAGATAGAAAAAGCGCAACGCTTCGGCGCTGTACTTGTCGAGAATGTCGCGTGCGGTGAAGAAATTGCCCAGTGACTTCGACATTTTCTCATTGTCCACATTCAGGAAGCCGAAGTGTATCCAGTAGCGGGCGAAGGGCGCATGCGTGAGCGCCTCGCTCTGGGCGATTTCGTTTTCGTGATGCGGGAAAATCAGATCGTTGCCTCCGGCATGTATGTCGAAGCTCTGTCCGAGGAATTTTTGCGACATCACCGAACACTCGATGTGCCAGCCGGGACGGCCTTTGCCCCAGGGACTTTCCCACCAGGGTTCGCCGGGTTTCGCGGCCTTCCACAGGGCGAAATCCACCGGGTTGCGTTTGCGCGTGTCGGCTTCGACACGCGCGCCAACCTGCAGATCCTCGATATTCTTACCGCTGAGCTTGCCGTATTCGGGAAAGGCATTCACCTGGAAATACACATCGCCATCCACCTCGTAAGCCGCGCCCTTGGCGATCAGTCCTTCGATATGCGCGATAATGTCGTCAATGCTCTCCGTGGCGCGCGGATGCACGTCGGCCGGACGTATGCCGAAGCGCGCGGCATCGTCGAGAAAGGCCTTGGCGTAGCGCGTGGCGATTTCGGCCGCATCCACCCCCTCTTCGTTCGCCGCCTTGATGATTTTATCGTCGATATCCGTGATGTTCATCACATAGGTCACCTTGTAGCCGCGGTATTCGAAATAGCGGCGGATGACATCCGACATCACGAAGGAGCGCGCATTGCCGATGTGGAAAAAGTTGTACACCGTGGGGCCGCAGGTGTACATGCGCACTTCGCCCGGATGCAGCGGCGTGAAGGGTTGCAGGGATTTGGTGAGGGTGTCGTAAAAAACGAGTGCCATGTCCTTGTTCTCGGAATGCGCCGTCGCGTCGGCGGCGTTCGTTGTGTGAAAAAATGCCCGTCCCGTCGTGTCAGGTCGCGAGCAATTCGCGCGCGCTCTGCAGCGCCGCTTCGGTAACGCGGTCGCCACTGAGCAGACGCGCCAACTCGTGCAGTCGCGCGTCCTCGTCCAGCGGCAGCACGCGCGTGCTGGTGCGGCCGTTGCCGCTGTGCTTTTCCACCAGCAAATGCCGGTCGCCGAGTCCGGCGATTTGTGGCAAATGCGTGATGGCGATAATCTGATGCGCCCGCGCCAGCTTGCGCATGGCCTCGCCCACCTTGCGGGCGATGGTGCCGCTCACACCCACGTCGATTTCATCGAACACCATGATGGGAATGCGGTCGCGTCCGGCAAACAGTCCTTTGAGCGCAAGCATGATGCGCGACACTTCTCCACCCGACACCACGCGCGCCAGCGGCTTGGGATCCTCGCCGAGATTGGTGGAGAGGTAAAATTCCACATCCTCGCAACCGTCGGGTCCGCAGCCAAGGCGTTCGCGGCCCCGTGTGAGGTAACGCGCGCCGGCGTCGCCGTCGACACGCAGCGGCAGCAACCGCGACGCGAACACGGATTGCTTGATACCGAGTGCGCGCAACTCGGCGGGCACGTGTTTCGCCAGTTCCGCGCCAGCGCGTTCGCGTTCGCGCGTCAGCGCGAGCCCGGCCTTCGAACATTCCGCGCGCAGCGCATCCACCGCGCTTTCCAACGCCGCGATGCGGTCGTCGATATTGTCCAGTCCGCGCAACTCCTCTTCCAGCGCGTCGCGTTTGTCGATCAACTCGGCGATGCCCAAGCGGTATTTGCGCGTGAGCTGCAACAGCTCGGCGAGGCGATGCCGCAGGCGCTCCGCATGCTCGGGACGGAAGTCGAAGCCCTCGGCATAGTCGCGCAACGTGTGCGCAATGTCCGACAGCAGCGACACGGTGCCGGTCAATTCGGCCTGCTGCGGAGCGAGTGTCGGATCGATACGCGTGATTTCGTCCAGCAGGCGCTCGCTGCGGCCGAGCATGTCCACCACGCTGTTGTCGGCGTCGTAGAGCAGTTCCAGCGCCTGATGCGCGGCGGTGGCCAGCTTCTCCGCGTGTTCCACCACACGCAATTCGCGCTCGATGTCCTCATCCTCGTTGGGCTGTGGATTCACGGCGGCGATTTCGCGCAGTTGATGCTCCGCCACGAGGCGACGCTCTTCGATACGGTCGCGCGTGCCGCGGGCCTCATCCAGCGCGCGTATGCCTTCGACGAAGCGAGCGTAGATCTCGCGATAGACCGCAAGCGCGCCGGCCACGGCCGGATCGCTGTCCAGTATGGCGCGATGGGTGTCCTGACGCAGCAGCGATTGATGTTCGTGCTGTCCGTGGATGTCCACAAGGCGGTTGCCCAGCGCGCGCAATTCGGATACGGGAACGGGGGAATCGTTGACAAAGGCCCGGCTCACACCTTTCACCGACACATCGCGGCGGAGAATCAGCACGTCCTGCCACTCCGCGCCGAGGTTCTCGAGCAGCGGACGAACATACTCGAGCGGACGCGCGTCGAATTCGGCCTCGATCACCGCCTTGTCGCTCCCCTGGCGCACCATGGTGGTATCGGCGCGTTCGCCGAGCACCAGCCCGAGAGCATCGATGACAATGGACTTGCCCGCGCCGGTTTCACCCGTGATCACGGTGAGACCGGGCGTGCAATCGACGCGGATTTCCTCGATCAGCGCGAAATTCCTGATATACAGCGAGGTCAGCATATGCGAGTGCGTTGACGGTGGCTGGCGCGTTGCGCGCCGTTTCTCCTCGTGCCCGCCCGCGTGGGCTGCGGCGTCGATGCGGTTGGCCTGCTGCCGTGCCGCATGCAAACTGGCAATCTAGAGCCCCGCGCGCTGCGGCGCAAGGAATACGAATTTACCCTTCGGCCTCGCTCTCCCACACGCGGAAATCGGGGATGTCGCGATGCAATCCATGGTAGAATGCGAATTGGAAAAACTGGCGAAGGCCCTCCATGGCGTCGTCGTCGAGCCGATAGCGGTAATGCGCGGGCACGGCGGAGAGCAATGGGCCATCGTCGTGCCGCAGCAGCAATTGTTCCACCTCGCGCAGGGCCCGCTCGTCCAGTACCTCGCCGGCGCGCATAACAGCGGCAACCACGGCGGGATCCACACGATGCTCCCAAGCCATGAATAATTCACGCACGAACGGCAGCTGCGTCATGTCGAACCATTCGTCGATCATGTCCAGGGCACTATAGCCCAGCGCCGCACGGTCGGCGTCGCGCGTTCCGAGCAGCAATGCATCGACCGTCGGCATGACCTCGGCCACATCACCTTTCACGCGCAGCAGCCGCGGCTCCATGCCGTATTTTTCCTTCAACAGCACCTGCGCGAGCATCAATTCGAGGTCGGGATCGTGGTAGTGGCCGAGCGTTGCGAAGCTTTTCAGACCGCCTCGGAACAACAGGCGGATGTCCCCCGTGCCCGCGTAGGCGGTGAGGCAGGCGCCAGGCAGCAGCACCACCTCTCCTTCACGCTTCCCGTAGGCGAGCGGCGAGAGCAAACCGCTGTCCGCCACACCTTCGGTGAATTGCCACTCCGCATCGCCGAGGGGCAATGGCGCTTCGGCAAACAGGGCGGCGCCCGCCTCCGCGATGAAGGTGGACAAAAGAGCGGAGTTTCTCCGGTGATCGGAATGGACGAAGGTCATCATGGCGTTACCGAACTTCGATGGAAAAACCATGCGGCCAGCCAGGCCTCATTCGCGTACGAGACCATGAACCGCCACAGAATAAAAGGAGACATGCGACGCATGCCTCCGGAGCGAACTCGGCGGGAAGCATCGCTCCCCGCCCACTGATGGAGAACGGAGACGATCAGGTCGTCTTTGCACGCACCTGCTTCGCAGCGAGGGTGCGGAGGTAGAACAGCTTGGCGCGGCGCACGCGGCCCGAACGCACCTTCTCGATGCGCGCGATGGACGGCGAGTGCACGGGGAAAATGCGCTCGACGCCGACGCCGTTGGAAATCTTGCGCACAGTGAAGGTCTCGCGCGCACCGGCACCTTTGCGGGCAATTACGATGCCCTGGTATTCCTGAATGCGCTCCTTGTTGCCTTCCTTGACGCGCACATGCACGTTGACGATGTCGCCGGGCACGAAGGCCGGGATGTCGCTCTTCATCGTCGCACGCTCGAGCATGTCAATGGTGTTCATCGGGGTACTCCTTGGTATGGCTCTGTCAATGTATGAAAAAATGATCTGTACTTCACGTTACCGTCGTTCGTCCGGGGGCAGCAAATCGGGTCTGCGGCGCAGGGTCAGTTCGCGTGCCGCCGCGCGGCGCCATTCCGCCACGCGGGCATGATCGCCGTTGAGCAGGACGTCGGGAACCGCCATGTCGCGATACACGGGAGGCCTCGTGTAATGCGGACAATCCAGCCCGCCGTCCATGAAGGAATCGCTGAGCAGCGATTCACCATCGCCGATGACGCCGGGAATCAGTCTCACCACGGCATCCACCAGCACCGCCGCGGCGAGTTCTCCGCCGGTCAGCACATAGTCGCCGATGGAGATCTCCTTGGTCACCAGGGCGTCGATCACACGTTGATCCACGCCTTTATAGTGGCCGCAGAGGATCAGCAGATTCGTGCACATCGATAGGCGCGTGCACTCCGCCTGCTTGAGCACCTCGCCCGCGGGCGAGGTGAGTATCACTTCGTCGTAGTGCCGCTCGGCCTGCAAGTGTTCGATGCATTCGAACAGGGGCTCGGGTTTGAGAATCATCCCCGCACCGCCGCCGTAGGGCGAATCGTCGATCGTGCGATGCTTGTCGTGCGTCCAATCGCGCAGATCGTGCAGCACGATGTCCACATGCCCTGCTTTGCGCGCCCGACGGACGATGCTTTCGCTCAATGGTCCGTCGAAAAACGGCGGAAAAGCGGTGATGATGTCAATCCTCATCCTCGTCCTCGAACAAGCCCGGGAGGGGGTGCACCACGATGCGTTTATTCGTGGTATCCACGCTGTGCACGATGGCGGGCACGGCGGGAAGCAGCACTTCGCGGCCCTCGGCATCCACCACGTACACATCGTTGGCTGGCAGCAGCATCACGTCCTTCACGATGCCGCGCGGGTTGCCGTCCGTATCCCGTACCTCGCAACCGATGAGGTCGTGGATGAAATAGCGTCCTTCCGGTGGAGCGGCCATGGCATCGACGCGCACGTACAGGTGCAAGCCGCGCAGGGCTTCGGCCGCGTTTCTGTCGTCGCAGCCCTCGAGATGAAGGCGGACGATGTCGTGGCCTTCCTTCGCGCCGCGCACGCGGAATTCGCGCACCGAGTACTCATCGCGTCCGACGTGGACGACGGACAGGGCTTCGAAGCGCCCCTGGACATCGGACCAAGACCGAACCTTCACTTCGCCGCGGATACCGCTGGCGGCGAGAATGGTGCCGATGAGGCAAAGTTCGGACATGTGTGGTCACCGACGACGAGCTTCGGGAATTTACTCCGTTGCGGCGGGCGCTTCCGGAGCGGCTTCCTCGGCCGGAGCGGCTTCCGCTGCGGCTGCGGCTTCAGCTTCAGCGGCGGCCTTGGCAGCAGCTTCGGCTTCCGCTTTCGCGGCGGCTTCGGCGGCGGCCTTCTCGGCGGCGGCTTTCTCGGCCGCGGCCTTCGCATCCAGCTCGGCCTTGCGCTGCGCGCGCAGCTGCTTCTTCGACACGGTCATGGCCTTGGCGGCATTGTTCTTGCGCCAGGCGTCCAACTCCTGCGCGATTTCCTCGGGGCTCTTGCCCTTGCGCTGGAGATGGAAACGCAGCATGACACCGGCCTGGCTCAGCAGACTGCGGGCCGTATCGGACGGTTGCGCGCCAACACCCAACCAATACAGTGCGCGTTCCTCGTCGATCACGAGCGTCGCGTTCGGACCGACAGGAGCGTACTGACCGAGCGCTTCGATGAATTTGCCGTCACGCGGGGAGCGGGCGTCGGCCGCCACGAGCTTGTAGATGGGCGCCTTTTTCCTGCCCCTTCTCTGCAGACGAATTTTTACCACGGAATTGTGCCTCCAAAAAGAAAGAATGGTTATGAAAACTTCTGATTCATCATACTTTGCGCGAATTGCCGCATGCCACCACGGGTGAGCTTTTTCATCATCTTTTGCATTTCGGTGAACTGCTTGAGCAGGCGATTTACATCCTGCACCGTCGTGCCACTGCCACTGGCGATGCGTTTGCGGCGGCTGCCGTTGATGATATGCGGTTTCTGCCGTTCCTCCGGAGTCATGGACTGAATCATGGCCTCGATTTTCACAAAGGAACGGTCGTCAATTTCCTGTCCCCGCAGGGCCTTGCCCACGCCGGGAATCATTTCGATCACGCTGGACAGCGGTCCCATTTTCTTGAGCACCTGTATTTGCGAAAAGAAATCCTCCAGCGTGAACTGGTTCTTCCGCATCTTCTGCTCAAGTTTCGCGGCCTCGTCCTCGTCGAATTGCTCCTGCGCCTTTTCCGCCAGGGTGACGATGTCGCCCATGCCGAGAATGCGCGAGGCCATGCGGTCGGGGTGGAAGGGCTCGAGCGCGTCGAGCTTCTCACCCACGGAGGCGAATTTGATGGGTTTGTCCACCACGCGTCGAATGGACAGCGCGGCGCCGCCGCGTGTATCGCCATCGAGCTTGGTGAGCACCACGCCGTTGTAATCGAGCTTGTCGTGAAAGGCCTTGGCCGTGTTCACCGCATCCTGGCCGGTCATGGAATCCACCACGAACAGAATTTCCGTGGGATTGACCTTGGCCTTGATATCGGCCACCTCTTGCATCATTTCTTCATCGATGCTGAGGCGTCCCGCGGTATCGATGATAATCACATTGCAGAGCTGCTGCCGCGCCACCTCGAGTGCTTCGCTGGCAATGGCCACGGGGCGCTTCTCGTCGCCCGCGTACACCGGCACGCCGATTTGCTCGGCGAGTTGCTTGAGCTGTCCGATGGCGGCGGGGCGGTACACGTCGGCAGCCACGAGCAGGGGCTGTCGGCCCTGGGTCTTGAGCAGGCGCGCCAGTTTCGCGCTGAACGTGGTTTTACCCGAACCTTGCAGACCCGCGACCATGATGACGGTGGGACCGGTCTTCGCGAAAGTCAGATCCGCCTTTTCCGTACCCATGAGTTGCACGAGTTCGTCGTGCAGAATCTTGACGATCTGCTGGCCCGGAGTCAAACTCTTGAGCACGTCCTGACCGAGGGCCTGCTCTTTCACCGAATCGATGAAATCCTTGGTCACCTGGAAGTTGACGTCCGCTTCCAGCAGGGCGCGCCGCACCTCGCGCAAGGTCTCGTCGACATTGCCTTCGGAAATGCGGTGCTGCCCCCGTACGCGGCGGAGGGCTTCTTCCAGTCTATCGGACAGTGCTTCAAACATAGAGTATCGTGGTACTGATCGTAAACAATCGTACTAGCTTGGAAAAATACGGAAAATGTTGTGGAATGGCAAAATGAATTTGCACATCGGGTGGGAGTGCTGAAGGGTTATGGGTTGGCGTGGTCCGTCGCGTTCAGCGTAATCGTGAAGAGTGAAGGGTAAAGGGTAAAGCGGGGACGGGCGTCGTGCCTGCTTGCATGCATCGCGGTCCGGGCGGTTCACCGGCACTTTTCGCCGTTCAACTATTTATATGCTCCGAGAAATCTCCAGCCGCTGCGTCAATCACCCCCCACGGCCACATGCTCGCATCCTCGCGGACTTCCACGATCCATCTGTGAGAATCTGTGTGAAATCTGTGCAATCTGTGGTTTTTAAACCCGTGTTGAAGCGCGAAACCTCGGCCCCGTTCGCGCGCTTCGAACGGTATCGATCGCCGCGATTACGGACTCTTTACTCTTCACTCTTTACTTGACCACTGATCTGCACCGTGCCATGCCGCGTATCCCGGCGTTGTATATCCTCCAGCCCGCATTCCTCCATCCAGGTGCGGATTTCAGCTTCGGTGAAGGTGTCGCCACCAGCCGTGGCAACCAGCATGTTCAGGGCGAACAGCGCGCCGTGCGGGGGATGCACGCGATCCTCGTCCATGACGAAATCCTGCACGATCAGCGTTCCACCCGGCGCCAGAGCATCCACACACCGGCGGAGCAGGAGGCGGTTCTCCTCCACCGTGTTGCTGTGCACAATGGCGGAAAGGAAGATGACGTCGTAGCCCGATCCGATATCGTCGCGCAGGTAATCGCCGGCACGCGTGTCGATGCGATGCGACAAGCCCGCCTTTTCTATATAGTTGCGTGTCAGCGGCACAACCTCCGGCAAATCGAACACGGTCACGCGCAAATCCTGTTTGACACGGGCCATCGCCATGGCGTAGGCGCCGGAACCCCCGCCGAGGTCCAGCGCGCTCGCCGCGTCGTGAAAGTCGATGAGATTCACATCCTCCGCCGCTTGCGGTAAGGCGCGATAGTGCATGGCCGCGATGAAATGCTCCAGCCAAGGGCCGGATTGCGCCGTCGGCGCGCTGCGATACACCGCTCCGCCGGCGCGTACCGCCTCGGTGAGCGTGGACCACCGGTCCCACAGCGCGTTGTAATGCCCGAGCATGCCGAGATATTCGTCCGAGGTGCTCACAAGGAATCGCGCGGACAACTCTGTGTTCTCAAATTCGTCTCCATCATTGCGCAGCACACCCATCGCGCACAAGGCGCGCAGTAGTCGGTCGGTGGCGCGCGTATCGGTGCCGCAGCGGGCGGCCAGCTCCGCCGCGCTTCGCAATCCCTCGCTCAGCGCGTCACACACACCGAGTTCCGCGGCGGTGAGGAGGATGCGGCTCTGACGAAATCCATTGATGAGGGAAGTCAGGTGGTCGGCGGTCATGGTCGGGGTCATTCCATTTCTCCAGTGTTGTCCAATGCAGCAATCTCCCCCGTCCGCCGGCTATTTCCAAACGAAGGTCCTGCGCCGAGCACCGTGTACCGGTAAAAACCGCCGCAACCCATGCGCATACTCTTTGACCGCATCATGACAAACCCGTGACAGGGCGGGATGCACTATTGCGCAGTTTGCTCACGAGCAATCACCACATTCACAGAGGAGTCCGTCATGATCCGTCACTTCCTTCTCGCCACCCTCGCCGTGTTGCTGCTGTGCGGCACGGCGCAGGCGCAGTCCACGCGTTTTCTCACCGTGCTGCATCTCAATGATTCGCACGGCAATCTGCTTCCGGGCGCTCCGCGTAAGCACAATCTTCGCGGCAGCGTCGGTGGTATCGCTCGTGCCGCCAAGGTCATCAATCACGAACGACAGCGAGAGCATCCGGTTCTCACATTGCACGCGGGCGACGCCTTCATCGGCGATCCCATGTACAATCTCCTCTACGACGCCCCGGCTGAACTGTCCTTGCTCGCCGCCTTGGGTATCGACGCCATGGCCGTGGGCAATCACGAGTTCGACCTCACGCCCGATGGACTCGCTCTGGCATTGAGCAACACTTTGGGCAGCACACCGGCATTTCCACTGCTTTCGGCGAATCTCGATTTCTCCGCCAACACGCCAACCCTGCAAGTCCTACAGCAGTACATTCAACCCGCGATGATCAAGCAGTATCAGGGATTGAGCGTGGGAGTATTCGGTCTCACCACGCCCAGCACCAATTATTTCTCGCAACCCGCTCCGGTAGTGGTGATCGAGGATGTCACCTCATTGATGACCATCATCGGTACGCAGGTGGCGAGTTTGCGCGATCAGGGTTGCGACGTGGTGATTTGTCTGTCACACATGGGCTTCGCTCTCGATCAGGTCATCGCCTCGAACATTCCCGGCATCGATGTGATTGTCGGCGGACACGATCATCTCGCCCTGTCCGCGCCCGTCATGGTGAGCAATCCCGGCGGTACCCAGACTGCCATTGTGCAAACGGCGGGCTTCTACAGACAAATTGGACGGTTGCGCCTGAAAATTCGCAAGGGTGTGGTGTCGGTGCATGCCTACGATCTCATTGATCTCGACAACAAGGTTAAGGAGGACATTTGCGTGAAGGCGGTGGTACAGGGCATCGCCGCAGGCATCGAGCAAAGCGTCCCGGGACTGTTTTCACAGCGGATCGCCCACTGCGCGGGTACGCTAAGCGAAGAAGCGCGTAATCTCACGCAGCCGGGCATGCACGACACGCAGGTCGGCAATCTTGTCGCGGATGCCTTTGCCACCTCCACCGGCGCGGACATCGGCTTGCAACCCGGCGGTTCCACGGCGCAGCCGTTGTACGGCGGACCGGTGCTGCCAGTGGATGTGTTTCGCATGATCGGCTACGGCTTCAACACAGTCAATGCGCTCGGATATCGCATGGTCACCTTCGACATGACTGGCATGGATCTGATGGTCGGGCTCGAATCCACGCTGGCCGATATCGAGAATTCGGATGAGATGCTGCTGCAAGTATCATCATCCCTGTCGTACAGCTACAATCCCTCGCAGCCCGTGGGTTCGCGTCTGACCGGCGTGCTGTACAACGGCGCTCCGATCAATCCCTCGGCGGTGTACCGCATCGCCACGAACGAGCTTGTCCCGATGTTCCTGGACATGCTCGGCATACCGTACAGCAATCTCTCCATCTTCACCGGAGGTGGCGCCACCGGCATCACCGAATTCGAACTGCTCACGCAGTACTTCGCCACCATGGGCAGCATACCCGCCACGCCGCTCCAAGGCCGCATCACCGCCTCCGTCGTGCCGAAGGTGCAGGGCGCATCACCCACACGCAGCGAAGCACTGACGCTGCGCGCCTTCCCCAATCCCATGCGTGAGGAGGGCAGCGCCATCCTTACCCTGCGCGACAACGCCTCCGTTCATGTCGCTCTGTACGACCTGCTGGGACGACCGGTGTTGACACTGATCGATGCTCCCTTGCAGGCGGGCGAGCACACGTTGCCGCTGCGTTTCACCGGCATGCGTCCCGGTGTGTATTTCCTGATCGCGCAAGCGGCGGGCATGCGGCAGTCGCAGCGCGTGGTGCATGTGCGATAGCTGCGTCCTCTACCGCATTGCACGCGCGTTGATACACCGATGGGCGGTACCGCTACCGCCCATCGGCTTTCTGCGTTCCGAGTCGCCGACCAACGCATGCAACGCTCGACGCCGTTGTGACAATTCCGTGACAGAAGCCCCGCCCCGGTGTGCGACGTTGCATGTAACGCGAAACCACAATTCACCAAGGAGCAGCATCATGACACGCATTTGCACCGCAGCGCTCTTGCTCATCCTGTCGATTCTGGCACGGCCCTGTATCGCGCAGGAATTCACCATTTTGCATCTCAACGACACGCACAGCAATCTCCTGCCGTCGGCACCGCGCGATGCGTCCGGCACGGCTCTGCACGGGGGCTTTGCACGCGCCGCCACCGTGGTGGGAACGACGCGCGCAAGCACAGCCAATGTGCTCGTGCTACATGCCGGCGACAGCTTCATCGGCGATCCGATGTTCAACCTGCTCTACGACGCGCCCGCCGAACTGTCGTTCCTGGTAGACCTGGGCATCGACGCTATGGCGGTGGGGAATCACGAATTCGACCTCGGTCCGCTCGGCCTGCTGCAAGCGCTGGCAAACACGCTCGGGGCCACGCCTCCGTTTCCTCTGCTCTCGGCCAACCTCGATCTCTCGAACGACACGGTGGCGCCGTTGAGCATGTACATCCAGCCCGCGGTCGTCAAGGAATTCGATGGACTCAAGGTCGGGATTTTCGGACTCACGACACCGTCCACCAACTACTTCTCCAACCCCGCTCCCGTCAAGGTGCTGGGCGAGGTTCCGGACGAACTGGCTGCCATCATCCTACAACAGATTGAGGCATTGCGCAACGCGCAATGTGAAGTGGTCATCCTGCTGTCGCACATGGGATTGGATGTCGACCGCATGCTCGCCTCCGCCATTCCGGGCATCGACATCATCATCGGAGGGCACGATCATCTGGCACTTGCTCAACCCGAGCGTGTGAGCAATCCTCTCGGGAAGGATGTGCTTATCGTTCAGACCGAGGGCCACTACGAACAGCTTGGACGGATGCGGCTCATGCACGACGCTCAGGGCCTGCGATTACTGGAAT
The DNA here is from genome assembly GCA_035914695.1 of Bacteroidota bacterium. Lineage (GTDB taxonomy): Bacteria > Bacteroidota > Ignavibacteria > SZUA-365 > SZUA-365 > JAOSJT01. The sequence goes on along the minus strand of JAMIQH010000093.1, from coordinate 18,268 downwards.
ACGAGCTTGTACTCCTGGATGAGCGCGTTCCCGAAGAGCCATCGTCCGCTACAATGCTTTCCACCATCGTTGCCGGCATCGAACAGTACATACCCGGCATGTACACACAGCAAATCGCGCATTGTGCCCGCACGCTTTCCGAAGTGGTGACGCCAAACGCCGTCGAGCCCGGTTGCAAGGACTCGGACGTTGGTTCCCTCGTCGCCGACGCCTTCGTCGCCGCCACCGGCGCCGACATCGGGCTTCAACCCGGCGGCTCCACGGCGCGCACCCTGCATGCCGGACCGCTGTATCTCATCGATGTGTACCGCATGATCGGCTACGGCATGAACGAGGAAAATGGACTCGGCTTCCCGGTGGTCACCTTCCGAATGACCGGTGCGGCGTTGATTCAGGGACTGGGCATCACACTCGCCGGTCTCTCGGCCAGCGACGAAATGTTCATGCAGGTGTCGTCGTCCATGCATTACAGCTATGTGGCCGACAGCAGCGATCCCAGTCCCCTGCGCGAAATTCGCATCAACGACAACGCGATCGACTCCTCCGCGACCTACGTCGTCGCGAGCAATCAGCTCGTCGCCCTTTTTCTGGAGATGTATGGAGTTCCCTTCGACAGTCTCACGATTCTGAGAGATAGTTCCGGTGCACTGCTGACCGAATTCCAGGTTGTTGCGGGATATGTCAGCACACTGGGGACGGTGGATACCATCGCCGGCAGTGCGCGCATTATTGCGCTCGACCCCACCGGCGTGCCCCCCGCCGCGCCATCGCGCAGTCTGGGTGTGCATCTGCACTGCGCACCTCAGCCGTGCACGGATGTAAGCCGCATCACCTTTCAGCTCGAGCGTGAGCAGCAGTTGCGTCTGTCGGTGTACGACCTGGGTGGGCGCGAACTGCGCGTGCTCGCCGAGGGACGCTACGCGGAAGGTGAGCATCACGCGACATGGAACAGCGCGGGACAGGTGCCGGGTGTGTATTTCCTCGTTGCGCGCAATGCAGCGGGTCAATGCACCGCGCTACGCCTGCTCAGCGTGCGTTAAGCAACCGTCCGTCCCAGGCGGGGTGGATCGCGCACGATGCACGGTCCACCCCGCCACGAGACGACGGGCATGCGCCGATGGCGCGGTATTCATTTCCACATTCGGCTATTCGGATAATCGCACCCTTGAAGCGTGTCCACAGGATGTGTAGTTTACATTCGCATTTCACCACCATCATGCATCGCAGAGCGGAGGAAGCCATGGCCTCGCGAAGCACACGAACGATGCTGTATCCCGCGCTGGCCGTGCTGGTCTTGCTGCTCTGTGCATTTGGCGTGTTGCAAAGCGGGAGGAAGGCGACCATCGGCGACTCCGAGCAGTTCACCGCGCACTCCGACCACGGCTGGGCGGTGGCGCGCAAAAGCGATGCGGGCATCGAGCAAGGGGATCGGCTTATCGCGCTCGATGGTCGGAGAATCGAGGATTTCCGCCATCTGGAGTTTTTGCTCGACACGCATCCCATCGGCGCGACGGTGCAGCTCGACCTCGAGCGTGCGGGACGAACGGTGCGCGTGTGGACAACACTGCGCCCGTTTTACGGGACCGTGGATTTGCTCGCGCAATTTCTGGCCGCCGTGGCATCGCTCTTGATCGGCATGTTCGTCAGGAATCGCGGTGGCGGCGATCCGTCGGCACAGCATTTCATGGCGCTCACCATGTGCGTCGCCTGCCTGGTGTGTTTCACTCCCGGCTACCTGTACACACCACCACGAGGGGTGGGCTACATCATACGCGCCCTGTTTCCCGCGATGTATCTGTGGACGGGTACCACGCTCCTGCATTTCACCCTACGCTTCCGCTACCCCCATCGTCGATTGTCGAAGCCGCAAGCCCTCGGTTTGCATGCCCCCGCGATCATAATCAGCATCGCGGGCGTTATCACCACGGTGGTGCAAATCGGCGGGCAAAGCGCGAGTGCACTGGATGCGTACATCCTGAACTTGACCATCGCCAAGGGCTTGCTCACACTCATCGCCATCATCGGAGGCGTGGGCGTGGCGGGGACGTTCCTGCGCACCAACGATCGCATGTTGCGCAGACGTATGCTGTGGATACTCGGCAGCGTGGGCTTCAGTGTGCTGTGGTACGTGGTGTTTTGGCAAATTCCCCGCTCCATCGTCGTGCGCATGTGGCTGCCACAGCCCAGCCACTGGATACTCGACCGCCTCGCGCTGCCCGAGGCCAGCCTCATGTTCGCATTGTTCCTGAGTACCTGTGGTATCGCCATCGGCATCATTCGCTACCGGTTGTTTGATATCGAATTGCTGCTTCGCCGGAGCATGATCACCGCCACGTTGGTTCTCGTCATTCTCTTGCTGTACGTGCTGGCAATGGTCCTGCTCTCCCGCTTGTTCGGCGGGATGCCGGAATCGACAATGATCATCGTCTCGGCCATGGTGATGGTGGGGCTGCTGTCGCTGGCGCTGCCCTTGCGGGCCGTGGTGCAGCGGCTGATGAACCGCTATGTCTTTCACGTCGAGCAGGAATTCCACGATGCGCATCAGCGTCTGCGCCAGGCCATCAACGAATGTCTCGCCGTGCCCGTACTGGCGGAACTCCTGGCCCAACGCGTGGCGCATATTCTCCATGTGCACCATGTACGGCTCCTGCTGCACCTGGAAGGCGAGCGCTATTCGGTCACCGCAACGGCGGGACACGACGCGCCACGGCAAGTACGGCTCAGACCGGATCGCATTGGGACTCTTCCCTTCGGGCTGGTGGATCTCAGCGGCACCTGCGAACCGGAGGCGAAGGCACATCGCATGGAACCACCCTTTGCGCGACGCTGCAACATCGCGTGTTGCGTCCCGCTGCACGACGACGAGCACCGCGTCCTTGGCGTGCTCGCCATTGGACGCCGTGGTGGAGTGACCATGTTCAGCAAGGAGGATGCGCTGTTCCTGCTGGACATCACCGCGCTCGCCGCGGCGAGAATCGTGCGCATCCGGCTGCAGGAGCGCCTCACCATGCAGGTACACGAAACCGCCCGTCTGCGTGAACTCAACGCCATGAAATCCCGCTTCGTCTCCGGCGTGGGGCACGATTTGAAAACTCCGCTGACCGCCATACGCATGTACGCCGAGATGATCGGCATGCATGTCGAAGAGGAGCGCACCGCACAATGGGCCGGCGTGATCGAAGGCGAATGTGAACGCTTGCAGCGGCAGATCGACAATGTGCTGCACTTCGCACGTACGGAACACGGCACGCGCCGCTACACCTTGCGCGAGGCCGACCTCGCGCCTCTGGTGCGCAACGTGCTCGAACATCTGCGCTACCATTTCGACATCAACGGCTTCACCTGTACCGTCGAACATGATGGCGCGCCCTGCCCCATCCTCGCCGATACCGAGGCCCTTGGCGAGGCCCTGTGGAATCTCCTCACCAACGCGGTGAAATACTCCGGCCAATCCCGTCATCTCCACGTTCGTGTCGCAGCGACGCAGTCCCACTGCGAAGTCAGCGTGCGGGACCACGGCCTGGGCATTGACGATGCCGACATCCGGAATCTGTTCGAACCGTTCTACCGATCATCCGACAGTTCGGTGCAGGGACAGGGTGGCGCCGGTCTCGGCCTCTCCCTCGTCCGCGACATCGCCGCCGCGCACGGCGCCGCCATCCTCGTCACGAGTATACCCGGCGAGGGATCGACCTTCACATTGCTCTTGCCACGGAAGGAGGAATCATGAAACGCATTCTCATTATCGAAGACGACGCCGCCATTCGCACAGGGCTCGAAAGCAGCTTGCGCGAACTCCACTACGATGTCGAAAGCGAGGAGGATGGGGCGCGAGGTTTCGCCCGGGCCAAACGCACTCCCCCGGATCTCCTCATCCTCGATCTGATGCTCCCGTCGAAAAACGGCGAGGACATCTGCCGCGAGTTGCGCGCGGAAGGCATTCACACACCCATACTCATGCTCACCGCCAAAGGCACCGAGCTGGACAAAGTGCTCGGACTGGAACTCGGCGCCGATGATTACATGACCAAACCCTTTTCGCTGCGCGAATTACACGCGCGTGTGAAAGCCATGCTGCGACGCGCTCCGGAGATGCAGCAACCCGAGGAACTCAGCGCTGACGATGTCTGGCTCAACACGCGCACCCGCGAAGTGCGCCGTGGCGATGTCGCACTGGACCTCGGTACACGGGAATTCGACATCCTCGCCTACATGCTGCGACATCGCAACGAAATCATCACCCGCGACATGTTACTCGACGAGGTCTGGGGCTACGAGCATTTTCCCACCACGCGCACCGTGGACAACTACATCCTGTCGTTAAGGAAAAAACTCGAGCCCGAACCCGCACACCCCGTCTATATCATCACTGTGCACACCGCCGGCTACAAGTTCGCGCGATGAATCAACGCATCGTCACGCGGTCCATACGCGTCAACGCAGGATAACGACGCGACGCGCGGTCAGGCCATCCATACCACGCAGTTGCAACAGATACGCTCCCGGCGTCTGCACCCCCGGTCGCAACGACACGGTGTGCATGCCGGCTTCCACCGGCCCATTCGCCACTGTGGCCACTTCACGCCCCAGCATGTCGTGCAACGTGGCGCGGACGTGCATCGCCCGAGGCACGGCGAAACGGAGTACCGCCTGCGTGCCGATGGGATGCGGCGCCACATCCACAATGTCAAGCTGCTCCGGAATTGTGAATGCCGCATCCGACGACACCACCATTTGCGACAGCGGACGCGACCACACCCCTGCACCGAACAACCCCGCATACAGTCGATCATCGAGAACGCGCAGAGAATAGATGTAGCTCACCGGTAGGCCCTCGTTGACAGCCGTCCAGGTCACGCCTCCATCCTGGCTCAGGAACACGCCGTGCGACAGCGTCGCCGCGAACAGCGCCGTGCCCGAGGCGGCGAAGGCGCGGATGTCCTTGCCGGTCAGGGTCCCGGCCATTTCCGTCCACGTGGCACCGTCATCCGACGACACGTACGCGCCGTAGGATGCCGTCCCGGCGTAGAGCTTACCGTTGAGCGATGCCAACGAACGAATGCGCTGATTCAGTCCCGAGTTCATTGCGGTCCACGTCAGACCATTGTCCTGCGTCATGAATACACCCGTATTGCCGATACCCGCGAAGAGCTTGCCGTTGTGCTTCGCCAAGGCGTAGACCAGCCCGCCGGTGATGCCCGTATTGCGACCTTCCCATTGCATTGTGGCGGTGGGAGCCATGTACACGCCATCGCCGTTTGTTCCCGCGAACAACGTGCCACCATCGTGTAGCAGCGAGAACACATTTTTCTCGGAGATACTGCCGCTCACACTTTCCCATGGAGCCGAGCCCGACCGACGATACACGCCGGTGCCATCTGTTCCGATATACCAGGTGTCGCCGTTCACCGCCAGCGAGCGCACACGCTTGTCCTGAAGCCCGTCGTTCTCCTGCTTCCAACCATCAGCATTCAGCACCGCCACACCCGCTTCGTAGCAACCGGCCACGAGCCGGCCCGCTGCCTCTTCGAGCACCATGGCGCCGGCGGCCATCAAGCCGGAATTCGAAAGGGCCCATGTCGCCCCGCCATCGGTGCTGCGAAACACTCCAAGGCCGTTGGTGCCAGCGAGCAAGCGGTTGCCCAATACAATCATCGCCTGCATACGGGGAATGGTCGGATAGTAGTAATTCTGCTCGAAGGTCGCGCCGCCATCCGTGCTGCGATAGATGCCTTGGTCGATGGTGCCCACAAACACCGCTCCTCCGACAACAGCGATACTTTTGGCACTGGTCTGTGCTATCCCGTTCTGATACGTCGTCCACGTCACGCCGTCGTCCGAGGACGTGACCATCCCTTGACCGTTGCGTCCGGCATACACCGTGACGCCATCCGCGACCATCGAGAGAAAGCGCCCTTCCACATTACAGGTCGACCAGCTATCGCCATTGTCCGTGCTGCGATACACGCCATCGGCCCACGTGCCGGCGAGCAATGCCGATCCGCGAACGAGCAGGCAACGAATATCCATACCGGGCAGTCCGTTGTTCACCGCGGACCAGGTCGCGCCGTTGTCCAGCGAACGCAACACACCGTCCTTCGCGGTGGCGACGAACAGCGCTCCGTCCTTGACAACGATGCTGTACACCTCGGCTGCGTTGGTGGTCCGGTACAGCGTCGACCATGTCACGCCTTCGTTGGTGGACCGCGCGATCAACCCTGTCGACGATCCGATATACCAATTTCCGGCATCGGCTGTGATGGCGCTCAATACCCAATCCTGCAAATCCCCGTTGCGTGTCTGCCACGTCCGCCCACCATCCTCCGAGATTGCCACGCCACCACCCGAAAGAGCGGCGAGTATGGTGGACGACGAGAGAGCGAACGCGTTCACCAGGGCTCCCTCGGGACCGGCGGTGTGTTCCCATTGCGCGCGCACGGGCGCATGGGCAAGCAAGAACAGAACGAGCACGAATCCGGACAATCGCATGAGTGTGTTCATGACCCAACCTCCTCGTAACGGTGTGAATGCGACAATAGCATGAGATGCGCTTCCGGCTGCCATCTCTCCAAATGGTGACGGTACAACACGCTTGTACATGAACCCCGGATCGCCTCAGCGGAGGCCGTGTCGACTGTCGTCCGGCATGGCGTGGCGAACCCAGGCCCGGGAATACGATCATGTGGTCGCATTATACGAAATGATGGGGAAAACGAAACTCATGCGACGCGGCCCAGCCATAGCGGCGGAACGCCGCAGGCGCCCGCCCCCGTCACGTGCCAACGACAATGACGAGATGAGGCATCGCGGGTCTCTCGTGCATGAGAGACCTCGCCGCGAACGCCCTGTTGCGCGCCCTAATGCACCGTCGCGCTCTTCACCACCACGCCGCTGCCCGTCTGGCCATCGACGCGGATTTCGCAGGGCTCGGCGAGCCGCACGTGCCGCACCCAATGCGTTTCCTCCACCACTTCCTGCGCATCGAGCCACTCCCAGTCGATGCGATGCTCGTCGCGGAAATGCCGTGTGGTGAAATAGGCGATATGGAAGGATGTGAGATTCTGGAAAAAATGCGAACCCTGCGAGGGGTCGGGCAACATGTTCGGCAACGAGGTCTCCACCACGGCGTGCGCGCCGGAGATGCCGGGAAAGCGCACGGGAATGCCCAGCCATGGATCCGCCGATCCCCAGCGCCCCGGACCGATGAGCAGATACGGTATGTGCTGCTCCACCAACCTGCGATTCATCGCTGTGATGTCGGTCGCCATCTCCTGCGTCTTCGCCGCATCGAAATGCTCGATGTTCACATACACGATGTCGCGCAGACGATACACGCCATTGCCCAACACCATGTCGCTCCACAACAGACGATCCTCGGCGGGAATGCGCTCGAGGTCCAGGTCCACCGTGCCCTCTTCCTTCACCATGGGACGGACCTGGAGAAAATCGAATTCGGAAATGGAGTCGAAATGCTCGCCCAGCGTGCCGGCAAATTCGATTTCCACCGGACAGTTCATCGCCGTTTCACACAGATGCATGAGCAGACGCAGGATTTTCGCCAGCGGAATAAATTCCGACTGCAGGATGGGGGCGAAATTCAACACGCGCAATCCCTTGCGGAACGTGCCCTCGTACAGCGAATCGTCCTCGCTGCAGTACGTGGATGCGGCGTAATCCAACGTCCCGTGTTCTTCGGCCACGCGCACGTCGAGGTGCGCGAGATTCTCGTCCTCGCTGGGTTTCTGCGTGAGCGGACTGGCCGAAAGATCCACCGCGTAGAACTTTTTCTGCGAATTGGAAAAGTAATCCTTGCGCGTGGCGAATTGCGGCATGATGGTCGGAAACACCGGACAGAACTGCGCACTCACACCGCCGTCCACAATGGTCTTGCCCAAGCCGAGCGCCAGATTCACGATGCCGTCCGTGGCCTGCGCATCACCGAAGGGATAGTAGTTGAACGACCGCGCCACGCCGCTGTAATGCGGGTAGTAGTAGTGATCGTATTTCCGGCCCACCATTTCCTGAATGATCACGCCCATCTGCTCCTCCTCGAGGCGATGACCCGTGGCCTCGATGTAATTCTTGGCGCTGCGCAGATAGGTGGATGCGTACACGTACTTGATCGCCTGCTCCAGTTCCCTGAAACGGACTTCCGGGTCCGGGTTGCTGTTCGGGAGCATCACCGTGGCGTAAATGCCGGCGAAGGGTTGGTACAGCGTGTCCTCGAGCAAGCTGGAGGAGCGCACCGCCAGGGGCTGCACGTTGCGCAGCACAATGGCGCGCAAATCGTCCTCCACGCTTTCCGGGAAACGTGCCTCCATGAACTCCGCCACAATCTCCTCGTCGCTGATGTTCCGTACCACCACGGGCAGAAGCTCGTTGCGATCCATGAACTGCGCGAACACCTCGGTGCAGAGAATGATGGAGCGCGGGATCTTGATCCGCACATTGGGAAAATAGGACGGATGCAGATAGTTCTTGAGAATGTTGTCGATGAAGGCCAGACCACGCGCTTTGCCGCCCAGCGATCCGCGGCCGATGCGCAGGAAGGTGGAGCGGGAATCCACTTCCTCGTGCGAGAAATCCGCAATCATGCCGCGCTCGTCGTACAGCACGAGTTCGTCGATCTTGCGAATCATGTACTGCCGCAACTCCTCGATGGTCTTGAACTCGTGAATCTTGAGCGGCTTGATTTCCTGCGCGAGGCGGAAGCGCGTGCGCGCCATGAGCCAGTTGCTGAAATGATCGTGCGCGGCGTGGTAGCGCAGCGACTCGTCGGGGATACTGCGCAGCTTCTGACGCAACTGACGGAGCGTGCGCGCCCGGTCGAGTTCGCGGCCGTCGGGCATACGGAAAATGAAATCCCCGAAACCGAAATTCGCCAGCATGAACTCGCGCACTTCCTGCAGGAGCGTGCGGCTGTTTTTATTGGCGAAGGCCGCGTCGAGTATCGCCACCTCCTCGTGCAAATCCTCGCGCGTGGATTGCACCAGCACCGGCAGTTCAGGGCTCTTCTCCCGCACACGGCGGATGAATTTCAAGCCCGCGTATTCGTCCTCCACGCCGTTGATCGGAAACTTGATATCGGTGATGATGCCCAACAGCTCATGCCGATACTTGTGGAAATAGCGCCAGGCCTCCTCGAAATTCGCCGCGTGAAGAATTTTCGGCCGCGCCCGCTGGCGCAGCAATTTCTCGGCGAAATTCTTCCCCTCCTCGATCAGCATTTGCCCCTGCTTGATCAACTCGGTGTAAATCAGCGGCAGAAAGGACGAATAGAATTGCGGCGAATCCTCGACCAACAGGATCGCGCGCACACCAAAGTCCTTGCAGTCGGTGCGCGCATTCATCAAATCCTCGAGCAGCTTGATGATTGCGAGGAAAAGTTTGCGATCGCCGGACCAAATGAACACGCGGTCGAACTCCGAAATGGCGCCCTGATTCAGCAACACCTGCAATTCCCTGCTTTGGTAGCCGAGCAAGGCCACGGGCAGCTCGGGATAGGCCTGCTTGACGGCGGCGACAAAATCCCGCAGCCGCATATCGCCCAGTCGCATCATGGTGATCACCAGATCAAAGCGGCTTTCCTCCAACGCATCCAGAGCCGCCTCGCCCGAATACACGCGCGTGATCGAGGGAGCATAATGCAGATTCAGCTCGAGATACTCGCTGAAAATCGCCTCGGTAAGCTGCCCATCGTCAACGAGGGTGTAGAAATCATAGCGGCTCGAAACCAATAGAATGTTGTTGACGCGAAATCGCATCAAATCCTTGAAATCGAGATCGTGTGGACTGACATCCTTGTTCGAGAAACCGGATTCGTTGATCAGGTCGCGGAGTTCATCCTGCTTGATGCGTCGGCGTTTCATGCGGATCGTCGTTGAATGTTGGAACTACGGCTTGGCGCAATCTACGGCGGAGGTGGCGCGCGCACAACCCCGCGGCTTTCGTTGCGCCCGGGATCACAGCACGCGCGTCGCACGCACGGTGTTGTGCCATCACTGCACGGGGCATCGTGGCACGCAACGTTCGGCACACACGTCGCAGCCGCGGCGCGGCAGTGGGTTCGCCGAGTCCGCCCCGCGAATTCGATTCTCCGCGCAGCTGCCAAGCCATGCGTACCCATGGTTGCGTCCGATATACAGGCACTCGGGAGAATATCGCGACAATCTTGCAAGTGTTGATCATTTTTCACAAATTGCTGTATTCCAAGACATCCGACATTCTTGTAGGGAATTCCCTACAAAACGCAGCACCGATTCCCTACACGGAATTGCTGGCGCCGTTGCTAGCTTTGCTGGTAGAAAGTTTCCATTGTCTCGGGTCCGAAACCCCTTTGTCCTGTTCCCCGGCGAGTCGTGTTGTACGCTCCGTGTTGGTAGTAACGCTGTACGTATAGATGATGTCCGCAATGCGGCATCAGGCAGTGCTCCCCTTCACCATCCATCAGTCCAAGGAGTAGTCCATGTCCACCGCAGTATCCGATTTCATGAATGAAGTCAAGGCGAAGAATCCCGCCCAACCGGAGTTTCATCAGGCAGTCGAGGAGGTGGTTGCTTCGCTGCTGCCAGTTGTCGAAAAACATCCGGAGTATCGCAAGGCCAAGGTCCTCGAACGCATCGTGGAGCCGGAGCGCGTGATCATGTTCCGCGTTCCCTGGGTGGACGACAACGGCGATGTGCAGGTGAACCGCGGCTATCGTGTGGAATTCAACAGTGCCATTGGTCCGTATAAAGGCGGTCTCCGTTTCCACCCGAGCGTCAATCTCGGTATTCTCAAGTTCCTCGGTTTCGAGCAGGTGTTCAAAAACAGCCTCACCACGCTGCCCATGGGCGGTGGTAAGGGCGGGTCGGATTTTGATCCCAAGGGGAAGTCGGACAATGAAGTGATGCGCTTCTGCCAGAGCTTCATGAACGAACTCTTCCGCCACATCGGACCGAACACGGACGTGCCCGCCGGCGACATCGGCGTGGGCGGCCGCGAAATCGGCTTCATGTTCGGCCAGTACAAGAAAATCCGCAACGCGTTCGAAGGCGTGCTGACGGGCAAGGGCCTCACCTGGGGCGGCTCGCTGATTCGTCCGGAAGCCACCGGCTACGGCTGCGTGTACTTCGCACAGAACATGCTCGCCACCCGCGGACAGACGATGGAAGGCAAGACCGTGGTCGTGTCCGGCTCGGGCAACGTCGCCCAGTACGCGGTGGAAAAGGTCAACCAACTCGGCGGCAAGGTCGTCACGCTGTCGGATTCGGCCGGTTACATCGTCGACATGGACGGCATCTCCGGCGAGAAGTGGGAATTCGTCATGGATCTGAAGAACAACCGCCGCGGCCGCATCAAGGAGTACACCGAGCAGTATCCCAATGCCGAGTACTACGAAGGTGCCGGTGTGTGGAGCGTGCCTTGCGAAATCGCGCTGCCCTGCGCCACGCAGAATGAACTCAACGGCGACGATGCGAAAATCCTGTTGGCCAATGGATGCTATGTGGTCTCCGAAGGCGCCAACATGCCCAGCACGCCGGAAGCGGTGGATATGTTCATCGAACACAAGATCCTGTACGGTCCGGGCAAGGCGGCCAACGCCGGTGGCGTGGCCACGTCGGGTCTCGAGATGAGCCAGAACTCCATCCGCCTCTCCTGGAGCCGCGAGGAAGTGGACGGCCATCTGAAGAACATCATGAAAAACATTCACGAGTCCTGCGTCAACGCCGCCGACCGCTTCGGCACGCCGGGCAACTACGTGAACGGCGCGAACATCGCCGGCTTCCTCAAAGTCGCCGATGCGATGATGGCCCAGGGCATCGTCTGAGTCCCTGCATACTCCGACGCTTCCTTCACGACGAACGCCCCGCAAGGGGCGTTCGTCGTGTTTCCACAATTTCCAACCGTAATATCGCAGCGGCTGCGCTGTTCCGCCACGGCGGATCTTCGAGCTGCACATGATATGGTTTCCTGCACAATGCCCAGCTTTCGTCAGGTTGAGCGACGCACCGCGGGATGATTGTTCACAGCGCCGCGATTATTGGTCGGTGCGGAGTCGAAACCTCATTGTACGATCTGTATCGATGGGATCGGAAACGTGCGCGACCCTTCGACTCCGCGCCGAACAGACTTGGTGCCATCACGAATACTCGTGCTCGGCGCTCCGCTGCACATGACATGGTTCATCCGACGCACTCAGCATTATCGTCACGCTGAGCGACGAGCCCGCGGTAAGGACGTTCGGTAAGAGAAGATCTTGGTTCGGGCTCGGAGTTGAAAACCCGCCGGGGCGGGTCGAAGCGTCGTGCAACTGGCTACCGCGGCTTCGATCCGCCACGGCGGATGTTCCACTCCGCGCCGGAATCACGCCGTACCATCTCGGACAAAGGTGCTCGGCGCTGCGCTCAGCCTGACGATTGGTGTCACGAACGATCCAAACCGGCGTAAGCGCTGGTTACCAGACCGAATACGACGAACCGCGATCCTATTACATCCAAAATGCGATGTCCCGGATAAAAAGCGAGCACAATTTTTTTTCGCGCCTTTCGCGGTAATACTCCTACCGGGAGAACACCCCGCGGTCGCTGCCCTTGCGCTCGAGCTTGATATCCTGCAACTGCGGTGCCTTCAAGCGCAACACGAACATGAAGCGCCGATATGGCCCTGCCGGCCACCAATCGAAATTCATCTCCCAGCAGTGTAAATCCTTGCGCACATTGATGAACGGCGCACCGATCTCCTTGTTTACAATGTCGTAGTATCCGTTCATGCTCACATGCCAACTCGGCGTGAGACTGAAGGTGAGCGAGGCGCGGAGCCCGCTGTTGCGGAAGATGTTGTCTGGATTTTCGCTCGTGATCGAATAATCGTAGCCGAGTGTCAACGTCCAGGGAATGCGGAAGGAGTACACCTCGCGCAATGCCGGGTTGGTGGAATCGGTCTTGACGGGACTGCTCGTCTCGAACATCTTGCTCGACAGCGAAGTCGAAAGATTGATGTTGAACTGTGTCAGTCGCGCCAGACCCAGTCCTTCATTCACAAGAAAGCGGTTCACCTTCCGTCCGAACACCGTGCGCGTGCTGCCGTCCGGCTGCGCTTCGACGCGATTGCGCTCGAACACGTAAGGCGACAGCGTGGCATTACCGTATATATCGAGCAATTCCTGAATGCTGGTGCGGAAGGACAATCGCACATCGCTCAGCTTCATGCTGTCTGCCGCCATGTTGTAACCGGCATCGGCGCCGAGTGTGAACAGTTGCATCTTGCGCGGCGTCTGCGTCGTGTCGTCCGCCCGCGGATTCAGCTTCATCTCGAAAATGTTGTTCACGCTGAAATTCAGCGACTGCGATTCGCCCTGCGATACGCCGCCGAACACCGTGCCCGGTCGGTAGTCGAACGAGGAGTACGGATCGTAACGCACCGGCTTGCCCGTACTGTCCACATAGCTCTGATAGTAGCCCCAGGATTCCTTCGAGAAATCCGGATACCATTGGTAGCTGATCGTGGGCTGCACGGTGTGGCGTATGGCCTGCACGCCCAGTACGTTGGGCTGGAACATGCCGTAGATCTTGCTGCTCAGACTCAGACTGGCGTTGAACGTGCGCAACGCGTAGAAGCCCGTGGCGTCGCTCCCCCGTACCAGCGAATCGCCCGGCGTGAACGAACGCTCGACGCGATGGTCGTACCAGCGCTCGCGATACGAAAAACTCGGTGAAATGGTGACATACCCGAGCTTGGGCGTTGCGATCAAGGAGACGGCATGGTCGATGCCGCGGCGATGAAAGGTGTCGCGTAGCGTATCGCGCTGTACCGTGTAATTCTTCGTCTCCATGCGGTTGAGGAATTGGCCGCGATAGTTGAAACCGATCATATCGTACCAATCGTCCGTCGCACCGTCGTCGCCGCGGAAGGGATACACCTGCGATTGATTGAAGGAAATGTCGGGCAGTGTCATTTCCGACGTGCCCTCCACCAACTGCTCGCTGCGCTGGAAACCGACCGCGATGCTGCGATTCGTCCCCTCCCAGGATTTCGAATACGAGGCCGAGGAACGCAAACTCTGATTGAGCAACTCCTCGATATTGTTGCTGAAGTTGTTATAGTAGGTATTCGTCGCGAGATTCACATTCGCCGACAGGCGCGAAGTCGGATCGATTTCCTGATTGTGCACCACGTTCAAACTCCAGTCGGTGCGGGGTTCGTCGTCGGCCCGAAACACATCCCCCACGTAACGACGCGTACGTCCGTAGCTGGCCTGCACCGAACCAGTAAAGTTGTAGCGCAAAGCGTAATTCACGTTCGCGCTGAGTTGATACCCGCCTTTGGTGTAAATGTCACCCGTCAGTGCCACATCCCAGTAATCGCTGGCCGCGAGATAATATCCTCCACCCACCAGAAAACGTCCCCGCGCCGCGTCGTCACCGAAACTCGGAATGATAATGCCCGACGAGCGTCCGCCCTTGCTGCTTGGTATCACGGCAAAGGGCAGCCACAGCAGCGGGATGTCTTCCACGTACAGCGTGATGGGACGTGCCACCACCACATCATCGGGAATGACTTTCATCTGTCCCGCACCGAAATAGTAATGCTTGTGCGTCGGATCGTCGCAGGTGGTGTACTGCCCGTGCTGGATGAAGTAGTGGTTCTGCTCGGTGCGCTTGATGCGCTCGCCGAGATAAAAACCGTCGTCTATCGCCGTCTCGCCCTTGGTGATCACTCCTCGTTTCGTCTTGAAGTTGTAGGTCATCTCCTCGCCGTTGTAGGTCTCGGCGCCTTCGGTGAACTGCGGCGTTCCGCTCAGCGCGCCGCTGCTGTCGCGCACTCCCTGGGCGACGATGGTGGAATTGTCCCAGTTGATGCGAATCATCTCGGAGGCAATGCCGGTGGAACCATACACGATACGCGACTCTCCGTGCATATCCATCAGCTTCTGATCGAGTTGATACACCACCGAATCCCGCGCCTTGTAGGTGATGATGGTGTCCACCGCATCCTTACGCGGAAACACCACCACCGAATCACCTCGCACCTGCATCGAATCCAGCAAACTCGTGGCACTGTCGCCCACGGCGACGGCGGAAACGCGCGTGACACTGTCGGGCGCGGATGCGCCCTCGTCCACCTGCGCATGCAGGGCGGACGCACTCAGGAGCAGCGTGAGAAAAAATATGCGGTGAATGTTGTGTCGCACGTTGACCGATGGTTGAGCGCAGGGACACGGAATGTGCATTTCCCTGCAATAGGGAAAAGTACGAAATCGCCCGCCGCGCGGAAATGCTCTTTCGGGGCACCGCAACGAAAAGAGAAAATTTCCGTAGCTTCCGTTTTTCCAGTGTGTCGGTAGTCATGCATCCGCTTTATCACATTTCACCGCTCTACGACCGCGACGATACGGAACGACGCGGCGGCAACATCGCGAAAATCGCGGATCACCGCGATCCCTTCGAACGCGACCGCGCGCGCATCATCCACAGCTTCTCCTTCCGCCGCCTGCAATCGAAAACACAGATTTTCACGCTCAACGAATCGGCCTTTCTGCGCACGCGCCTGACGCATTCGCTGGAAGTGGGAAACATCGGCCGCGCGCTCACCGCCGTGATCAATCGCCTCATCTGGCCTTCGTATCCGCTCGGACAAATCACCGAGCCCTACGCCGGACTCCGTGGCGTGGTGGACAGCAGTCTCATCGAAGCCGCCTGCCTCGCGCACGACCTCGGTCATCCGCCGTTCGGACATCGCGGCGAGGAGGCGTTGAATTTCTGCGTCTTCACGCGCCTGCGCGACAATGGCTTCGAGGGCAACGGCCAGACGCTGCGCTTGCTCAGCAACGACGCTCTGGAAGTACACGGCGAACGGCATGGCCTGAATCTGACGCGCGCCACCTTGCAAGCCGTGCTCAAATACCCCAGGCCCTATCGCGATCTGCTCGACGCGGCAAGCTACCCCGACAACGAGCAGTGCCCGCCCTTCAAACCCTGGGCTCCACCCAAGTGCGTGCACAACGAGGAGGAGGACTTGCTGCGTTGGCTGCTCGAGCCGTTCAGCCAGAGCGACCGCACGATGGTGATGGAGATGCGACCGCGAACGGGGAAGCACGCCAAGACCCTGCACAAAACCCTCGAGGCGAGTATCGTGGAATTGGCCGATGATATCGCCTACGGTACACACGACGTGGAGGATGCCTTTTTCTCCCGCCTCATCGAACCCGAGGCCATCATCGGATATATGCCGCGCGAGCGCTTCGAGAACACCGACACCTGGGATAGCTACGTGGACCTCATCACACGCATGGGGCATGGAGCGGGCAACTCGCGCCGCGATGCGGTGTACGAGAAAAAAGATGCGGCGTCGGCATTGATCGGCCGCCTGGTGTCGGCGGTGGATCTGCACGAGGACGAGCGCTTCGAGCATCCGCGTCTCCGTTGGTCCGCGACGCTGCCGCATGACGACCGCGTCGCTCTCGACGCCTTGAAGAATTCGGTGTACGACATCGTGATCAATGGTCCCGCCGTGCAAAGTCTCGAATACCGTGGTGGCATCATCATCCGCGCGATGTTCGACGCCTTTCTCGAATCGCCCGAGCTCTTGGCCGGTAAACCCGGCTATCTATTGCGCGAAGCTCCCGATGAAGCCACACGCGTGCGCACCCTGGCCGATTACATCGCGGGCATGACCGACACCTATGCCGAACGCATGTACAACCGTCTCTTCCAACCGGGCAGCGGCTCGGTATTTGATCGTGTCTGACCGACGCTTCGCCGGGCACTGGCAACCGTTCTCCAGTGGCAAACGAGCTGGCGCCGATGCCAACGCACATCCCCATTCTTCCATAATCTCGCTAATGTCATGAAACACGTTCTTGTCCTCTGTGTTTTCCTGCTGGCCCAGTCCGCGCTGGCGGACGGCGCCGACAGCAGTTCCGCCGGCTATCGTTTCACCATGCTCAAGGAACTCAAAGCCACGCCCGCGAAAAACCAGTACCACACCAGCACGTGCTGGAGCTTTTCCGCCATTTCCATGCTCGAATCCGAACTCCTGCGTATGGGAAAAACGGAAATGGATCTCTCCGAAATGTTCATCGTGCGCAACATCTACGAGCGCAAGGCCGAGAAATTCGTGCGCATGCACGGCAACATCGCCTTCGCGCCCGGCGGCGCTTTCAACGATGTACTCGACGTCATGCGCGACGAGGGGTTACTGCCCGACGCGGCCTATCCTGGCCTGGACTACGGAGAGGATTTGCATGCGCATGGCGAACTCGACGCGGTGCTGCGCGCCTATGTGGATGCTCTCGTCAAGGCACCGAACGGCACCCTGAGCACGGCCTGGAAGCGCGGCATACACGGCATACTCGACGCCTATCTCGGTACGGAGCCCACAAGCTGCACCGTTGATGGACGCAGCATGACGCCGCGCGACTTCACCGACAAGGCGCTCGGGCTCAATCCGGATGACTACGTCCTGATTTCATCCTTCTCCCACCATCCCTGGTATCGGCAGTTTGTGCTGGAAGTGCCCGACAACTGGTCCTACGGGCTGGTGTACAACCTCCCGCTCGACGAGATGATGCGCACCATTCGCAACGCCGTGGAAAACGGCTACACCGTGGCCTGGGCCAGCGATGTGAGCGAGAAGGGCTTCAACTTCAAGAAAGGCATAGCCGTGGTCCCTGCCAAGCGCTGGGAGGACATGAGCAAGGGCGAGGCCGACAGCGTGTTTCTCGCGCCGGGTCCGGAGATGACCGTGACGCAGGAGTTGCGTCAGAAGGGTTTTGATAACTACAGCACGCAGGACGATCATGGCATGCATATCACCGGCATGGCCGAGGATCAGAACGGCACGCTGTACTATTTCGTGAAAAACAGCTGGGGCACGAAGAACAACCCGTACAAGGGATGGTTCTATGCTTCGGACGCATTCGTCCGCTATAAAACCACCTCCATCATGCTGCACCGCAATGCCATACCCGAGGATCTGCGCGCCAAGTTGAAACTCTGATCCCGCGTTGACGCTCTGAAGCAGCGGGGCGGCCCGGACGTCGATACACGTCCCGCCGCCCCGTGGCATTTCATGCACGCCGTTCCCGTGTCAACGGATCATGGATTCCGTCTCGTTCACGGTAGTGGCGCCGTTTCCTGGCCTGCTCCATACACGTTTCACCGCTCCACCCTCGCCGGTTTGTCCGTTGACGATGATCTCGATGTCCTCCGGCGCGAGCACATGCCGGCAATGCGGAGTTTCCTCCACCAGTTCGAGCGCCTCGAGCCACTCCCAGTCGATACTATGC
>JAMIQH010000092.1:0-1580 GCA_035914695.1 Bacteroidota bacterium | reverse complement strand
GCGCCAACTCGAGGCGCTGTTCGAATCCTTCATCCAGCTCATCAACTCGGCCATCGACGACAAGTCGCCCTACACTGGCGAGCATTGCCAGCGCGTCCCGGAACTGACCATGATGCTCGCTGAGGCGGCACACGAAGCCACGGAAGGCCCGCTCGCCGACTTCGTGCTCACCGACCGCGACCGCTACGAACTGAGCATCGCCGCCTTGCTCCACGATTGTGGCAAGGTCACGACGCCGGTTCACGTGGTCGACAAGGCCACCAAGCTGCAAACCATCTTCGACCGCATCGAGTTGATCGACACCCGTTTCGAGGTGCTCCGCCGCGATGCCGAAATCCGCATGTTGCACCGGATCGTCGAAGGCGCACCAAGGGAAGAGGCGGAAGCCGACTTCAGCCAATTTGTGGCGAAAATGGAGGTCGACCGCAACCTGCTGCACAAGTCGAATATCGGCAGCGAACGCATGAACGATGCCGACATCGAGCGCGTCCGTGCTATCGCCACCGCCTATCGCTGGCGCAATGGCGACGGCGAGGAAGCGGACTTCCTGAGCGCTGACGAACTCGAAAACCTGACCATCCGCGCTGGCACGCTGACCCAGGGCGAGCGCGAAGTCATCAACCACCACATCGAAGCCACGATCAAGATGCTCGAACAATTGCCGTGGCCAAAGCACCTCAAGAATGTTCCCGAGTACGCCGGTGGCCACCACGAGCGCATGGACGGCAAGGGCTACCCGCGTGGCCTAAAGCGCGAACAGATGAGCTGGCAGGCCCGGATGATGGCCATCGCCGACATCTTCGAGGCCCTGACCGCCGGCGACCGGCCTTACAAGGAAGCCATGACTCTGTCGCAGGCCCTGGATATCCTCGAAAAATTCCGTCACAACGGCCACATCGACCCGGATCTGCACGATGTGTTCATCAACAGCGAGATCTACCGCAAATACGCCGATGCCTTCCTCGCGGTGGGTCAGGTGGATTGCTGAACGCGGCAATTATCGCGTTCGAACTATGAAAGGAAGCCAATTGTCGATTCTACGCAGTTTGCTTAGTGATGTATTTGCCGGGAAAAAGGATGAATCTCGTCAGGAGAAATCATGTATTTCTGGGGCCATTGCTACATCCCAAGAAGGAGCTCAATCTGTGGCCCTGAGAAGAGTCTTGAATGTTGGCGGAAACAGCAAGGCAATTCCACTTCCGCCCGAATACGAGGGGTTTGATCACTGGTTGCTGGATATTGACCCCAAGGGTTCGCCCGACATTGTCTGCGATGCTCGCGAACTGACTACGCTTGAGCCGGGAATGTTTGACGCAGTGTATTGCTCGCATAACCTCGAACACTATTACCACCATGATGTGCCGCGCGTGCTTGCCGGGTTCCAGCACGTGCTCAAGGAAGGCGGGTTCGCGCATATACGGGTCCCGGACATCAACGAGGTCATGCGCTTGACTATTGAGCGGGGCCTTGACATCGACGACGTGCTGTACACTTCTCCCTCGGGCCCGATCATGGTCCTGGATGTGCTCTATGGCTACACCGTCCAGATCGAACAAAGCGGCGAGGATTTTTACGCCCAC
>JAMIQH010000091.1:0-20463 GCA_035914695.1 Bacteroidota bacterium | reverse complement strand
CGTTCCGGTGAAATTGTTTACTCTTCCTTGCGAGATCATCATGGAGGAGCCATTCACACGAATGTCGTTGATCCAATATTTCCAAACCTCCGCGAGAGGATGCCATGCTTCGGGATCATGCCACGTCCTGCCGCCGTCGGTGGTGAAGCGCAGAAAGCTCCTGACAAATTCGTCCATCGAGTATTGATTCGCGGCATAATAATGCGTCAGCGAATCCAGCGTGACATAGTACCATTCGAAGCCGTTTCCGCCTCCCAACAGATCCATGCTCAGCGAATCCGTCGCGAACACGTGCCAGGTGGCGCCGCAATCCGTGCTGCGCAACAGCTCTTTCACAACGACACCGTCGTCATGGATTCTGCTGTAGAAATGATACAGCATTCCACCCTCCCCCACACGCGTCACGGGGCCGGTGTCAATGATAAAGATCCGCTGCATGTTCCTCTTGATCGTATTGCGCACCCAGGTCGCGCCACCGTTGGTAGTGCAGTATATCAGACTATCGAAGCGCCAGCGGGTCGAGAATACGGCAGCACCAAAATCTCTGCTATAGAATTCCACTCCGTTGCAGGACTTCCCGCGCTGCAACACAGAATCCATCACAACGAGCAGGGTGTCGGGCAGCCAGGTCTCGCCCCCGTCCACGGTGTGCCAATAGTTGCCATTCTCCAAAGCGAAAACGAAGCCGCGAAGCGAGTCGGCCCAGGCCATGTGTTTCGGTGTGTACCCACCCGCTGAAGGCAGAGCCACCTCCCGCCATTGCGCCTCGCCTGGACGCGCCACGAGGCAGAGCAACACCAAGACCAGCAGTCCGCAAACCCTGAAGTTCCAATTCGTGCGCATTCCAATACTCCTGTCAACCATGGAGAGATCGTTACGCTTGTCGTGCGGAAAACTCGTCAGCACGCAATAGCAATATGCCCGCCTGCGCTATCAAGGCGAAATCTGGAGCGGTAGGAGGAGATGTTCCGCATCGCGCCTCGTTTTCCGGAAGATGCAAGTTATTGCCCGCAGGCGTTGCTCCGCCGCGGCGGGTCTTCGAGCTGCACATAGCATGGTTCACGACTTATCGAGATCGACACCGACACTTCGACTCCGCGCCGTACAAAAAATGCGCCATTACGGACATACGTGCTCGGCGCTGCGCTCAGTGTGACGACATTTGGAGACGTTTACCGACACTTCCACTCCGCGCCGAAACCCTTCGACTCAGTGCCTGAGACACGTTCTCGGAAAGACGCACGAATTTTCTCGCAGGCCCGTCGCTGCACATGACATGGTCTCCAGCGCATCGCACAGTTATCGTCACCCCGCCGCGGCGGGTCTTCGAGTTGAGCGACGCACCGCGAGATGTATGGTTAGGTAAGACGCGAACTCTGGTCGGTGCGGAGTGGAACATTCGCCGGGGCGGATCGAAACCTCATTGTACGATTTGTTTCGATGGGATCGGAAACGTGCGCGACCTTTCGACTCCGCGCCGAACAGACTTGGTGCCATCACGAATACTCGTGCTCGGCGCTCCGCTCAAGGTGACGATAATTTGTCACCGGCGATCCAAACCGGCGTAAGCGCCGGTGGACGGACTCAGTGTGACGATACCCGGAGGCGCCAGCGAGGTAAGCAAGCGCAGTCACTGGCCGTAACATAAGGTATTAGCACAAGAAAGCGCGTTTGCTGAATTTTTCACCGGGAATTGTGGAAAAATTCTTCGAAACATGCATCACATGCGCGGGTAAGCGCTTCATCGGTACACAATCACCCGCGTACTGGTCGCTCCACCGGTGCCGACGAGACGGAGCAGGTATGCACTGGGCGGCAAACCGGCCATGGGATGGTGCACGGTATGGAAGCCCGCGGCGTTCCACCCGTCCAACAGAACCGCCATGCGACGACCCAGCACATCGTAGAGTTCGAGTCGGAGCGCTTCGCTGCGCGGTAATTCCAGGCGCACATGCAGCACGCCCCGTGTATCCACGGGTTGCGGCCACAGTGCCTGAATGCGCGCGACATCCGTGGGTCGGGCGATGTCGTCGCGAGACGTGCTGCCGCCAAAACGCAGCCGGTAGATTTCTGTACCGGTGAGGAAGTACCCACCATTGTTATCCGCTGGCAAGAATACCGTGGAATAGGTTTGAAAGGCCGGATCGATGCAGCCCGCGGCGATGTCGCGCGGCACGAAGTCCCCCGGCGTGCGGACCTGCCAGACATAGCGGTACACGTGATCGTCGATTCTATCGAGCAGCACGGCGACGGCTTTCGTGTCATCAAGTGCGCTGTAGGACACCAGTTCCTCCGACGTTTGCAGGTCCAGATTCACCACCTCATGCATCTGCCAATCGCTTTGATTATCTGAGCCACGAAAATGGTAAACGAGGTTGTTTTTCGCATCCACCACCACGGCTTGCAACACATCGTTGTCCAAAAAGGTCAGGGAACGAATGCCGATATCCTGTCGCTGATAGGCCACAGGCAGGGTAAAGACGGTGTCGATTTCTCCATTCGGCACACTCACCCGCACGATATGCCACGCGGTGAGGCTTTTCGGCACGAAGCAGACGGCGGAGGCGTGGGCCGATGCCACGATGGGCCCTGGCGCATTAGGCGCATACCAACTGCCGGTGAACACGCTGGGCCAGGTCTGGCCACCATCGGTGGACACGCGCAATCCCTGACCGGTGGCCAGCGGCAGCAGCGTTGCCGCATCGGTGGTTATGGTGGCGGGAATGGCGCGACAGCCCTCGCAGTCCTCCGAGCGCAATGCCGTGCTCCACTGCCTGCCACCGTCCGTGCTGATGCGCACGATGATTTCGCTCGCGCCACTCGAGGTTGCGGGTGTGTACCAAAACTCCTCGGTCACGGGAATAGGCCGTCCTCCATCCAATTCCTCCACCGTGCTTATGGCCTCGATCGTACGGAAGCCATTTCCCGTGCGGAATAATCGCGCGCGCGGATCGGCGGTATCCACCCCGCGCACATAGCCGACGGAGTCGTTGAGCATTCGGCCCTCATGAAACAGCATCCGCTCTTTGAGCGGCGTGGACCACGTGTTGCCCTCGTCGGTCGATCGGTGAATGCCTCCTGTATTATCCACCAGAAGCAGCGTTCCTTTCGCGCTGCGCGCGAGACGCATCGCCCAGCTCCCCATGAATTGATACGGCGTGTACACGGCATCCCATTGCGCGCCACCCGTGGTGCTGCGGTACAGCACGCCACCCCAGCCACAGAAGTACACCGTGGCGTCGAGCGCACCCAACCAGTCGGTGGGATAATCCGGCAACGTCCAGCCGGCGGCGGTCCAACTCGCGCCGTTGTCGCGACTCACCTGCGCGGAGCGTTCGGAATTCAGGAGTATCATACTTTCGTCCTCCCAATACATCGGAGACAGCGGCGCGGTCAGATCAAAGGATTGATTCATATCGATATTCCAGGTGGCACCATAATCCATGGACCGCAGGATGCGCCATTTGGAAAACACCTGTATGTTGAACAGGGTGATCGCCACGCGACCTCCGGTGGAAGTGTACAGAGCCGCCCCGCGGAGGTGGTACAGCGTTGCGGGCAGGTCCACACGCTGCCACGTGGCGCAATCGTCGCGACTCAGCAGCAGCGTGGCCTGTTTGCTGGGATGGACGAAGAGCAGATACACGGCATCCGCCGTGAAGCTGGCCTGCATTTCCCACATGGTACCAATGTCGGTGGTGTTGATGAACTGCGACGCCGGATTCGGCACATACTCGACGCTCCCCGTCGAAGGCGTGTAGCGCAGGAGTTCGGGCAGCGTGCCGTAGCGCGACGTCGGTGTGGCAACGGGCTCATCGTGCGCATACCCCAAAGCGTAGATCGCGTTCGTTGTCCGCCCGAGCTGGAAGATACTCAGCGGCAGCGCCGGATTGCCGGAGGCGGACCAGCTCGTACCGTCGTCGGTGGACAGCAGCAAGGTGCCGTTGAGTCCCGCCGCAACGAGTGTATCGCCGGACCAGGCCAGCACGTCCATGAGAGGGTTGTGCTTCCGGGCCGGATACACGCGCTCCAGATTCTGCGCAGAAGTGAAAGAAGTCGCGAGCAACGTCGCAATGACGGCGAACATCGAAAATCCACGCATGCCATACTCCTGTGAAATGATCAGAGTGTTTCCTCTTACGTTTTGCGTGCGGGATCCACACGCGTGCCGGTTGTGGAAAATGCGCCCCGCTACCAGATCGGGCGGGAGAGACCAAGCACCACGGTCGAGCTGTCGGCCTCGTCGGCTGTTTGCGCCATCGCCGTTGCATGCAGCATGAGGAGCGAAAAAAGCACAAGAAGAGACCGCATACTTCCTCCAAGTGAAAAAGAAAATAACCCCGTGATGTCGGCAAAGTTACACCTTTTCCCACACCGCACAAACGCATCCTTGATGCCGGATTCCATGCACCGGAAAAGCGCGATCGCACGATCTCCATTCTCAAAATATTCGACCCGCGTAACGCAAGGGCGCAGGGGTGCAAAAGACGCACGACGTTGGTGTGCATCAGTGCTCCGAACCTCGCATCCTTCCACGATTAATCTGTGCTAATCTGTGTATAATCTGTGCAATCTGTGGTTTTGAACCTGTGCCGACCCCACTTGATCAGAAATCATGGCCCCTGCACCATCTTCATCCTCCCGGGCAAGCCGACGGAATGAAGGACTGTTATGACAACTCGTGACAGGATACGGACAGCGACGCGACACCCGCGTCGGGCGCGTTTCGCACATTGCGGGTGAACGAAGCATTCACACGGAGGACGTCATGAACAGCACACGGTTTTTCATCATCATCGCGGCGTTGCTGCTTGCGCACACGTCGAACGCTCTGGCGCAGCAGCGCATTGTCACCTTCGCGGAACGCAATCTCGGCGGACCGCGCCTTGGGCTCACCTATGTTCCCGGCAACAGCGAAGCGGTGCGCGAACTCGAAAAAGAGGGATTGCGCCCCATTCTATCGCAATTCGGTTGGCATTTCGAGTGGCAGGTTATCCCCGACGGCGGCGGACCGCAATTCGTTGTCCAGTTCGTACCACTGGTGGCTGGTGTGGAATACGGCAAATTTCTGCTCAGCACCACACTGGGGCTCGGCATACGGCTACCGTCGGGCGTGGAATTCGGGTTGGGACCGAATCTGCTCTTCGCTGGCAAAGGCGCGGAAACCGGCCTTATGGCCACCATCGGCAAGTCCTTCGATTACAGTGGCGTGAGTATTCCTATCAATCTTGTGTGGGTGACGAATCCCGCAGGAAACCGCATGAGCATCATCGTCGGCTACGCCATTCAATAACCCCGTGGATGATACAACCGCGAATTACACAACCGCGAAAGGCGCGAAAGACACGAAAGAAGAGATGCGATAATTTCGTGAGTCAACGGAGAGCGCGGTTCCGATCGGATTTGTCACTGTCCACACATACTCCACCACGCCACGGCAGGTCATCGACTTGCCGTGGCGTGGTGATGGTTGGCTGGAAATTGCGAATCACGCCTGGCGCGGAGTCTGTACTACGGTTAATCTGTGCTAATCTGTGCATCATCTGTGTAATCCGTGGTTTTCCCCCTGTGTTGACTGTGGTTTTCCCCCTCCGCCCGACGACACGACTCTGCCGCCACAGTCATTACACAAAAAACCCGTATCTTGCAGCATGGCCAGTCCGAAAAAGCAGACCATCATCGATTTCTTTGACGGCGTTTCCTCACGTCGCAGTCGCGGCCGGCGCAGGCATCGGTATTTCTACCGCATGCTCGAGGCCTATCTGAAGTTTTTCGTCCCCGACGATGCCTCGGTGCTCGTCATCGGCTGCGGCACCGGCGAGTTGTTGCATGCCCTGCGGCCCTCGCGCGGCGTGGGTGTGGACATCAGTCCGGGCATGATCGAAGAGGCGCGGCGGCAATTTCCGCAATACGAATTCCACGTGCAGGACGTGGAGCAGCTCGATCTGCACGAGACCTTCGACGTGGTGATTTTTTCCGACGTCATCGGCTATCTCGACGACATTCAGGGCACCTTCGAGCGCGTGCGATCCGTGTGCAACGAGCGAACGCGGGTCATGATCACGTATTTCAGCATTTACTGGCAATTTCCCCTGCTGCTCGCCGAGAAAATGCGGCTGAAACTGTCGTCGCCGTTTTTCGCCTGGCTCGAACCCGACGACATCGCGAACCTGCTTCGTCTGGCGGACTACGAAATCGTGCGCAAGAATCTCAAAGTCTTGCTGCCGGTGTACATTCCCCTGCTGTCGTGGTTGTTCAATTACGTGCTGGCGAATCTGCCGCTTCTGCGGCGCCTGTGTCTGCTGGAAATCGTCTCGGCGCATCCCAAGCCCATGGGCGCGCGGCGCGAACAGAGCGTGACGGTGCTGATTCCCACGCGCAACGAGCGCGGCAATATCGCGCCGGCCCTGCAGCGCTTGCCGAAACTGGGCACGCACACCGAGATTCTTTTCGTGGACGGGCATTCCACCGACGGCACGCTCGAGGAAGTGCAGGCGCAGGCGGCCTTGCATCCGGAGCTGGACATCCGCTGGTTCACCCAGCCGGGCAAAGGCAAAGGCGATGCCGTGCGCAAGGGATTCGCCGAAGCCACGGCCGACATATTGATGATACTCGACGCCGACCTCACCGTGCCGCCCGAGGAACTGCCGAAATTTTACGAAGCGTTGGTGACGGGCAAGGGCGAATTCATCAACGGTTCGCGCATGGTGTATCCGATGGAAGATCGCGCGATGCGCTTTCTCAATGTGCTCGGCAACAAGTTTTTCAGCATCATGTTCACCTGGCTGCTGGACCAGCGTTTCAAGGACACGCTGTGCGGCACCAAGGTGCTGACACGCGAGAATTATCTGCGCCTGGCCGCGAACAGGCATTACTTCGGCGACTTCGATCCCTTCGGTGACTTCGATCTGATTTTCGGTGCGGCGAAGCTGAATCTGAAAATCACGGAGCTGCCGATCCGCTATCGTGAGCGCACCTACGGCAGCACCAATATCAGCCGATTCCGCCACGGGTGGATTTTACTGCGCATGTGCGCCTACGCCTATCGCAAAATCAAGATGATCTGACAGGCCTCACCCGCGCTCCGCCGCGGCGGCGTTTCCCTCCGGGCATTTTCACAGCGAAACAAAGGACGCAGGATGACACGCGGCTGGTTGACAGCGGTATCGATTCTCACGGTAATGTTCGGTGTGGCATCGTTCGTGCTCCATCGCTCCGACCATCCCCTCACTTACGACGAGGGCGACTACTACATTGCCGTGCAGAGGGGATTCTGGGTGAATTACACCGACGCGGACGACATCGCCCTATCGGAATTCATTTCGATGGGCATCGCCGCTGTGCGCGACAGTAAAGCCCGCGCGGAGTTGTCGGATTACATTCGCGCGTCGGGCAGCACCATGTTGTTGCGTCATTATCACCCGCCGCTGGCATTCTATCCCGCCATCGCCCTTCAGCCCTTTGTCACATCGCTTCCCTTGCACTGGCAATTGCGTCTGGCCAACATCTTCTGGTTGCTGCTGTGGCCCGCGGTGTTGTTGCTGCTGGGGTATCGTCGCCCCGAGGCCGCTTCGCCCGTGATGCTGCTGCTACCCGCGTCCGCGGCCATGGCCATGGCGGTGGTGGGATTCAACATGCACCTTCCCTTCGGTTTGCTGCTTTCGCTGTTCTTGTACACACTGTACCTGTACGAGCGCTTCCGGAACGAAGTGTATTTGCGTTGGGCGGCCGCGAGTTGCGCGGGATTGATGGCCACGGTGGAATACGGCATGTTCGTGCTGTTTTTCCTCGCGGTGTGGATGGCGGTGAAGCTCGTGCGCTCCACCGAGCGTCGGCGCAGCGCCTTGCGCATGCTGAAGTACATCGGACTCACCGTTCTGATATTTGCCGCGCTCTGGCCCGCGGGAGTGTTCAAGCTGAACATGCTCAAGTCCTGGGCTTTCGTGATGTATATCGCGTTGTTCCGCCTCAAGGACGAGCCGGTGGCCTTCGACGGTTGGCTTTCGTTGATTCTGGAAAAATGGAATTCCTCGCCGCTGGAGTTGCTCATCCTGTTGTTGCTGCTGGCGTATCTCGGGTACCGCTGGCGCGAGGTGTTGCGGAGCGGGGGGCTGTTCATTGCCTCGGGAGTGCTGGCGCTGTTGCTGTATTTGCAGGTGAATCCGGCGCTGGTGTACCGCTGGTATCTGTTCCCGGGCTTTGCCATTGTGCTGTTTTTCCTGATGGATGTGGCCTCGCGCGAACGGGCGCTGGCGGTGTTGCGGCGTCCGCTGCCGGTCATGGGACTGGCGGCACTGCTGTTCGGCATCGCGGCTTTCGCTGTGGCGAAACCGGATTACAGCGAGCTGCGTGTGCTGCATTGTTTCATCGAGGGTCACGCCACGTCCACGATGTATTTGCCGCGCAGTTTGCAGCCGCAGTTCACTCCGTACTATCCGGAGCATCGCATCGTGAGTTACCACGACAGCGCGTTTCCCGACATGGCGCTGGCCGACAGTGTGGCGCAGTGGCGGAGGGAGGGGTTGACTGTGCTGCCGCGCGCGGTGGCGAAGGATTTGCCGCTTCCCGATTTCGGCACGGAACATTACGTGGTGTACTGTGACGAGGACGCGAAGTAATTCCTCACGCGAAGACGCGAGGTCGCGAAGATAATTCCTCACGCGAAGACGCGAGGTCGCGAAGATAATTCCTCACGCGAAGGCGCGAGGGCGCGAAGGCGCGAAGATAATGGTGTGGCGGGGACGTTGTCGCTGCGTGTCAACCGGGCTCCCGGTCCGGAATATACTCTATGCTATTCTCTTCATTCTTCATGATGATGCTGAATGCGACGGACTGTGCCTTTCCGCGAGCAGGCGCGAAGATAATTCCTCACGCGAAGGCGCGAAGATAATTCCTCACGCGAAGACGCGAGGTCGCGAAGGCGCGAAGATAATTCCTCACGCGAAGACGCGAGGTCGCGAAGGCGCGAAGATAATGGTGAGGCGGGGACGTTGTCGCTGCGTGTCAACCGGGCTCCCGGTCCGGATGCCACTCTATGCTATTCCCTTCACTCTTCACGATGATGCTGAATGCGACGGACTGTGCCTGTCGGCGAGCAGGCGCGAAGATAATTCCTCACGCGAAGGAGCGAAGGAGCGAAGATAATTCCTCACGCGAAGACGCGAGGACGCGAAGTAATTCCTCACGCGAGGGCGCGAAGGCGCGAAGATAATGGTGAGGCGGGGACGTTGTCGCTGCGTGTCAACCGGGCTCCCGGTCCGGATGCCACTCTATGCTATTCCCTTCACTCTTCACGATGATGCTGAATGCGACGGACTGTGCTTGTCGGCGAGCACCGAGTATAGAGTGAACGGGATCTACTTGAGCTTGAGCAAGCGCTTCACATAGCGTCGCAGCAAGTAGGAGCGGCGGGCGGCGTTGGTTTTGGCGTAGACGGCGGAGACCAGATCGGGGCGGGCTTCGCCGCTGGCGGCGTTGGGCTTTTTGCGGGCCCAGGCCCAGACGCCGTCGAATTCGAAACTATCGTAGTGGGTGTCGGTCATCACGAGAAGATTGAACACCTTCTCCACATGCGCCACTTCGCGCTCTTCCGCGGGCATGGCGTCCACCCACGCATCGCCGGCGCAAACGGAGGGAGTCCAGGTCACATCGTCGAAAAGCACCCAACCACCCGGACGCAGCAGTCGATCGGCCAGCAGGAAGGAGAAGCCGTCGCTGTCCCAGGTGTGTCCACCATCAATGAACACGAAATCGAAACAGGGCTCGGTGCGGGCATCGCGGGTCTGCCGCTCGAGCAGCTTCATCAGCTCCCAGGTGTAGGAGCGCTCGGCGAACACCGGCGTGATGAAGGACTCCAGACCTGTGCGCCGCATCAGATCGAGAATGCCCGGCTCACGCTTGCGCGCATTCACATTGTCGATGGTCAGAATGCTTCCACCGCCGTTTTCCTGCATGGCCGCGGCAATGTAACACGCGGATGTGCCATGCGCGAAGCCCAATTCCAATACGGCGCTGGGCCGCTGGGCACGCACGAATTCGTAGATGAGTTTTCCGCGCTCGGGCGGCATGTGAGGGATGTTCTCGAGGTGGGGGACGATGTCTTCGAAACGCATGGTGGAGCAGTGTGAAACGAGGGTAAATTTTTAATATACGGACGAAGCGGCGGAAGCTCAAATCCCTGCACGGCATTGCTCCGGCATCCGGCCGTGGTGGCCGGACGCCGGTGCAAAAGAGTATGTGCGTGTGATCAATAGCTCCGCGCTTTCGACCATGTCTTGGTGAGCAGCTTTTTCACCTCGATGAGCAGCACGATGGACAGCGACGTGCCGATGCAGATCAACCATTCCTGCACGGTCAGCGGGGTGACGCGCAGCAAATCGTTGAGTCCGGGCAGGTGAATCGCCGCCACCTGCAGGGTGAGGGATACGACCATGATGCCCAGCAACGGCTTGTTGCTGAAGGGTCCGATACTGAACAGCGATGAATGCACGGAGCGGGAGTTGTGCACATTCCAAATCTGGAAGAGGGCCAAGGTGACAAAGGCCATGCTCTGGGCTTTCATCAGCGGCAGTCCCTTGAGTTCAGCGGCCACGAATTCGTAGCCGTAATGCACCAAAGCCCATTTGTACACACCCAGTGTTCCGAGCATCATGATGATACCGGCGAAGAGAATGGTGAGCAGCATTTCCTTGGGCACGAGGCCGGTGTTGGCCGGACGCGGCGCACGCCGCATCACATTGCCGTGCTCCTTTTCGTAGGCCAGGGGGAAGGTGGAAATGCCGTCGGTCACAAGGTTGATCCACAATAATTGCGCCGGCAGCAGCGGCAGAGGCATGCCGGCGAGAATGGACGCGGTGAGTGTGAGCACGCCGCCGAAACTGGTGCTGAGCACGAAGAGGATGATGTGGCGGAGATTGTCGAAAATCACCCGGCCGTAGCGCACCGCCTCGGCGATGGAGGCGAAGGAATTGTCCAGCACCACCATGCTCGATGCCTCCTTGGCGACATCGGTGCCGGCCCCCATGGCCACGCCGATGTTGGCGGCCTTCAACGCCGGTGCGTCGTTCACGCCGTCGCCTGTCATAGTCACGATATGGCCGCGCTGCTGCAACTCGCGCACGATGCGCAGTTTGTGCAGCGGCGAGACGCGCGCGTACACTTCCGTCATATCCGCCTTGGCGCGCAATTCCTTGTCGGACATGTCATCGAGTTCGGCACCGCTCAGCACATCGATCTGCTCGTCGTTCAACTTGAGTTGCTCGGCAATGGCGCGCGCGGTGTCGCGATGGTCGCCGGTGATCATAATCACCTTGATGCCGGCGGTTTTACAATCGGCAATCGCGGCCTTCACTTCCTCGCGGGGCGGATCGTACATGCCCTGCAAGCCCGCGAGCGTCAGACCCTGATACAGCGTGGCGTCGAGCGCGTCGGCGTCTTCGGCAACCTCGCGCCACGCGCAGGCGATCACGCGCAGGGCCTGCGACGAAAGCATGTTCACCGATGCGCGCACCCGCGGCTCCTCGAGAGGCACGGCCACGCCGCCTTCGTACATGTGCGTACACATGTCGAGCAAACGCTCGGTCGAGCCCTTGACCATGAGCAAGGTGCGCGTAACATCACTGACGGTGACGGCCATGTACTGCAATTCCGATTCGAAGGGCTGCATGCCCGTCAGCGTCCACTCGGTTTGCACCGCATCGATGTCCACCCCGCCCTTCATTGCGCTGGCCAGCAAGGCGCCCTCGGTGGGATCGCCCACGAGCTGCACGCGTCCTTCCTCGCGCACGAGGCGCGATTCGGTACACAGCGCGCCGATGCGCAGCGTCATGTTCAGCGCGGGATCGCTCTCAATGGTGCGCACGCTTCCGTCCGCCGCGGTGATGCGCCCTTTTCCTTCGTAGCCCTGTCCGCTCACCTGATAGTCGCCGTCGGCAGTGGCGATGCGCGTCACGGTCATGGCGTTTTCGGTGAGCGTGCCGGTTTTGTCCGTACAGATCACCGTGGTGCTGCCGAGTGTTTCCACGGCGGAGAGCTTGCGGATGATGGCGTTTTTCTTCGCCATGGTATAAACGCCGATGGAAAGGGCGACAGTGACGGACACGGGAAGTCCTTCGGGAATAGCCGACACGGCCATGCCCACGGAGGTGAGGAACATGGTGAGCAGACTGTTGCCCTGCAGCCATCCCGCGACAAAAATGATAGCGATGGCAATGCCGATGGCGATGCTCAGATTTTTGCCGAAGCGCTGCAAGCGCTGTTCGAGCGGCGAAATGGTGGCCTCGGCGTCGATGATGTTCTGCGTGATCTGGCCGAGTTCGGTGCGCACACCCACGGCCACCACCACGCCGCGGCCGCGGCCGCGCTGCACCACGGTGCCGGAGTACAGCATGGTGAGCCGGTCTCCAAGCGGCGATTGTTCGGGGATGATCGCATCGGCTCGTTTGGTGACGGGGAGACTTTCGCCGGTGAGCATGGACTCGTCCACCACCAATTCGCGTGTGTCGATGAGGCGGATGTCCGCGGGGACTTTTGTTCCGGATTCGACGAAAACGATATCGCCGCAAACGAGTTCGGTGGCGGGCAAGGTGGTTTGCACACCATGCCGCAAGGTGCGCGCCACCGGTGCGGTGAGATCCTTGAGCGCGCGCATGGCGCTTTCGGCCTTGGTTTCCTGATAGTAGCCGATGAGGGTATTGACGATGACGACGGCGAAAATCACGATCGAGTCGGCCACATCGGCCAGCAGCGCGGTGAGCACACCGGCCACGAGCAGAATGTAGATGATGGGATTGTTCGCCTGTTGCAGAAACAGGAGAATGGCGGGCTTGCGCTTTTCTTGCGGCAATTCATTGCCGCCATGCGCTGCGCGCGATGCGTTCACCGCGTCGGAATTGAGCCCGCGCTCCAGATCGCTGCCAAAATGTTTCGCCACCTGATCGGCGGGAAGGGTATGCCAGTTGTTCATTGCACTCTCAGTATGTCCTACCGCAAATTGCGCATTTTTCGACTCAGGAGCACAACAGCGGCATACGCTCCGGGGTTCAACGCCGGGTGCACGATCCATCGCCCCGACCATCGGAGCATCCGCCATTCTTCATTGTCCCGGCCCGGTGCCCTCCGTATATTACTCGGCACGACGTCCGTACGCGGCGTCGTTTCGGCCCTCGGCTTCACCCGTGCACTGCGAAACAGACGGTAATTCCCCGACAATGACAGCCACCTCCGGTCAGACCATACACGTCGAAAACATCGCACGGCTCGATCCCCATCGCGCGGCGCGGACGGGTTTTCCCGAGGTGATTTACGCGCCGGGCAAGACCACCGACGATTTGCGGGACATCATCACCGCTTTGCGCGATGCCGCTGTGGTGAATGTGCTCGTCTCCCGTCTCGAAGCGGAGCGCTTCGATTTGCTGCGTACGATCGATGCCGATGCGCAGTATTATCCCCGTTCGCGCATGGCGGTGTTCCTTCCATCGACGTTGCCGACAGCGCGCGGACACATCGCGATTGTGACCGCTGGCACCAGCGATCTCGCGGTGGCGGAGGAAATCGAGGTGGCCTGCGCGCATGCGGGAAGCCGCACCACGCGTTTCGCCGACGTGGGTGTGGCGGGACTGCATCGGCTGACCGATATTCTCCCGGCACTCAATAGTACCCGGGTGATTCTGTGTCTCGCCGGCATGGAAGCAGCGCTGCCCAGTGTGCTCGCGGGATTGGTGTCGGCTCCCGTGATCGGCGTACCGATCTCCGCCGGCTACGGCGTGAACGCGGGTGGCTGGAATGCCCTGCACTCCATGCTCGGAAGTTGCGCTCCCGGCGTGCTGGTGGTCAATATCGACAACGGCATCGGCGCGGCGGCGGCGGCGCATCGCATCAACATGCTGGGCGAAAGCGCCGTGAAAGGTGAAGGCGGTGGCGATGAGTGAACTGTCGACAGTGTATCGCTCGCTGCTGCTCGACATCGAGGATGGCGGTTCGGCGTCGGGTATGAATGCGGTGGCCTTTTCCGGCGGACTCGACAGCAGTCTCGTGGCGAAGGCGGTGTTCGATGTGTTTCCCGTGCGCAGCAGCGCAATCATGGCGCTCTCGCCCTCGGTTGGTCGCGGCATGCGCGAGCAGGCCGAGCGCATCGCGGCACATATCGGCATTCCCCTGCGCTTTGTATCCACCGACGAATTCCAGAATCCCGAGTACATCGCCAACGAAGGCATGAGCTGTTACGTGTGCAAGAACTCGATTTATCACGCGATGAAAGCCGTGATGGACGATGTGGAAGGCAACGACATCCGCGTGTTCAACGGCAGCAACAAGGACGACCTGGCCGATCCCACGCGTGTGGGTTTGCGCGCCGCGCGGGAGCATCAGGTGCTCAGTCCGCTCGCGCGCTTCGAAAAGCGGCACATTCGCGAACTCGCGCGCTTCGTTGGCTTGCCCAATTGGGACGCCGCGGCCTCGCCCTGTCTGCGTTCGCGTTTGCATATCGGCGTCTTGGCCACGGAGCAGCACGTGCGCCGCATCGAAGTGGCGGAGGAACTGCTGCGCAGTCTCTTCCGTCTCGACGCGCGCTGCAACATCCGTCTCCGACACATGCCCGATGCTTCGGCCATGGTGGAAATCGACGAGGCACGCCTCGCGGACATCGATCTCGACCTGTGCCGTCCGGCCCTGCTGGCGCTGGGCTTCGTTGCCGTGGGCAAGCGGGCCTTTCATTCCGGCAGCGTCAGCACCGCCGCCGATAATTCCGACGTATGATTCCCTTTTTCATTGTTCCCGCATCCTGAACCCGATCATGTACCTCTCCGATCTTCTGAGCACAAAACGCATCATCATTCTCGACGGCGCCATGGGTACCGAACTACAGCGCCAGGGCGTGGACATCGGGCTTCCGCTGTGGTCGGCCAATGCCCTGCAGCGCGCGCCGCATGTGGTGCGCAACGTGCATTTTTCCCATCTCAGCGCCGGCGCGGATATTCTCACCACCAACACCTTCCGCAGCAATCTCCGCGCGCTTCGAGGCGCTGGCATGGAGGATCGTTGGGAGGAACTCAACCTCAAAGCGGTGCAGTTCGCCCATGAGGCGCGCGAGCGCTACATCCCCGCGCGTCCGGTGCTTGTGGCAGGCGGACTGGCGCCGGTCGAGGATTGTTACCGGCCGGATCTGGTGCCGACAGACGAGGAACTGCGCAACGAGCATGGCGCACAGGCGCGACTGCTGTCCATGCTCGGCGTGGATGTGCTGCTGGTGGAAACCATGATGGACACGCGCGAGGCGCGCATCGCCACCGAGGCCTGCGTGGCCACGGGCCGCGAGGTCATGACCAGCTTCGTCACGCGCGAGGATGGCGCGCTGCTCTCGGGCGAATCCCTCGCCGACGCCGCCCGCGCGGTGCTGGATGCCGGAGCGTCGGTGGTGCTGGTGAACTGCGTCTCCGCGGCGCATATCGCGACGCCGCTGCGCATACTGGCGGAAATTCCGGATGCCACCATCGGATGCTATGCCAACATCGGAGCCCCGGGTCCCGATACAGGCGGCGTGCTGCGCGGCGACGTCGACGTCCCCGCCTTCGCCGAGGCCTCGCGCGAATGGGTGCGGCTGGGCGCGCGCTTCATCGGTGGATGCTGCGGCAGCACGCCGGAACATGTGGAGGCGCTCACACGTCTGCATTCCCCGGACACACTGATCACGCAGGAGGAGGAAATCGCGGCATGGGACGAACGGAGAAGAATGCGCTGGATGGCGCGACGCGAGGAGGAGCAGGAATGAGCAGGAAACCACAACGCCTTGTTGCGCGCTCCATCGCGCTGTTCGCGCTGCTGTGCTGCGTGTTGTCGCTCTGCGATTTGCACGCGCTGCGCGCGCAATCGAGTGTGCCGCTCACCCCGCGGCAATGGATTCTGACCATACAGGCCAATGCGACGAAGACCTTCGACGACTTCCCCGACACGCGCTTTTCCAACGGCGGGGCACTCACGCTACGCCATTACCTGCAACCGTTGAATCTGGGCACGCCGGGCGCGCTGTACATGCAGGGTGGCATCGGATTTCACGATCTCCAGTGGAAGACCAATGCCACCATGTACCGCTATTTCGACACATCACGTCTCGAGATGCACGAGGTGAATCGCAGCTTCGCCATGCCCATCTCGCTGTCCGCCCTGTGGCGCGTCACCATCGGACCGCAGGCCGAACTGTTCCTCGGTGCCGGACTCGAAGCCGTGTACTATTCGCCAATGAATGCGAATGGCGATGCTCTGGAACGTCCGCAGGAGCGCTATGGCAAATGGACACTGGGCATACCGCTCTCGGCCGAACTCGACTACCTCGTCTCCGATTACCTCGCGCTGACAGTGCATGCCACCATGCATCCCACATTCTCGGACTATGTGGACGGTCTGTCCATCGGCGACATGGCCGACGCCTTCCTCACTGCTGGCATCGGGTTGGCATATTCCTTCCCGACGCGGGACAAGGACAGCGATTTCGACGGCCTGCTCGACCGCGACGAGTTGCATGTGTACCGCTGCGATCCTTTCAATCCGGACACCGACGGCGACGGGCTGCGCGACGGAGAGGAATTGACCGTGGGCACGTCTCCCATTTTCCCCGACACCGATGGCGATGGACTGCGCGACGGCGACGAGGTACATGTGCTCGGGAGCAATCCCTTGAAGAAAGACAGCGACGGCGACGGCCTGGAGGATTTCGCCGAGCGCCAGCTCGGCACCAATCTCCTGCGCGTCGACAGCGACAGCGATGGTCTGCCCGACAATGTGGAGTTGTCGCGCGGCACCAATCCCCTGCTTCAGGACAGCGACGGCGACGGCCTCCCCGACGGCTTGGAGAACACCTCCAGTCCGCTGCTGCGCGACACCGATGGCGACGGCCTCGCCGATGCGGAGGAAAGCGCGCGCTTGCTGCGGCCGCACGACGAGGACTTCGATGCCGACGGGCTCTTCGATGGCGTGGAAGTGTTGATTGGCACGGACCCGAAAAAGCCCGACACGGACAACGATGCCGCGAGCGACTACGCCGAGTACTACGGCCTGATGACCGATCCGCGCAATCCCGACACCGACGGCGATGGCGTACTCGATGGCAACGACGCCTCGCCGCTGGGCAAACCCGACGTCAACCCCGTGCAACGTGTCAACTGGATGTTCTCGGAGATATTCATCCGCGGCAATCAGGTGGACGAGTCCTCGAAGGGGTTCCTACAGTTGCTGCATCTCCTGCGCTCGGCCCCGCGATCGCAGGTGAGTGACATCGACATCGAGGTGTATGGGAAAACCATGAGCGAGGCGCGCGAGCGGCGCGACCAATTGGAGCGGCTGTTGCGCAAAATGACCGGCTCCTGGGACATCCCGTCCTTCTCCATCATCGAGGACATCGACAGCCGCACCTACATGGACGCGCGCATGCGCTATGTGTGGAATCGCTCTCTCGTGAAATAGCGCGCCGCGCCGCCGCTCATCCCGCCACGATGCGGCATTTCACCACCAGCACGGTGGCGTCGTCCTGACGCTCGCTTCCGCCGCTGTATTGCTCGACGGCATTCAGAATTTCATCCCGCACGTGATGCGCGCTGCGATGCGCGTGGGCACGCATGCAGGCGGCCACACCATCGAGGCCGAATTGCTCGCCCTGCGCGTTGAGGGCCTCGGTCACGCCGTCGCTCACCAGCACGAACAAATCGCCGTTGCGCGCGAACAGCGTATCCTCGCGCATGCGTTCGGTGAATGCATACTGATCCAGGCCCACCGCCATACCCTCGGGGCGATGCACGTTCACTTCGCCCGCCAGCGCGTTGTAATGCAGCAAGGGCAAATGTCCGGCGCGGATGAACTGCACGTCGCTGCTCAGAAAATCGAAGCGCAGCGCCGCGAGCGTGACGAAGCTCCGCCGGTCGGCATTATCCAGCATCTGCGTGTTGAGTCGCGCCAGCAATTCCCACAGTGATGGTTGATACGATTCGATGGTTTTCAGCACGCCCTGCATGCGCGCGAGGTACATCGCCGCCGAAGTGCCTTTGCCCGACACATCACCCACGAGAAAGGTGGCCGCGTTGTGACGCGGTAGTACATCGAAAAAATCGCCGCCCACTTCGTAGGCGGGGAGGGACAATGCTGCGACATCGAGGCCGGGGAATTCCGGCAATTCGGTGGGGAGCGATTGCATCTGCATACGCCGCGCAATGTCGAGTTCGCTTTTCATGCGTTCCTTTTCCCGGGCATCATCATAGAAGCGCATGCTCAGCATGGCATCGCAGACGTTGATCGAGAGATTCTCGAGCAATTCCACATCCTCACGCGAGTAATTCGTATCGGCGGCTTTTTCGCCCAACAGCAACATGGCCTCGGTGTTGCCGTTGAGTCGCATGCCGACGAGAAACTCCATCCCCTTGCGCGCAAACAGCTCGCGGTAGGGTAAATCATTCACTGGGAACGCCGCGCTTCTCGCGAAGGACTGCTCCAGATGGCGTTGCGTGGCCAGCGACATGCCGAGTTCCTCGTCCTCGACACGTACACCATGGGAGGCCAACAGCACGAAACGCCCGTCCACACGGTGAATAAACATCGCGGCGCGCACATGCATCAGACCCACGACGCTGCGCACCACCTTGTCGGCGAGGGCATGCATATCGCTGTGGCCATGCGACAATTCGCTAAAGGCCTTCAGCGCCTGCTTGTAATCGTAGGTGCCACGGTAGAAGCGTCGATCCAACAGGCGTCGTCCCTCGCTGTAGGCCCACCAGAGCAAACCGGCGAGAAACACACCGATAGTGAAGGTCAGGCGCTTCTCGAACACCATGCGCTGCTCGGCGCTCAAGGAGGAAAGCCGCAGCAATTCCACCTGTCCGCCGCTCACACTCAGGACGGGAATATCCGGTGAATGCCCTGGCACGACAAACAGCGCGGTCAGCAGCAGCACGATGATGAACGCGGTGAGCGAAATGCTGAGCATGGAGTACAGCGAGCGGCGGCGCAGTACGATGTACAGATCGAAGATGCGCTGCCGCACGATGGTGGTGAACAGCAAACCGGGAATCGCCACACCGAGCAGGAACAGCGCCTGCCAAAGCGACGATGGTTCGAGCAGGAGTAGCCCGCCCACAAAGCCGAGTACGAGCAGCAGGGCAAGATGCACCAGCTTCGCCTTGCCTGCGTATTCCGCATTCTCCGCATTGCCCATGCGTTTGAACAGCAGCGCACGCGCGGCGAGCAACGCGGCGGTAACAGTAAGAAACGGCAGCAACGGAGAGGAAAACAGCTTCGCCCCGATAACGCTCCCGAGAATAATGAGCAATAGCGAAGTCCCCGCCGGGATCACATACAGCGCGGTCAGCAGAGGCGGTGGTATCGGACGCACGTATTTCGGCACGGGGAAATACAACAGCGTGTGCATCTGCAGCGCGATGGTCAATGGCCAGAGCAAGGGATGCAGAATTTGCGACGCCAGTATGAGGCCATCCGCAACCTGCGTCATGCCGATATGCCGATGCACGAGCAGCGCCAGCGCGAAGCTGTATTGCGCGAGCGCGAACAGACGCGCCACGCTATACGTGGGTCGCTTGAACACCACATAGGATGCGAGCAAGATGAGCAGCAAGGCGGTGATCACCGCGGCGAGATACTGCAGTGGCAGTCCGTACTGTGCGATCACCACATCGATGTCCATGCTGCGGCCATCCCGCAGAATGGTGTAGCGCAGCACGGCGCCTCCCGTACCGCGAATCAGGTAATCGTTGGCCTCGTATTTATTGCGCACCACATTGCCGTTCACCGCCACGATGGTATCGCCCACGCGCAGACCCGCGCGATCCGACGCCCCGCCTGGCGTGACGGAAATGATGGTGACGCGGCCCTTCACATCGTCGTACCAGTTCTCGTCGGTGGTGATGGAGGCGTAGCGGTACACCCACACCCCGCCGTACAGCAACACCACGCCGAGGACGAAGGCGTACAGCGCGCGTACGTGCCCGGGACGTCGATCAAGGTATTGCGATATCTCTGCCATGTTCGTTCCGGTAAACTTCGTTCACCACACCCGGAAATCTCTCCGCCATGTGCGTTTCATGATGTGCAAAGTACAGATAACTCCCATCATTATGCTATTCGCGCGCGCGTCCTGCACCGCGCAGTTCTCACATCCGGCTGAATTTAAAAACCACGGATTTCGCAGATTGCTCGCGGATTTCCACAGATTCAATCGTAGGGATCGTTAAGAATCTGCGAAATCTACTCTGAACATTCATCTGCCTCTGGCTTGATTCAACCACTGAAGGCAATGGACGCGTGTTTCGCGTCACTTGCGACAACGGCTGTTGGATTGCTTCCCCTGCGGCTATGTACTCAGGCCGGGAGGACTTCCACGAATCATCTGTGCTAATCTGTGTGAAATCTGTGCAATCTGTGGTTTTGAAATTCTGTTGATCCGCTCCGACAAAAAAAGAGAAGATCCCG
>JAMIQH010000090.1:0-61427 GCA_035914695.1 Bacteroidota bacterium | reverse complement strand
TGAGAAACGACGTGCAGGGTTGGCCCCACGGTGAGCGTTCCATCGAAATCGATTTGGCGCAGGCGGTACCACGCGTCGTGTTCGAACGCATCGAAGTAGTTGTAGCGGTGCAGCTGACGACTGTCGCCCATGCCGGCGACGAACGC
This sequence comes from Bacteroidota bacterium, assembly GCA_035914695.1. Taxonomy (GTDB): domain Bacteria; phylum Bacteroidota; class Ignavibacteria; order SZUA-365; family SZUA-365; genus JAOSJT01. The sequence goes on along the minus strand of JAMIQH010000090.1, from coordinate 61,281 downwards.
GATACTTTGGAAGTGCTCGCCATCGCTGGCACGCAGCACTTCGAAGCCGGCATTGTTGCTTTCGCTTTCCGTGATCCACTCCAGATCCACACCATTGGGAAGACGACGAGCGGAGAAGGATGCCAGCTCCACTGGCACGGGAGAGCTGAGCTGGCCGACATTCGTGCTTGTCCTGCGCGTGTTGGGCGAGGTCCAGGCCACAACACGCCAGTACGTGAGAGTGTCGAAGGCCACCACGGGAAGAACCATCGCGGTGTCCGTCACCGTACTTTCGTAACGAATGCTCGCGAAACGATTGTTGGAGGACGTCTGCACGGTATAGCGTACGGTGTCGATGGGACTGGGAGAGTCGCTGCGCTGCCAGGACACGGCCACCGGTGGGATGACGGCGCCGCTGAGCGGGGCGACAAGGCCGAAGGTTGAGGGCTGCATTGCACGGGTGAGTTGGCTAAGTAGCACCGATGGATGGTTGGCGTTCACACCGTAGCTGTAGCTCCAGCCACAGCTATCGCCTTTCAGAAAAAAGTCGAACACCGCCGTCATGTAGCGGCGCGTCAGTTGTTGCTGCACCGTCCGTGTCATATTGCCATTGGGGTCGACGAAATCGAACATCCCTGTGTCCATGCATCGCGTGTGGTTTGCGCCTTGCAGCACCGCCAGGCTTTTGAATGCCTGCGCGGCATTGTACATCGGTTGCTGATGGTTCGCCAGCGGCGTGATGCCATCCGCCGAACCTGCGATGATGCACACCGCTCCCGCGATGAGCGTCATGCGACTGATGCACGATGGGTTGGTTTCCGCGGGACACATGGGAGCGGCGGTCAGAATGCGGGAGTCGTAGGAGGCCGCCAGCAAACTCGCTCCGCCGCCCATGGAATGTCCCGATACGCCCGCCTTCGAAGTATCCACAATCCCGTAAAGGAGGCTTTGGGTGTCGCTGTTGCGCTGGCGCAGCCATTCGACACAGGCGAGAAGGTCCAGGCCGAGTTCATCGTGCTGTGTGTCGGGAAACTGTGGGGCTATCACCACATACCCGCGAGATGCGAGGTGTTGGTAGTAGGAAATGTAATGAGAGTTCTGGGCGGCGAATCCATGTCCAAAGGCCACCATGGGAAAAAGGGTGGAGCCCTGCACGGCGGGTGCGTTTTGTCCACTACTCGTTGCAGGATAGTATACGAGACTGTTCAGCGTTCTCGCTCCCCGCTGTACCGTGGCGGAATACCAACCGTAGCCATGCGGGCCGGCCACATCCGGACTCGGGCACGACTGTGCCGGTGAGGCGGCGATGGGGATGAGAAGCAATAAGGGAAGCAAACTTTGTCGCAATACAGCGAGCATAGGCATTCTCGGGACTTTGGTGTGCGTGATTCCTCCATCTGCAACATCGACCGAGGGGTTCGGGTTCATCGCCTCACTCGAGTTGGTGGTGAGATGAAGCATTTCGTCGGGCGGCGGCGTGGCCGGGTATCGTTTTCCAGTGTCGCACACTTGACATTGTAGAAAAAGGGGAGTAATATGCGGGCGTACAATTCAGACAACCTTATCCTTTCGACCCTCGTTCGACCGCGCTGTCGCCAGCGACGCGTGCGTATAGCTGTCCACCCTCGTCTCTTCGGTTTCGGCGTGCCCATGCGCGCAGGAGGACATCATGAACGCGAACAGAAAACGCCTCGCCGTACGTTGGGTGATAGGCATGGCATGGTGTTGTGTGTGCATCACTCCACTGTGGGGTCAGCAGCAATGGGAGCTGCGGCGCGCCGATGTGGGCGCCTCCGTGGAATTTGTCGCGAGCGACCTGCGCTCGGCGCGAATGGCGCTGTGCGGCAATCTCTTCGATGGCAGCGGGCGTTGGAGCATGATCGTGCACATGCTTGGCACCATGGGCGACACATTGTGGTCGCGGGAATTGCCGGACAGCGTGGATTGCAGATCGCATGACATCCGTCTCGGCACTGCCGGCGAGGTGTACGTGGCGGGCATGCGCTGGCAGCGCGGCTGGCGGCTGTTTGTCCAGTCATGGAGCGCCGATGGTACGCCGGGCTGGCGATGGGTGGCTCCACGGAGTGACGGGATATCGCAACTCCCCGTCGCGTTGATCACGTCAGCTGATGGCGCCATGGTGCTGTGCTGCGACGAGGAAGGGGATGGCACGCGAGCCGCGGCGGTGTTCTGCCTGGAGACCGATGGCGACATGCGCTGGAACAGGAGATACGAGAACGTGCATTTCGCTTCCATGCTCCCGCGGCCGGAAGGGACGCTGCTCGCGGGTTGGGAGCGGCTCCCTACTTCGAAAAATTCACTTCTTCTGCTGCTGGGACCGAATGCCGAAATGCTCCACGAATGGAAACAGGATCTCGCACCGGGCTATGATGATGGCATCGTGGCCCTGGCGGCGGACGAGCAGGGAATGTCGGCCGGCGTGCATGTGTGGAGCAGCGACAGCACCATTCGTCCTCTGCTGTTGCGGGTGACATCGCAGTGGAACAGCGCGCTGTTTCCGCTCAATGCCACGGAAGGACGTCACCACATCGTGGCTGTGGACCTGCTGCCCGGAGGTATGACGGCGGTGTCGCTACGAATGGAAGCCATCACCGGCGACATGAATGCCGTGGTGCAGGTGTTTCGTGAACAAGGCGTGCTCGAGGCCTCGGGCACCGTGGATGGCGATGGAGCAGGCAGCGACCTCGCCGCTCCGCATTTCAAGGGCGTGTCGGGCGGCTTCGCCGAACAGCCGCGCTCGCTGACGCTGGCATGGACGCCAGCTTGGGATGCCGTGAGCGCAGAAGAAGAATTGCGCTACGAACTGTTTGTGAGCGTGCTTCCAGAGTCCATTGACTACAAGCAGCCACTTGCCGTGTTGCGGTCCACGCATCAGTACACGCTGCACGGATTGATGGCGAATACGGAATATTCCTGCGCGGTGCGGGTGAGAGACATCCACGGGAACAGTGATGGCAACATGAAAACGCTGCTCCTGCGCACACCACCCGAGGCGTTGCACATAGTCACCGGCACATTGCCGGTGGCGGTGGTGGGTGCCGCCTACAGTGTGGCCTTGCAGGCGGAGGGCGGTGTGGCACCGTACGTCTGGACTGTGCTCGACGCCTCGCTGCCGAGCGCACTGCAGCTGAGCAGCGATGGACATATCGTGGGGACGCCCGATTCCAGCGGACTGTGGATGCCGCGGCTTCTTGTCACGGATGCGCATGGCGACACCGCAACGGCGAAACTGGAACTGCGTGTGGATGCCGAAGCACTGCACCTGTTCACCGTGCCGTTACCCGACGCGCGGGTATGTGAACAGTACACGGCGCAGTTCGATGCGGCGGGGGGCACTCGACCGTATCGCTTCGATGTGGTGGAAGGAAATCCCCCGTCCGGCATGTCCCTGAGCGTCGATGGCCTGCTGCAAGGCGTACCGGACGAGCCGGGTTCAAGTACCTTCACGGTGCGGGTGCGGGACAATGCCGGTCAACGGGATGAGGCGGAATTCACTCTCAACGTGCTGCCAGCGGCGCGATGGCGCGTGACAGACGACACCACGCTGGCGGCGGGGAGCTACTGTTACTCCTCGCTGGAAATCCCGGCAGGCGTGACGGTGCGCTGCGCGGGACCGATCGATTTGCTGGTGTCGGACACGCTGTTGTTGCAAGGCAGCATCTGGAGTCCCTGTGCCGCGCTTCGCATACTGCATTACCGTGTGCTGCTGCTCGAAGGCAGCGTGGTGGACACCTGCGCAGATGACGCGATGTCAGGCGGCGAGCTGCTGCTGTTCAGTGTGGAGGGGGCGTTGGTACAGAACGGAAGCATCATATCGGATGTACCCGTGCGCTGTACCGACGACAGCACCATTACCGATGCGGAGGCCTTGTTACCGAGTCATGCGCGATCAACGCTGCCTCTCGATCCCGTGGGCGAGGTTCTGCCGGATCGCGTGTACGTGCCCATGCCTCCGGGCGACACTGCGGTGGTCTGGTGCTCCATCACCGGTGTCGATCCCGATGGTGGCGTGGTGCGCTTCGATGTCAACGACGGAAGCGGAACGGTCCTACGCAATCTCGTCCCCACCGACGGCGTGACGCTCGACGTGCCCTTGCGCTACACCACCGAGGGAAGCCGCACCATCACCGTCACCATGATCGATGATGAAGGTCGCAGCGCGGTGAGTAGTGCACGTATTGTTGTGGTTGAAGTGACGGAGGAGTTGCCACCGGGCTTCGGACTTGCGACGGCCTGCGGCGATGTGCTGTATGCGATGTCCGACAGCATTGCGCTCGTGTCGGGCTTCGAGGGCGTCGATGTCGACGTTGCGTCCTATCGCTGGGAAACAGGCGATGGCCGGGTGCTGACCGAGCCAAATCCCGTTATCCAATACGCAGCGGCCGGGCGCTATGAACTTACCTGCGCCGTAACAACGGCGACGGGACAGACGGCAAGCGCCGAGATGTCGCTTTACGTGTATCAGCCCGATTCCACGCGACTGCGCGCGGTTCCGGCCACGCATGCAATCGCAATGCGCAAGCCGCAAACAGCAGGCGGAACGGCGGTGGTGAATGGTCCGCTCATGGTACGCGAGCGTATCGTGTTCTACGGCTACCAGCACCTGCGCTTCGACTCGGCCGCGGTGATGACACCTCGTCCAGCACGCCAGGGATTGCCGGGAGCGGCGGGACGCCCGGGCAACGGGCTGCGCACCACCGTGCCCGATGGCTGGCTCGTGATCAACAACAGCACGATTCGCGCGGCTTCGGGCGCGCAGGGTGGCGCGGCCAATGCGGCGCATCGTGTGGGTGGCGCGGGTGGCAGAGGTGGTAGTCTGTATTTCCACGCCAGAAATATTCTGGTGATGGGCGGCAGTTTCGAAGCGGGCGATGGTGGTCCAGGAGGCGATGCCAATGTATTCGTGCCCGCCGAAGGGACCGCGTATGCATTTGGTGGACGCGGCAGCAATGCGGCAGCCCATGTCCGTTTCACCGCGAGCAATTCCATCACCTTTCTCGGGCCGGTGAACATCTACACTGGCAATGGAGGAAGGGGAGGAAACGCAACGGCAACCGGAGGTCCCGGCTTGAACCGCTGCAACAATGGGCAGAACGGCGCAAACGCACTCGCTCGCGGAGGGGTGGGTGGTTCGGCCAGGAAAAGCGGCGTCGTTCGGGGAAATGTCACAGGCATCGAGAACATCACACTGAGCGGCGGCCAGGGTGGCAACGGAGGAAGCGCCACGGCCAACGGCGGCAAAGGCGGCGATGCGGACAATTGTACCAGCACAGCCGTGGGAGGCAAGGGCGGCTGGGCCCGCGCCTTCGGTGGCGATGGTGGACCTTCCGGACATCAGGGCGTACGGCTCGCCGGAGCGGAGCAGTTCAAACCGGGCAAGGGTGGTAACGCTGTCGCCGCACCGGGCGACGGCGGCAACGCCCGCGCCATCCCCGATCCTCAAAAAGGCCGCGACGGCTGTCCCGGCGAAAATGGCGGGAGCAGTACCGCTGTCGGTGGTCGAGGCGGTGATGGCAAAGCGATGAGTGGAAAAATTGGCAAGCTGTTTGGACAAGGTACTTCCGCCGATCCTGGCGAAGCCACTGTGCAGGGCAGCGATGGCGGGCATGCGGGCGCCAACGGTGGCGATGGCGGCAATGGCACCGGGTGCAACTGCGCCGGAGGCAATGGCGGCAGCGCCGAAGCCCGCGGCGGTTTGCGTGGCGGCACCGATGTCAAAGGACAGGACGGTGGAGCGGCCACCAGCAATCCCGGCAGCGATGGTACCGCAAGCGCACTCGGGGGCAATGGTGGAAATGGTGGTCATTGCTGTACACCGCCCGCGGCCAGTGGCGGCGATGGCGGAGCCGGCGGCAACGCCACAGTGAGTAGCGGCAACAACGGTGGCTCGGGCAATGCCATTGCGGGGAATGGTGGCAATGGTGGCGATGGCAAGGGTCCCGGCAAAGGCGGACCGGGCGGTGTCGCCACTGTATCGGGTCCGGTGGGTCTGAAGCTGGACGGCAATCGTGGCAGCGACGGTGTGTGGTGTTACATCATCTCCACCTGGTACATCTACTTCAGCAGCATACCCGATGGTCCCTTGCTTCCCGGAAGCGACCTGGCCCTGGGAACCTATCCCGCCAAAGTGCCAGCCAATCAAACTGGTCAACTCACCGTGCATGTGATGACGCAGGCGGAAACCGGCTTCGGTTCGCCACCTTTCGTCATGAAAGCAGGTGCCGAACTCTCGATGGAACAGGCGGGTCTGCGTTTTGAGATGGCAACGCTACAGGACATCATCAATCCCGGGACGCAGTGGAATACCGAGAAGTTTTCCATCACGCTCACGTGCACGCACCCTCTGGGTGGTACCGCCTTTATCCGTGGATATAACCAGGGCGTGCAGACCGCCGAACGCGAAATCGCGTTCACACCGGGTCAACTCACACAAAACGGAGGCATCACCGCGCCGCAGGGCGGGTATTTCGACCGCGTGGACGTGGTGTCGCCCGGGCCGGTGTCGCTGAACCACTGGGAAGTCGAAATCGTCGTAGTCGATCCGTGAACAAGGAGGCAGCCATGTACACGTTCCACTCTCGTTCCCGCCTGCTTCTGCTCGCCGCTCTTGCGCTCGGCGTGCTGCAAGGACGGCATGCCTCGGCGCAGGGCATGGATGTTCCCTTCGCCCTCGTCGCGCATGATGGCGCTCTCTATTCCGTGGTCACCACGCACACAACATCCACACCGGTTATCGCAGTACTCGCGCATGCTGCGGACGCCTCGGTGAGCGGTCGTCTCGATCTCACGACGCCTCCGGGGTGCAACGTCACCAGCGTACGCTGTGATGATGGTTGGATGTATCTCACGTTCACAATTCCCGACGGACAGTATCGAAGCGTGGCCGTGGCGTACGGCCTTGCACTCTCCTTGTTGACCGACGTGGAGCTTGTTCCCGCCGCGCGCACGGTGCAACTGTACGCGGTCTATCCCAATCCCGCCATGAGATCCATTGCGATGCAGGTACAGGTGGATGTGGCGCGCCCTCTCCATGTGTCGTTGGAACTGTGCACAACACTCGGCCAGAGTGTGCGGCGGGTAGAAATCTGGCTACGGGAAGGTCGCAACAACATCCCGCTCGATACATCGGCGCTGCCGAGTGGACTGTACCTTTGCATACTGAAAACGACCGGTGAGCCATTGGCACAAACAGCGGTGCTCGTCCTGCGCTGAGGCGGGACGAGCACCGGGTATGGTGTGGATGCTCCGTCAGGACTGTTCGACCTTCTCTCCGCAGTCCGGACAGAACTTGGCGTTGGCCGTGAGCTTTGCGCCGCAACTTGTGCAGTGCTTGGCCTGAACGCGCGCGCCGCATTCGGGGCAGAATTTGGAATTCTGCGCCAGCGGGGCGTTGCAGTCGGGACACGTCGCGCGAATACCTTCACGCCAGACCTCTTTCCCGAGCTTTTTATCCTCTTCCGCCATGGCCGCGTGCGCCCAGATTTCCTCCACGGATTTGCTGGCCTGCGCCGCGGCCATTTCCACACCCAGATCGGGAGCGCAATTCTTGCAGAGGCCCTTTTTGTCACTCCAGCAATGATCCTTGCACACCCAGGCCGAGCAGCGCGGGCATTGCTGGAATTCGGGGGTGACTTCATGCACGGCTTTCTCAACCGGTGAATGACTGTGGCGAAAGGCGTCCGGGCCGCTACGGGCCAGCGCCGCTCTCCATGGGAAATCCTGCGGCTTCGAAATTTGGATGCTGCCTGCCCGAACGCAATATCTGTTCGTCGTTCTGTACACTCGCGCTGCGGGCCCGCACGCGGTGCAGGTCACTCACCTTGTGGCAACAGCGAAATGCATTGACCACGGTCGCCATTTTACGTATCCTGAAAAATTGTCCGAACGGGCACAATTATTTCGGAGTGATTCGTGCGTTCCCTTTTCCTCGCTATTTCATCACTGCTGCTTTTCCTCGGCGGTATGGCGCCGCTGCTGGCGCAACATCGTTCGGACGACACCATGGCGGTGACCTTGGACGAGGTGCAGGTGACCGCCTTGCGGCTTACAGCGCAGCAGTCGGAGCAGCCGCGCGCGGTGCAGGTGCTGACGCGTGCCCTGATGACGGAAGCGGGTGCGGTGTCGCTGGACGATGCGCTGCGCCTGTCGGCCGTGGTGGATGTGCGCAGACGGGGTCCCCTCGGCGCGCAGAGCGACATCGGCATGCGCGGCTCCACCTTCGGCCAGAATCTCATTCTCATTGACGGAATGCGCGCGAACGATCCGCAGACAGGGCATCACGCGTTGGCGTTGGCGCTGCCGACGGAGGAGATCGAGCGGGTGGAAATCGTGCCCGGACACATGTCGGCGTTGCATGGCGCCGACGCCTTCGGTGGTTTGATCAACATTGTCACGCGACGAGCGGAGCGGAATAGTCTGGACCTGCGCCTTGCCGGCGGTTCCTTCGGACGGGCCGACGCGCGTCTGAGCTGGAGCGCGGTGTCGGAGCATGTGGCCGCACGCACCTCCGCACAGTTCCTGCGGCATGATGGGTACAGCAGAGGCACGGATTTCACCGGGTGGACGCTGTCGCATGTGAGCAGCGTGGATGCGGGCGGAACCGGATTGCGGCTTTCGGCCAGCTACAGCGACAAGGATTTCGGAGCGTTCGACTTTTATTCGCCGGGACGTGGCATTCCCTCGCGGGAACGAATTCACGGCGGGTCCGTCGCCGTGCAGGCAAGACGAGGTATCGCCGGAGCCGTGCTGCAAGGCGGAGTGTCGTATCGGCGGCTGAATGATCGCTTTGTGTTCGACAGCCGCACCCCGGATCGCTTCGTGAATACGCACGCCACCGATGTGCTGAACGGTGATCTTGTGCTGTACATGCAGCCCTCGGCATCCATGCAGTGGAATGTGGGTGTGAATGCGCAGGGCGACCGCATCCACAGCACGGCGCTGGGCGATCATGGACGCGAAGGAGCCGCCGCCTTCACCGGGTTTCGCCAGGAGCTGTTGCCCTGGCTGGCTCTGACGGCGGAATTGCGTGTGGATGCGTTGCGCGGACACGAAGCGCAATGGAATCCCGCCATGGGTTTGCAGTGCGCCCTCGGGCAATCCTTCACGGCCTACGTCTCGGGAGGGCGCTCCTTTCGCCAGCCCTCGTACACCGAGCTGTATTACCGCGATCCTGTCAGTTCCGGCTCCGATGCGTTGCATGCGGAAACGGCCTGGTCCGGCGAGATCGGTGTCCGCGGCGTCATGGGCGCCATGCAGTTGTCGTCGGCGCTGTTCCTGCGGGATCAGCGCGAGCTGATCGATTTTATTCTCGATCCCTCTGACAATCGTTACTATGCGCGCAATCTGCGGAAGGCAACCGTACATGGCGCGGAATTGCGCTGGGAGTGGACTCCTTCCGAAACGCCCGTTGCTCTGCTTGCGCACTATCAATACGTGTACAGCGCGCTCGAGGGTTTGCAGGGCATGCAGGCCCGCTACGCATTGACACATCCGCGGCACAAGGCCTCGTTCATACTGCGCAGCGACGTTCTCGCATCCACGCCGCTGTCGATCGCCGCCGTGTACGCGCAACCGTTTGCGCAGGGCGATACCTGGATCACCGTGGATATGCGCGTACGACACGCTCTCTCCCGCGTGCTGGACATCGACGTCACCGTGGAAAATATCTTCGATGCGCGCTACGAGGAGATACCGGGCATTCCGATGCCGGGGCGCTGGATAACGGCGGGCATTCACGTACATGTAGCGGACGCATGAACACAGATGGCCTCATGGTCTGCGGATGCGTGTCGGTGCTATGCAGTTAGCCGCCACTCTCGTATCTTTCAGGTTTGACACAGCGTGTGCGGTAGCGAACGGAGCATGAGCGAAGACGATACGCGGGAACATAAAGAGGACGGTGGCAACGAGAAAGAGATGTCCTTTCTCGACCATCTCGAAGAGCTGCGCTGGCGCATCATCTACATTCTGATCGGTGTGGTGGTCGGCGCCCTGGCCTCGTGGATTTTCATCGACGTGCTCATGGACGATGTGTTGCTGCGTCCCGCGCGTGTGTATCACATGCAATTGCAGAACCTGCGTCCCTTCGGCCAGGTGTTTCTGTACATGCAGGTGGCGATTTTCGCGGGCATTGTCATCAGCATTCCCAACGTGTTTTATCAAATCTGGAAATTCGTCGCTCCCGGTCTGTATCCACGCGAGCGAAGGTACGCGGCGCGCATTGTGATTTTCACATCGATATGCTTTCTGGCCGGTGTTTCCTTCGCTTACTTCGCCATACTCCCGGCGGCGCTGAAGTTTTTCGTGGGCTTCGGTTCGGATGCGATCGAGAACGTGATCGCCATCGATTACTACTTCGAATTCATACTGACGCTGATGCTCGGGGCGGGAGCGATATTCGAGCTGCCGATGCTCTCGTTCTTTCTCTCGCGACTCGGCATCGTGACCCCGAAATTGATGCGGCGCTACTGGCGCCATGCCATGATCGTCAGCGCCATTGCGGCAGCACTGCTGTCGCCCGGTCCCGATCCCATCAGTATGCTGATGATGGCCATTCCGCTCGTATTCCTGTATGAGCTGAGCATATGGATCTCGAAATTCAGCCAGAAGAAACGCATCAGGGAGGAGAATTGAGCCGATGAGCACGGTGAGTCTCGACAGCATTCTCGCTCCGGTGAAAAGCGAACTCAAGGATTTCGAGGGACATTTCCGCAAGGCCCTGCGTTCCAACATCGGCATTGTGGACACCGTGGTCCGCTATGTGATCAAGCGCAAGGGCAAGCAGGTGCGTCCCATGCTCGTGCTGCTGTCCGCCGCCGCGAGCGGTGGCATCACCGAGGCCACGTACCGCGGCGCCGCGTTGGTGGAGCTGTTGCATACGGCCACACTGATTCACGATGATGTGGTGGACGAATCGGCCACGCGACGCGGCTGGCCGAGCATCAATGCGATATGGAAAAACAAAGTCGCCGTGTTGATGGGCGACTATGTGCTATCACGGGGCTTGCTGCTTTCGCTCGATCACGAAGACATTTCCTTCCTGCATTGCACCTCGCGTGCGGTGAAGCGCATGAGTGAAGGCGAATTGCTGCAAATTCAGAAATCCCGGCAACTGCGCAACGACGAGGCCACATACTTTCGCATCATCGGTGATAAAACCGCTTCGCTACTGTCCACCTGTTGCGAGATCGGGGCGCTCAGCGCCACCACCGATGCCGCTGTGATCGCCGCCATGCGCGAATACGGTGAAGCGCTGGGCATCGCGTTTCAGATTCGCGACGACATACTGGATTTCCTCGGTAAGGAAAGCACCATCGGCAAGCCGGTGGGTGGCGATTTGAAAGAAAAGAAATTCACCCTGCCTCTCATCCACGCGCTGGGCAACGCTCCCTTCCTCCGCCGGCGCCACGTGATTCGTCTGTTGAAAAACGGCGTCGGCCGCAAGGACATCGAAACCATCATCGATTTCGTGAAGGAATTCGGCGGCATCGACCACGCGGAGCGCACCGCCGAGCAGTACCGGCAGCGCGCGGTGGATCAACTGTCGACACTACCCGACTCCCCGGCCCGGCGGGCCCTGACCGATCTTGCACAATTTGTGATCACGCGCGCGAAGTAACTACGCGGCGCGCCGAGCATTCCCGGAATTCGCAACCATTCATCGTACGGATTTCACAGAGCCATGAAGACTTTTCGTATTCTCCCGCTATTGCTGCTGCTCATGAGCAGCGCGTTCGCGCAAGTGGAGCGCATCGAGCAACTCCCGAATGAAACCGGCAGACCCATGACCTTCGAGGACATGTATGCCCTCGGACGCGTTGCCGATCCTCAAATTTCACCCGACGGAAAATCGGTGTTGTACGTGGTGACACGCTTCAGCATCGAACAGAACAATTCCAACAGCGATATCTGGGCGGTGCCTTTCGAAGGTGGTGAAGCGAAACGGCTCACCGATGCCGCGAAAGCCGACATGCATCCGCGCTGGTCGCCCGATGGTTCGTCCGTCGCCTTCATCTCCACGCGTGAAAACGGCGGCCAAATCTGGTTGATGAATCCCGATGGCAGCAATCAACGGCGACTCACCTCCATCTCCACCGGCGTGGATGGATTCACCTGGTCGCCCACCGGCACGCATCTGCTCTTCACTTCGCAGGTGTATGCCGAGTGCACAACGGATGAATGCAATCGCCTGCGCGACGAGGAAAAGGAGAAGAATCCCGTCAAGGCGCGGTTGATCGACAAGCTGCCGTATCGCGTGTGGAACAGTTGGAAGGATGACAAGTACGGACACGTGTTCGCCATTGCCGCCGCGGGCGGCATCGCCGTCGATCTCACGCCCGGCGCCTACGATACGCCACCCATCGATCTCGGAGGCCATCAGGATTTCGTGGTCTCGCCCGATGGTAAAGAAGTGGCGTTCGTCCGCAATACCGACAAGCTCGTGGCGGCAAGCACCAACAACGACATCTGGCTGGTGGGCATCGATGGAAAAAATCCCCGCTGCATCACCACCGCCAATAAAGGCAACGACAACAATCCCGTTTTCTCGCCCAACGGTCGCTATATCGCGTATCGCAGCATGGCGCGCGCCGGCTACGAAGCGGATAAATACGATCTGAAGATCTATGATCGCCAGATGGGAAGCACCACGACGCTCACCGAAGGCGTGGATCGTTCGGTGGATGAAATTCTCTGGTATAAGGAAGGCACGCGCCTGCTGTTCACCGCGCAGGATGGCCCCTACATTTCGCTCTTCGATGTACCCGCCAAAGGCGGGGATGTGCTGCGTGTGCTCAAGGGCATCATTACCTTGCAATTCGCGCACATGGACACGGTGCGCAACATGGATCTCGGCACGTATCGCCACGACTTCCGCCTGCATCCAAACGGAACATCACTGGTGTTCGTTGGCGAGCGCATGAGCCATCCCGCCGAGGTGATGAGTGTGGACTACGATGGCGAGCGCATCAGCAACGTGCGGCAGCTCACATCCACCAACAACGATGTGATGAAGCAATTGGAAATGCACGCGCCGGAGTCCTTCACCTTCAAGAGCTTCGATGGCGCCGAGGTGCAGGGCTGGATCGTGCCGCCGCCAAACTTCGATGCCAAGAAAAAGTACCCGATGATTTATCTCGTGCACGGCGGACCGCAGGGCGTGTGGGGCGATAATTTCCACTATCGCTGGAATCTGCAACTGTTCGCCGCGCCGGGCTTTGTGGTGGTGGCCGTGAATTGCCGCGGTTCCCAGGGCTTCGGGCAGGCCTTCACCGACGGTGTGAATGGAGAATGGGGCGGGGCGCCGTACAAGGATTTGATGAAAGGCCTCGATTACGTGCTGAAGCAGTATCCCTTCATCGATAGGAACCGCATGGGCGCCGCCGGCGCATCGTATGGCGGTTACATGATGAACTGGTTCCTGGGCAACACCACGCGCTTCAAGGCCCTGTTCTGCCACGCGGGTGTGTACGATCTGGTGAGCATGTACGGCGGAACAGAGGAGCTGTGGTTCCCCGAATGGGAATTCCGTGGGACTCCGTGGAGCAATCCGAAAATGTATGAGAAATGGTCCCCCAGTCGGCTTGCGAAAAACTTCAAAACGCCGACCTACGTCTCACATGGTCAGCTGGACTTCCGCGTGCCTGTGGAGCAGGGCATGCAGCTGTTCAGCACGCTGCAACGGCTGGGCGTGGAAAGTAAATTCATGTACTTCCCCGACGAAGGTCATCTCGTGCTCAAGCCGCGCAACGCGCAGCTCTGGTACGGCGAGTTCGAACGCTGGTTCAAAAAGCAGTTGATGTAAAACAACCCCGGCGGGCAAACACTTGCGACGCATGCTCCATTTCAGGGGCATGCGTCTTTTTTTCAGGGTAAGGGAATGGGAGGCGCGGGCGTAGCGCAGTCCGGGCCGCGGAGGTGGTCAGCCGCGCATGAGCGGGAGCACGACGTCGAGCAGCAACCAGACCTGAAGCAGGGTGAGGACTACGCCCACGATGGCACCGGCGAGTACCTGTGCAAATGTATGCGAACCGGTGGCGATACGCGCCCAGCCCAGCAGCAGCACTATCGGTAACGCCAGTGCGAGCCAGACGCCGAACAGGGGCCACAGAAATACCAGTGGCCCGGTGAGTCCCATCATATGCGCGCTGATTTTCCAATAGCGATTGATGACGTACAGGATGAGAGTGTTTACTGTGAAGCACCACAGCAATCCCCACAGGAACACCGACGCGTTGAGAAACTGCAAGGCCACAAGCCCGCCAAGACTAATGCCCGCGCTGACGAGGTAGGGATGGTTGCGGTCCTCGCGCTCGGGTACATCATACGCGCTCACCACTTCCATGCGCTTGAGGTACAGCACGTATACGATTTGCAGTCCTCCGGCCGAAGCCACCGCTGTAAGCCAGACGATGCTCTGATGAAAGATGCCCCCGTGCTCCCAGAAGCGCACAAGCACGCTGATGACAAAGGTGGCCACTACCGGTGGAATGAAGGCGATGGAAACGCGATGGGCGAATTGTTGTGCGGTCATGGAGGTAAAATCGCACGATTGCTACAGCGACGCAACCCGTGACGACTCGCCCAAGCGACGAGACCTGTAAAGCCACCCCCGCTCGGCGGCGACATACAGCACGCCGGCAGTGAGAATGCCCAGCAGCACATCGACGACATAATGCGCCTGAGTGTACATCGTGGCGAGTATGATGCCCAGCCCTGGTGCGAGATGGAAGTGGAAAAATCGCCGTTGGTAGCGGTAGGCGTAGACCAGCGTCAACAGCGTGATCGCGGTGTGCATGCTCGGGACGCAGTCGCGCACCGCGGGCTGCAGATTCACGGTGAGAAAGGACTGAATCCACATGGTGCTGGGCAGCAAACCGTGTAGCACGGGGAGTTCGCCGGGCATCCAGCGACTGGGTCCGAGCGCAGGAAACAGGGCGTAGCTGATCAGCGCACCATACCAACCCGCGATCATCACCGTTGCCACGCGCTGAAAATCCTCCGCCCTGTTACCACGCCACATGAGGATGAGCAACACAGGCATGCCGAAATAATAGCTGAAATACGAAAGGTACAGTGCGTCCGTGAGCAGCGGTTGCGCGTGTTCCCCCAGCCAGGCGATAGGATTCACGGAGAACAATGCAACATCGAGTTGATACAGAGTGGCATCAACGAGATGTGTGTCCGATGGGCGCGCGGCGGTGATCATGCCGTGAATCACACCGTACAGCACAGGGTACAGCATCAGTGGCCACAGATGCCGAATGAAACTGGCCGTCCGGGGAACGCGCGTTCGTACACGAAACGCGATACTCCACGCGAGAAGGAACAGCAGCAGCAGTGCGGAAACCTGCGGGATGTTGGCGACGCTGTTGTGCAGCAACGCATCAACGACCAGCACGCTGATCACGCCGATGGTGATGATCGATCCCGGCGTGAGCCATTGCCACAGCGAAGCGGCCTGCGATCCCTCGGCCCCCATGGCGGTGTCCTGCAGCGGAATCCCCGCGTTCGCTACTCCCATCCCTGCGCCCACTCCGTGAGGAGTTGCTTGTCCTTTGTGCTTAATTGCGCATCGCCGTGCAGGAGCAGATACGACGACAGCGGCATTTCGCCGCGTTGCAGCACCTCGATGATTTCGCTGGCCGCGTGCATGCGAGTGCGATCATCCATATTCTCCCAGCGGGAGAAATTCAGATGCTCGCGGCCTTCGACCACATGTTTCGAAAGGAACCACGATGCCGGCGCCACATAGCTGTACCACGGCCATCGCGTATCGTTGGAATGGCAATCGTAGCAGGCGCGCTTCAGCACGGCCTGAACCTCGGCCGGGGCCTTCATCACACCGCCGTCGTCGGGATTGGTGCGCTCGGGCTGCACGGTTTGCATCAGTGCGAACACGACGAGGAGGCCCAGAAGAAAGGATCGGATTTTCATTTTCATCATTACTCCAGTACAGAACCATCGGGAATGTGCAGCACGACACCGTCATCGCTCCGCAGATGCACCGTTCCCTTCAGCGTCACATCCGCGCCGAAGCGCACATCGCCACGAAGCTCGAGCGCCGCGCATTCGAGCAGCGAGGGAACGCCCTTCGGGAATCGCTCGTCGAGTTGATGAATGAAACGATAGTACTGCGGATCGAGCGAAACGGTGGGTACCGGCAGTGATCGTGCGGGATTCGGGACGATGCGATAATCCTCCGTCAACACCATGGCATCGGAGCGAACGACGAGCAAATCGTCCGTGGTTTTCACCGGTGCGAAACGCGTGCGGGGCACGCGCACCGCCGCCGCGCGGTCGAATAACGAGATCGCCGCTCCCATCGCGGTTTCGAGCTGATACACCGCCGGCGAGGAAAGATCGCGCGGATCCAGCGTCTTCGCGTTGCGAATCAACGGCAGCGGCAACAATCCGTCGTAGCGGTCCAGCAGCGCACGCAGCGCTGGCAAGGAGAGCCAGATGCTGTTGGTGTTGAAATGACGGTACAGGTGAATATTCTGGAACTCCTCCGCTTCCTCTTCCGGACATTGCGCGCGTTCACGCAGGGTCAGCCGTCCATCGGTGAGCCGCGCAAGATGCCCGCCCTTGCGATCGGCGGGCGTGCGATCCGCCACCTCCATGAGAAATTCCAGTCCTTCCCCGGCGAAATATCCGAGAATTCCCGCATCGATGGAAGCGCCGAGGTTGTCCGCATTGCTTACGAAGGCGTAACGGTATCCTTGCGCAAGCAGCGTATCGAGCAGGCCGCTGCTTTGCAGCGCGAGATACAGATCGCCATGACCGGGCGGACACCAGGCGAGTGCCGGATCGTCGGGACATTCCGCCGGCAACATGCTCTCGGCCAGAACTTTCGGCACCAGATGCTGCATGAGATCGGCGGGGAGTTCGCCGCGGAGTTCCGGTATGGCCTCGAGAGCGAGCAGACTTTGCTCGCGCGTGTGATTGCTGTTCAGCAGCAGCAACGGAATGCGTGCGTTGTAGCGCGCGCGCGCATGCAGCACATGCCGCGCGATGATGTCGAGAAAGCGCAAGCCGTCGCGCACGGGAATGAGACTTTTTGCGCCATCCAGGCCCATGCTCGTACCCAAACCGCCATTCAACTTGATCACGACCGTTTGGTGCAAAGCGTCGATACCGCGCCGCTCGAAGCCCTGAAGTTGTTCCGCATCCGCCACATCGCCCACATCCGTGAGTTGAGCACGGGTAATGCTGCCGGTGGAGCCGCTGAGCAACTGCAGCAAATTTCTCTTGAATGCTGTCATCACGAGCGGATGCGTTGCCACCGCGCGCATTGTTTCGTCGAAAGCGTGCAGAATACTCGAGAAATCCCCGGGATATGCGTGCGACATGAAACCGCCAATGTGGTGATACAAAAAAGTGCGCAGGGCCGCCAGCCCCGAACAGGTGCTGCCACCGATCCACACTGTGGGTGTGGTGCCGGAGAACAGCGTCAGGGACGGAGACTTTCGCGGGCGGCTTCCAGCGTGCGCGCTACGTCCTCGTCGCTGTGCATGATGCTCATGAACGCCGCTTCGAACTGCGAAGGCGCGAGATACACACCGCGATCCAGCATGGCGGAGAAATACGCGCCGAAACGCGCCGTGTCGCAACGCTTGGCGTCGTCCCAGTTGCGCACGGGAGCGTCGGTGAAAAAGAGCGTGAACATCGATCCCACGCGGTTGGTCACCCACGGCAGTCCGTATTCATCAAGAATGCTCTGCAGTCCATTGCACAGCATCGCGGCCTGTGCATCGAGGCGCGCATACACATCGGCATCCTCGGAGAGCATGCGCAAGGTTTCGAGACCCGCGGTCATTGCGAGAGGATTGCCGGAAAGCGTGCCCGCCTGATACATGGGACCGGCCGGAGCCACCGTGCGCATGATATCCGCCCGACCACCGTAGGCGCCCACGGGCAGTCCGCCGCCGATGATTTTTCCCAGCGTGGTTAAATCCGGCGTGATATCGAACAACTGCTGCGCGCCGCCCGGGGCGAGACGGAAGCCGGTCATGACCTCGTCGAACAGCAGCAGAATGCCCTCGCGTGTACAGAGATCACGCAGTCCCTGCAGAAATCCTTCGACCGGCGGTACGCAGCCCATATTGCCCACGACGGGTTCGAGAATGATGCAGGCAATGCGATCGGGATTGGCCCGCACCAAGGCCTCGACGGATTCCATATCGTTGAAGCGCGCGGTGAGCGTGTCCGCCGCGGTGGCCTCGGTCACTCCGGGCGAATCGGGCAAGCCCAGGGTTGCGACGCCGGAACCGGCTTTTATCAAAAACGAGTCGCCGTGTCCGTGATAGCAGCCCTCGAATTTGAGAATTTTCGGACGTCCTGTGAACGCGCGTGCGAGACGAATGGCCGACAGCGTCGCTTCGGTGCCGGAATTCACCATGCGCACCATTTCGATGGAGGGCACCATGGCAATGATCTGCCGCGCGAGCACATTCTCCAGCTCCGTCGGCGCGCCGAAGGTGGTGGCGCGGTCGAGCTGCGCATGCAGCGCCGCAACGACGCGCGGATGGCCATGGCCGAGTATGCAGGGACCCCAACTGCCGATGTAGTCGATGTAGTCATTGCCGTCCACATCGGTGAGATGGGAGCCGGAGGCGGAAGCGAAAAACACCGGTTGTCCTCCCACCGCGCGAAAGGCGCGGACGGGCGAGTTCACTCCGCCAGGGAGCAGCGTGAGCGCTTCCTCGAAGAGTTGCTTCGATCGTGATCTATTCATGGTCGTCCTGAAATGAAATGTCGAAATGTGCCGTACCCGCGCCGCTCTCTCGAACAGCGCGAAGCAGTTGAGCGCTTGTTGGCGTGCGCGGTCTTACTGCCGCGATGCGCTTCCGCCGGTGTACAAATCCTCGGTGATCACCATGACTTCGCCCTGCAAGGCGGTGATCAGATTGCGGAGTTGCGTGAGTTCCTTTTGCATGAGGCGCAGAGTTTCTTTCAGGCCCTCGATATCCGAACGCATGGAGGGACCGCTTTCCGTCGGGGCGCTGCTGTCTTCCGGAGCGTCGTCGTAGGCGAAGAAGCGGTGACGGTAGCGTGCTTCCTTCTGACCGACGAGGCGAGGCGATTCCTCCACGAACGCGGGATCCTTGGCCATGAGACTGCTGATGGTGGCCTGCACCGCTTCGATGGTGGGATAGTCGAACTGTCGACCTGCGCGGGCCTTGATTTCGCCGGCGGTTTGCGGTCCGCGCAGCATCATGATGCTCAGCGCGGTGGCCTGCGCGGGCGAGAGGCCGAGGCCATTCTGTCCGGCGCGATGCATGTACTTGAGCACGCGGCCCGTTCCCGAAGCGAAGGCGACGAGGCCTTTGGCGCGCAGTTCCCCGAGCGCCTCGTGCACGATGTCTTCGTCGTAGTTTACAATCGGTTCGCGGCTGGTTTTCTGATTGCAGGCCGCGACCAGCGCGTTGAGTGTCATGGGGTAGTATTCGGGAGTCGCCTGACTTTTTTCAATAAGGCAGCCGAGCACGCGCACTTCCTCCTGCGTCAATTGCTGGGGCAGGCTCGTGGCCACCTTTTCCATTCCATCATGTTCGGCATTCATGGTGTCATCCATTCTGGAGTTGAGAATCCCTTTCGTATGGTGATCGATGCTTCCGCGCTGTGCTTCAGGCGTTCAGCAGTCGCGCAGCTTCGAGCGCGAAATACGTCAGAATCATGTCCGCGCCCGCGCGCTTGATGCCAAGAAGCGATTCCATCATCACGCGGTCGTGATCGATCCAGTCGTTGGCGGCCGCGGCCTTGATCATGGCATACTCGCCGCTCACCTGATACGCGGCGGTGGGCATGGCGAATTCGTCCTTCACCATGCGGATGATGTCGAGATACGGTCCTGCGGGTTTGACCATGACGATGTCGGCGCCTTCCTCGATGTCGATGGCCACTTCGCGCAGCGCTTCGTTCGCATTCGCGGGATCCATTTGATGCGAGCGGCGGTCGCCGAATTTCGGTGTGGACTCGGCCGCGTCGCGAAACGGTCCGTAATACCCCGACGCGAACTTCGCCGCATACGACATGATGGGGAGATTAGCAAAGCCGTTGTCGTCGAGAATGTCGCGTATCACCGCCACGCGTCCGTCCATCATGTCCGAGGGGGCAACCATGTCGGCGCCGGCTTCGGCGTGCGACAGCGCTTCGCGCGCGAGTAAATCGAGCGTTTCATCGTTGACGATCTCGTCGCCACGCACAATGCCGCAATGGCCGTGCGAGGTGTATTCGCACATGCACACGTCGGTGATGACCACCAGCCCGCGCACGTGTTTCTTGATCGCGCGCACGGCCTGCTGCACAACGCCCTGTGCATCCCAGGCCACGGAGCCGATTTCATCCTTGTGTTCGGGAATGCCGAACAGGATCACGGCAGGCACGCCGAGCTTCCACGCGAGCCGGGCTTCCTTCACCACTTCGTCCACGGAGAGCTGGAACACTCCCGGCATGGATTTCACAGGATTACGGACGCCCTTGCCCGGCACCACAAACAGCGGGTAAATGAAGTCCTTGGGGGTGAGCACGGTTTCACGCACCATGCTGCGCAACGTCTCGGTCATGCGCGTGCGGCGCGTGCGGATGAACATGGTGTACGGATGGAAAGAGGATTCGCCTGTCTGCATAGTCGTCATTCGTCTTGAAATGGGCGTGAACATTTATCATGAAAAGGTACTGTTCCGCGCCGAAAGAGTAAATACGGGGCCGTAAAAAGTGCCCCGCACCCGGTAAACGAATCCGCCGTCTCGATCATGCTCATGGCAGCACCAGCACCACACGAGCCCAGTCGTGTTGTCCGTGGCGGACGCGCAGGATGTAGGAGCCCGCGGGCAATCCCAGAGCTGCGAGCTGCGCCGAGTACCGCATGCTCCCGGATGTTGCCACGGCATCGAGCAGTACCGCACGCAGCTGTCCCGTCAACGTCCACATTTCAGCTCGTACGCGCGTGCCCGCTTCCGTTCGCAGATCCAGCAGCAGCCGATCCCGCAAGGGATGCGGGCTGATGCGCGCATCGAACTGTGTGGGTTGCGGTGGCGCAGCCATGGATGTGACCGCGGGTGCCAGAAACCACGGCGTTGCGGTGGAGTCGGTGGAGAAAAAGCCGAGGAGTTGCTGCGCCACCTTCAACTTTCCCGTCTCGGAGGGATGCGTACCGTCGGCGACGACATCATCGGGTAGCCATTGCAGTCCGTCGGCGCGCCCAAGTGCGCCGTTCGTCCAGAGATACGGACCCCAGGCCAGCCATGGTGTGCGCGCGGGCGTCGTGTAGGCGAGTGCGGTATCGCCCTCGATCTGCGCGCCTACCACCCAGCGCACCGCAAAGCCGCTCTCATAAGCGTAGGGCTCGGGATTGAGCGGCGTTGTGGCATAACCTCCATAGGTGCGACTGGAAAGGTAGCACAGCGAGATGTTGGGAAATTTTTCGGGTAAAAGCCGCACGATGGCGCGGAGATCGTCTTCCAGCTTCCGCGCGTGCAGGGGAAAGGCGTCGCGCGGCTGAGCGTTGGCCTGTTTCAGCCACACGACTTGCACCTGCGCGGGCGTCACGCGCTTGCGGTACAACCGTTCGCTTTCCACCACGCGCCAGTATTGCGCATCGCTGTCGCGGATGATCGAGGCCGTCTGACCAGCCACGCCGCCATTGACCGTAACCAGACGAGGATGCCGTGCCGAGAACGTGTCGACCACGCTTTCGAACACGGTGAACTCCTGCCCGGTGTTCGACATGCCCAGCGAAAGCAACACAATGCTGCCGTGCTCGGGGTCGGGTCGACCCAGCGTGTCCAGCGGAACGAGGGCGCGCGCCCGGCGTAACCCCTCCGCGTAATGTGCCTCCGGGGGCACATTGCGCGTGTCGGGATACAGTCCGCCCGCGAAGCCCTGGTACAAACTCCGCCCCATTTCCGTCAGAGGTGTGGCGGAAAACAACGCTGCGGCGATGCGCCGGAAGGAGCGGACCTCGCTCCACGGTCCCCAGCCCATCGCGTTGCGAGCGCGTACACGCCAGTACACGGTGCTATCCACAGGGGGATGCGGCCAGAGAGCAGTCGTGGAGGTGATGCTTGTGTCGCGATGCAATTCTTGTTGAAAACCCGCATCGCGCGCCAGCTGCAGCGCGTAGCGCAGTACCGCGCCGCCGACGGGTTGCCAGGCAAAATGCACAGTGTCCGCTTCGATCATGGCACCGGCGGCGGGAGCGATGAGCGTCGGCGCTTCGGGTAATGGATCGACGGTGCCGCCGCCTCCATCCCAACCGGCGATGCGCGCCATGAGTACCCAGAAGGCCTTGGCCACGCGAATGCCACCGGCGGAAATGGAGCCGAGATGTCCGCCCTCGGTTTCCGTGGTGTATTGCGGGCAAATGGCGGGAATGTTCACGCCGTCGTCGGGATGATTCTCCGTGAGAAATTGGACTCCGTCGCGATTGTCGTAGCAGGGAGCACCGGAAGGCGTATGCGAAAGGATGTCCGCGACATCGAAGAGTACAAGGTCGTTCAGCCGCGCGTAATCGCGCATCGCCGTGTTGAAGGCCTGCGATTCGGGCGAACCGATGCCGCGCGCCAGCGAGGTGGTCCACCAGATCACCGTTTTCTGCGGATGCCGCGCCGCGAAGGCCTTGTAGCTCGTGGCTGTGCCGCGATCGGTGCGCGAACCGAAAAATCCATCCAGCGGATGCACCAGATTCGAACCGGGCGTGACGGCGAGATAGCTGAATTGAAAGCCCACCACATCGAAGGAATCGATGCGTGGCTCGATGAAATTCACGAAGCAATTCGCATCCTCGCCGCAGCCCGTCGGCCAGAACTCATAGCGCCAACGGCCGCGATCCCACGTGCCGTTCCAGAATACCTCCGACGGAGAAACGGCATAGGCCGAATCCCGATGCGTATGCCGCTTGCAATACGACGGGGCCGATGCGTGCGGGTACGACAAGCAGGAGAGCGCGTCGCTGATATTGCCACCCACCGAACGGTCCATGAACAGCAGGCGCAGATTCCGCGCCGTCTCGCGATACTGCGCGGGGATGGAATCGAACAACGCAACGGAGCGATGGTCGACCAGTATGCGCTGGGCGTGGCTCACGCAGGAAAGACTCAGACACAAAACGAAAACAGCGGCAAGCAAGCGCATGCGAACCTCCGGCGTGTGATGCAACATTGTGCTGCGGACAATACGGTGAGGACAACGCGGGATTGCGATTGGATACAGCGCGCGTGCTGCGCGGGTCACACCGCGTTGCCGCCGAGGTACTGCGTTGGAACGGAAACGCGCGGAATCAGGCCTTGGATGGTTTGCGGAACAGCAGCCACAAACCGAATGTCACCAGCGGAATGCTCAACACCTGCCCCATGGTGATGGGCAGTGACGGATCGAGCGAGGATTGGCCGGTTTTGAAAAACTCGAGAATGAAACGCATGCCGAAGAGCATGCTCAGCATGCTGCCGGTGAGGCGGCCTGGACGCTGCGACCAGTTGCGCTTGTAGGCCACGAACATCAGCGAAAAAATCACCGCGTACGACAGCGCCTCGTACAACTGCACCGGATGCCGCGGTATGCTGTCCACGCGCTCGAACACCACGGCCCAGGGCACGCTGGCGGGCAGACCGAGAATCTCCGAATTCATGAAATTTCCCAGGCGTACGAAAATGGCCGCAAGCGGTATCACCACCGACACACGATCCGACACCCAGAAAAACGTCATGCCCTTGGTTCGCTTGAGAAAAAGCATGAGCGCGATTAAAATACCCGCCGCCGCTCCATGGCTCGCGAGCCCGCCCTCCCACACTTTGAGAATTTCCAGCGGATGCGTGAGGTAGTATTCCGGGCCGTAGAACAGGCAGTGCCCGAGACGCGCGCCAGCAACCACACCGATGAACACATAGAGAAAAAGGCGGTTGAGAATGTCCTCGCCCTTGCGCTCGCGGCGGAATATCCACAGCATCACCATGAAGCTGCTCAGAAAGGCGAGGGAGAACAGCAAGCCATACCAGCGGACGTGGATGGGGCCAAGAGAGAACAGTTCGGGATCGGGACTCCAGATGAACATGTGTCTGTACTTTTCGCTGTGCTGAAAATGCTGTCACTGCCCTGCCACGAGTGGACAGGCGAGCGTTCCCGCCGGTATCGCCGCAATCGATGCAAAGCCAACAATTATAGCAAATTTCTTCCAAACCCGACACCCGAAAAGCGCATCGCCCGGCGAGCATTGCTCCACCGGGCGATGTGTCGTTCGCATTGACGAGGCGATCAGCGCAGAAGCTGAAGACTCCGCGTCTCCACCTGTCCGTTCACCGTGATGCGCACGTGATACGCGCCCGGTGTCAGCCCCGTTGTGCCGATACGCACCGAATGCGTTCCGGCCGCAAGCCGTGCGTCCAGATCGCGGCGCAGCAGGCGGCCCAGATTGTCGTACAGTTCCACGCGCACATCGGCGATGTCACGCACGGCAAAGGACAGCGTGGCGCCCCCGCTGGTGACAGGGTTGGGATATAGATTGTTGATGCGGAAAGCTCCGGCCGCTGGGACTTCGGTGGACGTGGTGCTGTACGGCTGGAGATTCGAGCGGTATTTGAAAATGTCCAATCCGCCGGCATACACATCCGTGAGCAGGTTGTTGGCCCAGATTGCCGTGGTGGTGAGTGTGCCGAAATTCCCCGGCACGGCCTGCGCCGTCCAGGTCTGGCCCATGTCACTGGAAACGAAGGCGCTCGTGCCCTGGATCAGCCACATGCGCTTGCCGCGCGGTTCCATTTGCACGCCCGCCGCATTCGCGAGCTGAATCGTGGTAATGCGCGTCCAGGTTTCGCCGCCATCCGTGGTGTAGGCCAGGGCATCCTCGCCGCCTTGATTCTGCTGCGAGGTGAAGCGGATCACGCCGCGCTGACTATCGGCAAAGGACATGTCCACCGAATGCTTGCTCGGCGTCGTGAAACTCTGCCAGGTCACACCGCGATCAGTGGAACGGAAGACGCGGCTGTTGTTGGTGCCGAACCACAGCGTATCGCCCACGCAGGCGTAGCTGTTGTTCCAGCCCGCTTCGCTGGCCGCGGCCGTCACAGGCGTCGCCAGCGCCGACCAGGTGGCGCCACCGTCCGTCGTGGTGGCCAGGCCCCAGATGTTGCTGCGCGGATCACCCTGAAGAATACCGTTGGAGGCATCGAACATGTGTATCCAGTTCACAAAACCGGTGATATTCGCCACCGAGACACCCGTCCAATTCGTGCCGCCATTGGTGCTGCGAAACACCTCGGCCGCGCCGGATGAGGGCCCGGTTCCGACAAGCGCATTCGAACTCGACGGAGCGAAAATGCAATACACGCCCTTGCCCGTCGGGAAACCCGAACCGCTGGCATTGGACCAGGAACCGCCACCATTCACCGTGCGGAATGCGGCGTCCTGATTGCCCACATGGGCCGCCGCCCAGGCCGCCGTGGTCGATGCCGGACTGATGCTGGTGAAATACGGCGTTTCAAACGACAGCGTCGTGTGCCAGGCATCGGTGAGGAAAATGGCGATGCGCACCACGACGAAATCACTGTACGCGCCATCGTCGATGCGCAGACGCACGGGCAAATAGCCCTCGGAAGTGCGGGGCAAATTCGACAGGGTGACATCGAATTCAATCAAACGCGTGTCAAACGTGGCCATCACGCCGAGCGGCACACTGAGCGGGTCGGCGATCAGCGAGGGATCGTCGATGGCCAGCGTGGCCGTGGCTTGATCGGAGGTGGGAGCCAGAACATTCTCCAATGTCATGCTAACGCGGGCCTTTTGTCCCGGCTCGGTGAAACGGAAGCCGCCGCCTTCGATCTGCACGTTCGAACTTTTCAGACGAACGCCGGGAATGTCGCTCAGAGTGGCGTTCACGCTCACCGCCTTGTAGGCATTGATGCGGCCATAGCGCTTCGAGTCGTTCTGCGTGTTGAAACGGTCGCTGGTCACGCGTATCTGCGTCGCCACCTGATCGGGCGTCCAGTCCGGATGCACGGCCATGACGAGTGCCGCGACACCGGCCGCGAGCGGCGACGAGAAGGACGTGCCCTGAGGACTCGTATACCGACCACCCTTGGCCGTGGTGAGGATGGACGTGCCCGGCGCGTAGGTGCTCACCGACGTTCCGTAGGTGCACCAGGTGGAGGCGGCACCGCTGGATTCCACCGAGCCCACGTTCAGCACATGGTTCAGCGATGAGGGGAAATGCGGGATGTAGTCGTTGTCGAGGGGATCGTTGCCCGAGGAACCTACCACCAGTGTGCCAACGGCATTGGCGTCGTCGATGATGTCCTGCAACGTTTGTGAAAAGGCACCCGTGCCGCCCCAACTACAGTTGATGATGCGGGCGCCCATTTGCACGGCGTAGAGTATGCCCTCGTAACCCGCACCCACGCCCATGGAGTTGTCGCTCGATGCCTTGATGGCGAGAATCTTGGCGCTGTAGCCGCTGCCCGCAATGCCCACACCGTTGTTGGTGCGCGCGGCGGCGCAACCCGAGGTGTTGGTGCCATGTCCGAGGGCGCCGTCCATGGGGTTGTTGTCCGGTTTGGGACTCTGGCTGGTGCCGTTGCCAAGAAAATCCCATCCATGCCAGTCGTCGATTTTTCCATTGGCATCGTCATCAACGCCGTTGGTGCTCAATTCGCCGGTAGTGCCCCATTCACCCGGATTCGTCCAGATGTTCAGCGCGAGATCTTCGTGTTGCCAGTCGACGCCGGTGTCGACATCGCCGATCACTATCGTGCTGTCGCCGGTGGTGATGTCCCAGGCCTCCTTGAGCTTCATCACATTAACGGCCCACTGCTGCGCGAGATTGGGATCGTTGGGTGTGCGACTGAGAGGAAATTCGTAGTAGGGCTCGGCGTATTCCACCGCCGCATCCATGGACACTTCCCGCGCGAGTACGTCGGGATGTTCGTTCGCGCTGTAGTTGATGCGAATGATGCGCGTGCTGTGCAGTCCGCTGACGGCGGATTTCCTCAAACTGGCTGTCTCACGCAGCGCGAAACTTCGCAGCTCGGTCACGCCGATGCGCGCGAACAGCGCATCCAACGAGGAGACGCCAATGCTGCGCTCTCCCGCCGTGAACATGGTCTGCGGGCGGAGCTTGATCAGCAGCACGTTGGGCACGATGCTCATCGTGCCGCGCTGAAACGATGTGGTGGTGGAGTTGGAACGCTCGGGCCGTTCGGCCAGGGCAAACGATTGGGCGACGAGCAACAGCGTCGCGAGAGCGAGGGCTCTGGTGCAAAGTGTCATGGATCACCGTTACTGATTCGAGAGGGCAAAAGCTAACGTCCCTGTAAAATACGAAAACGGCGGGCTTCGCAGCAGGGAAAAATACCTGCCAGTCAGAGATATCCGTGGTAATAAGAGAACATTCGATGCTTCGCAACATGGTATGATAATCGAAACACCGATTCCACGGATTTCACACGGATTTTCACAGATGCATTCCGCGAATCTGTGAGAATCCGCGATAATCCGCGTAATCCGTGGTAGAAAGTAAAGAGTGAAGAATCCGAAATCACGGAGGCCGATCCCGCTCGAAGCGCTCGTACGAGGTTCCTGCTTTACTCTTTCCCCCCATCCCGTACGCGGAGCGCCTGCTGCGACGTCTGTACTGAACAGTGCGCTGCGATAAAACAAGAACGCCACACCGCCCCGCGTCGAACGGGGACGGTGTGGCGTTCGGCACCTTCGCCGCGTTTGCGTCAGCGGCTGATGTTCACCACCTGCGAAGCGGTGGACGTCGCGGAGGTCAGGCGGAGCAGATACGCGCCCGAGGCCAGACCGCGGGTGGAAACGCGCGCGCTGTGTACGCCGGCTTCCAGCGTGGCTTCGACCGCGCGCCGTACTTCACGACCCGCCATGTCATACAGCGCGAGCGTGACGTTTTCGGCACGAGGCATGCTGAACTGCGCGGTCAGCACGTTGCCCTGCGCGGGATTGGGATACACGGCTTCCAGCGTCATACCCGACGGAAGCATCGGCGTGTCGCCAGTGGACACGGCCGATTCGAACGGCGCTTCGAAACGATAGAGCTGAATACCCGCCGCAAAGGCCAGCGTGATGAAGCCGTCGGTCCACATGTCGGCGTCGCTCACGAAATCGAATGCCATGGGCGTCGGACGCACGCGCCAGGTGGCGCCGAGGTCGTTGGAAACATAGGCGTTGGTCCCTTTCAGGAACCACAACCGGCGTCCGCCGCGCTCGAACATGGCGGTACCACTACCGCCGGCCAAGCTTGTCAGAATGGTCCAGGTCTGTCCGCCATCCTGCGTCACCGCAAGTGTGTCGGTGCCACTGCCGTTGACATTCGAGAAGCGGGCGATTCCCACCATCTCGTCGCGGAAGGAGATGTCCACCGAGTTTTTCGACGGCGTCGCATACGAGGTCCAGGTGGCGCCGCGATCGGTGGTCTTGTAGATCTTGCTGTTGTTCGTACCGAACCAGCCGATGTCACCGATGAAATCATAGGCGTTGTTCCAGCCGGCTTCGGTGCCCGGACCGCTCAGCGGCGTCGCAATCGGCGCCCAGGTTTGCCCACCATTGCTGGTGCGGCCGATACCCCACACGCCGTTTTTCGGATCGCCCTGGAAAATGCCGTTCGATGCGTCGAACATGTGAATCCAGTTGACAAACGGTGTCATGCTTGCCACACTGGTGCCGGTCCAATTCACACCGCCATCCTGCGTGCGATAAATCTCGGCATTCCCGTCGGCGGGACCCGTGCCCACGAACGCGATCACATCGTCCACACCGTCGATGCAATACACACCCTTGGGGCTGGGGAAGCCGGTACCGAAAGCGAACAACCAACTGTCACCGCCGTCGGTGCTGCGCAGCGCAATGTCCTGCGTGGTGGCGCCGTTCTGCGTGAGATTGCCGCTGACCCACACCGTCCAGCGATCAGGCATGTCAATGGAGTTGTACGGATAACGCAGATCGAGGGAAGTGTGCCACTCATTATCGATGAACAGCGGTACGCGTACGACGTCGTAGTCCACGTAGGATCCATCGGTGAACGTCACCACCGCCACGATATAGCCCTCGCTCGCGGGGGGATCGTCGTTGAGCGTGATGGAAAAATTCAGCGACTTCGTCGCCTTCGTCGCCAGCACACCGATAGTCTGCGTGCCATTGCTCACCGTGGCTCCGCCGCCCTTGATGGCCACGCTCATCGTGGCGTTGGCGCTGGTGGGTGCGAGGTGATTGGCGATTTGCAGCGAGATCTGGGCGGTCTGGCCACCCTCGGAGAAGTAGTTGCCCGCAGGCGTTGTGACCGTGGTGCCTTGAATCATCAGGCCGGGAATGTCAGCGAGATTCTGATTGAGTGTCAATGCCTTCAACGCATTCGGGCGGCCGTAGAAATCCGGAGTGCGCGTACCGCCGAAGGCCTCGCTGGTGACCTTGATCTGCTTTTTCACCTGATCGGGCGTCCAGTCGGGATGAATGCTGAAAATCAGCGCTGCGAGTCCGGACATCATCGGACCGGCGAAGGAGGTGCCGGTGACGTTCTGATAACCGAAACCACCACGGGCCGCCAGCACATCCTTGCCGGGGGCAAACACATCCACCGACGAACCGAACGCCGCCCAGTTGGATGCCGTGCCGTCGGGCTCCTGCGAGCTGACACTCAGCACGTGCCGCAAGCTGCTGGGGACGAAGGGCAGCACATCGTTGTCGATGGTGCTGTTGCCAGCACCTGCCACAACCAGCGCGCCTTTGGAATACGCGTAGTCGATCACATCCTGCATGGTCTGGCTGATGAAGCCATTCGAGCCCCAACTGCAGTTGATGACCTTGCAGCCCATGTCGGCGGCGTAGGGAATGCCCGAGTAGCCGAACATCCCTCCCTGCCCCGCATCGTCCTGCACCTTGATCGCGAGAATCTTGCTGCGGAAACCGATGCCGGCAATGCCCTTGCCGTTGTCGGTGGATGCGGCCGCGATGGACGCGCCGTTGGTGCCATGTCCATTGATGTCCATGGGATCGTTGTCGGGATTCGGTTGTTGGCCGCTGCCATTGCCGATGAAATCCCAACCGCGCCAATCGTCCACAAGACCATTGCCGTCGTCGTCCTGACCGTTGTTGCGCAGTTCGCCAGTGGCTCCGTACTCGCCGGGATTGATCCACAGCGCCTGCGACAGATCCTCATGTGTGTAATTCACGCCGGTATCCACATAGCCGATGACGATGGTCGAGTCGCCCTTGGTGATATCCCAGGCCTGCTCCATGTTCATCATGGCCAGCGCCCATTGGCTGGAGAGGCGCGTGTCGTTGGGCGTGTACAGCGGGCGGTAATCGTAGTAGGGCTCCGCATATTCGACACCGCTCTCGCGTGACAGCTCCGAAGCCAACGTGTAGGGATCCACGGGCGCATCATAGCGCACGACCATAATGCGCGCGAGAGACAGCGCTTCGGGCGAAGCACTCTTGCGCAGCGCCTGCGTACTGTGAATGGGCTGTATGGCGTTGACGCCGATGCGCGTGAGAATGCGATCCACGCCGTGCAGACCCACGGCTTTCGCACCCGCCACGAGATTGGGCTGTTGCGCGAGTTTGAGCACAACAATGTTGTGCGCGACCAGGGGTTTGTGTTCTGCGCTTTCACGACCTGGACGCTTCTCCATGGAAGCGGAAGCCGTCATCACCGTCGCGATCAACAACAAGGATAGCAACGAAAGTAGTCGAGAGATCATAGGCGTACCTGTTGAAAAAAATGAAGGTTGGGCCAATCAAAGCCAATATACGGGAAAGCGCCGGGAATTGCGGTGGCGAAATTTCTCCATGAACATCGGGGGCTTGGAGCGCAGGCTTCGCGGGAACACAGAGAACACGGAGGGCTTCGCCAACACCGAGCGCTTCGCTGGCACGGAGTACCCGGAGGGCTTCGCCACACCGAGGACCCGGAGGGTTGGCGGGTAAGCGTCTCCGTGCCCTTGCGTTGGCTCGATTGCGGCGGAACGCCCGGCTGAGCGTCTCCACGTCTTTGCGTTCGACAGGATTCTTGCGGACTGCGCTAGAACAATCCTCCGCGCCCTCTGTGCCCTCGGTGATCTCTGCGTTAAAAACAGAAGTGACCGACTCCGCAAACTCAGATGCGGGATCGATCAAATGCGGGGTCGCGGCAAGACCATGGCATCTCACCGTTACATTTTGCAGATTTCCCTGTCCATACTCCCGTTCACCTTTGCCCGCATCCCTATGGAGAACGACATGAAAACTCGAATCGGATTGGTCATGCTCTTGCTTGCTGGCTGCTTCACGCTGACGCAGGCGCAGCACAACGAAACATTGCGCGACATCGTGCGCGAGAAACTGCGCATCGACCCGGCCCGCTTCGAGGAATTGCTTCAACGCGCCGCGCAATCCACGGAGCAGGCCGCGGAAAGCACAGCATCGCCACGCGCCATGAAATCCGGCGTGGAAACCGTGGTGAGCAGCGATCCTCTGCCGGAATCCGAAGTACATGCCGCCATCAATCCCCTCGACCCAACGAACATGGTGGTGTCGGCCATGCGCCTGGATAACAACAATCCCATGCAGGCGCTGCTGTGCCCCATCTATTTCACACGCGACGGCGGCAACACCTGGACGAAAAGCACCTTTCGCAATCTCCCCACGCGCCCGGGTTCGCAGGTCGCTGGTGGTGGCGATCCGGTGTTCGTGTACGACGCCAATGGCACGGTGTATTTTTCCTGGATCAATTTGTACCTCTCCGGTATGAAGCTGCCGCTGTACATGAGCATATTCTGGGCGTATTCCACCGATGGCGGCGAAAACTGGCTGCGAGCGGACAACGACGTGTTGGCCGAAGCCGAAATCATGGATCTCACGCGCGTGGTGGATGCGGCCGACAAGCAATGGATGGCGGCCGATCGTACGAATTCGCCCTATCGGGGACGCGTGTACGCGGCCTATTTGCACGCGGTCAATGAACGCATGAGCATCGTCGTGCGCCGAAAACTCCCGCAGTCGCTGGAATTTGAAATCGGCGAAGTGCGGGTGTCCGCTCCCGATCTGGCCTTCGCGCAATTCACCAGCATCGATGTCGATGCGGACGGCGGCGTGCATGTGATCTACCTCGGCTCAACCGATCAAAAGCAATACGCGCTGTACCACGCCCTTTCCACCGATGGCGGCGCGTCCTTCGCCGCGCCGGTGAACATCACCGATGTCGTGATTCCGAAGTGGTCGGAGCAGGACAGCCAGGGTACCATCGAGGGACTCGACCACAACCGCGTGTATCCCTGTCCGCATGTGGCGCTGGACCGCTCGTCCTCGTCTACACGCGGCCGCGTGCATGTGGTGTGGTCCGGCACGGGCATCACCGAAAAAAAGAGTAGCGGTGCGGATATTTACCACGTGTGGTCCGACGACCGCGGCGCGAGTTGGAGCCAGCCGCGCATTGTCAACGACGACACCGCGCTCGGCAATGCCGATCAATTTCACCCCAGCGTGGCTGTGGGCGACGACGGCACAATGGCCGTAACCTGGTACGACCGCCGCGACGATGCCGCCAATATGTCCGCGCGCTACACGATTGCTGTTTCCAAGGATGGCGGCGCCAGCTTTTCGCCCTCCACACCGGTGGCAGCGGCGGCCATGGACATCGCGTTGGCAGGGCAACGGAACAATAAATTCAGCATCGGCGAGTATACGCAGGTGCTGCTTTCGGGCTCGACCGCCATACCGTTCTGGGCCGATGGCCGCAGCAACGACGGAGACATCGACGTGTATTCGGCGCGTATCGATGTCAATACGCTGTCGGTGGAGCGCAGTGGTGCGTTGTCTGCGGACTTTCGACTCGACGCCGCGCAACCCAATCCGTTCACGGAAAGCACGATGCTGTCCTTCCACAGCGAGCGTCCCCGCCAACTGCGTCTGACGCTGCTCGATATGCTCGGTCGCACAGTGCGCGAGTTGTACAACGAGATGGCGCCAGCGGGCGAGACGCGGTTGCGCCTCGATGCGCGCGACCTTCCCAGCGGCAGCTACACCTTGCTTCTCCGCTCGGATGGCGCGTACGCCAGCAGAAGCGTGGTGCTGATCAGATAAGCGCTGCGCTGGAACACAGAGTACACAGAGCGCTGCGCTGGAACACATAGTACACAGAGCGCTTCGCGAACACGGAGGGCATGGAGGAAATCGCGGCTACGCGTCGCTGCGTCTTTGCGTTTGACTCGATTGCCCTGAACTCC
Organism: Bacteroidota bacterium; assembly: GCA_035914695.1. GTDB lineage: Bacteria > Bacteroidota > Ignavibacteria > SZUA-365 > SZUA-365 > JAOSJT01. Next base: position 28,078 of record JAMIQH010000090.1, on the reverse strand, counting down.
GAACTCGGCGGGTTGCGCTATAACAATCCTTCGCATCCTCGCGTCTTCGCGTGAGCGATTCCCCCTTCGTCTTCGCGTGAGCTATCCCCCTGCCGCGCACACGGGTATCTCGTCAAAACGCGCGGAAGTATGTATCTTACAAATTGGTTGTTTCGCTTCATGATAATCCGAGGTTGTACCATGACCCTCTACGTCCGCGCGTTACTCGTTACCTGTGCCACCCTGTTGCTCGTTCCGTTTGTGCATGCACAGGAGCAGCGGCTTACACCGGAGCAAATGCGCAAACTGAAAGAGGTTGCGGTGGAGAAGTACGCATCCCGCACGCGTGCCATCACTTCCGCCGAATTGCTTTCGCTCAAGCGTGTGAACAGTCCAGCCATTTCTCCCGACGGCAAGTGGGTGCTGTATGGCGTCAATACGCCCAATTTGAAAGAAAACCGGGGCAACAGCGATCTGTACCTTGTTTCCATCGACGGACAGACGCGTCGCCAGCTCACCACCTCGCCCGCGGCGGATTACAACGGCATCTGGGCGCCCGATGGGAAGTCCATTGCCTTCATCTCCACGCGCGACGGCGCGCCGCAGGGCTATCTGTTGAGTTTGGAGGGCGGTGAAGCGGTGAAGCTCACGAATATGGAAAACGGCATCGGCAATTTGTCCTTTTCTCCCAAAGGAACGCATATCGCCTTCACCTCGGATGTGAAGCTGGACTCCACCATTGCCGAACGTTTTCCCAACGCTCCCAAGGCGAATGTGCGCATCTACGATCGCATCCCCGTGCGGCACTGGGACGAATGGAACGATGAATCCTACACCCACCTCTTCGTCATGCCCGTGGCGGGCGGCGAAGCCGTGGACCTGATGGAGGGCGAGCGCTTTGATACGCCGCTCAAGCCCTTTGGCGGTGCCGAAGGCATCGCCTGGTCGCCCGATGGCAGCGAGATGGCCTACACCTGCAAAAAGGTGAAGGACTTCGCGACGAGCACCAATTCCGATGTGTATGTGGTGAACGTGGCCACGCGCGAAACGCGCAACATCACGCAGGGTATGCCGGGCTTCGACCGTGACCCGCTGTATTCGCCCGACGGCCGCTGGATCGCCTTCCATTCCATGGCGCGCGCCGGGCATGAAGCCGATCGTAATCGATTGATGCTCTACGACCGTAAATCCGGACAGATACGCGAACTGAGTGCCTCCCTTGATCAATGGGTGGGCCACACGCTGTGGGCTCCCGACAGCAAATCCCTGTATTTCTCCGCCGAGAACGGCGCCACGGTACAGGTGTATCGCATGACGCTCGACGGCACCTGGGAAATTCTCACCGAAGGCGTGTACAATCACGATGCCGGCGTGGATATCACACCCGATGGAAAAACCCTGGTGTATGGTCGGCGGAATTTCAACGCACCCACCGAGCTGTACGCGCAGCCCGCACGCAAGGGCGAACGTCCCTGGCCGCTGACCGGCGAAAACACCGCGGTAATGGGCTTGTTCAAGCAGGTCACCATTGAGGAGCGCTGGATTCCGAGCGTGGACGGAAAAAAAGTGCAGACTTGGGTGGTGTATCCTCCGGATTTCGATCCCGCGAAAAAATATCCGATGATCACCTACTGCCAGGGTGGACCGCAGGCCACCGTGAGCCAGTTCTTCAGCTTTGCGTGGAATTTCCTGCTCTTCGCCTCGCAGGGCTACGTGGTGGTGGCGCCCAATCGCCGCGGATTGCCGGGCTTCGGGCAGGACTGGAACGACGCCATCAGCAAGGACTGGGGCGGCTTGCCCATGCAGGATATTCTGGCGGCCACCGACGCGCTGCTCAAGGAGCCGTATATCGACAAGGCGCAGGTCACCGCCATTGGCGCCAGCGCTGGCGGCTACGCGGTGTTCTGGCTGGCGGGCAATCATCAGGGACGCTTCAGCAGCTTCGTGTCGCATTGCGGCGTGTTCAATCTCGAGAGCATGTACGGCGCCACCGAGGAGTTGTGGTTCACGAATTGGGAAAATGGCGGTCCGTACTGGGATTCCTCCGTCCGCGCGAATTACGACAAGCATTCGGCGCATCGCTTCGCGCAGAATTGGGACACGCCGATGCTGATCATCACGGGCGAGAAGGATTTCCGCGTGCCCTACACGCAGAGTCTCGAGGCGTTCACCGTGGCGCAGGTCAAGGGCATTCCTTCCAAGCTGATTGTGTACCCCAACGAGAATCACTGGGTGCTGCGTCCGCAGGAGCAGTTGATCTGGTTTGATGAATTCTTCGATTTCATCGGCAAGCACCGGAAGAAATGATGCCGAAACCGCCGTGCGCCGTTGCGGCGGCGGGAGCATGGAGAGTAGCGCGGAAGGGAATCGGGTGTCGCAACGGCACCCGATTCCTGCCTGTATTCTGGCTGGATTTTTCCTTACATTTTTACGATATGCAGTATCCGAATAGAGAAACGTGCTCCATATAGCAAATAGCATCGCCGAAGTCCTGCTTCCCATCGCGTACGTGTTGCTGGCGTACATGTACGGGGTGTCGTTTTTCAGCACCGACGCGGTGTCGGCGCGGCTCAAATCGCCTTTGCTGTTGCTGACCGCGGTGTTGCATTTCCTCTATGTCGGTTTGCACACGGCGGAGTACAACCGTTGCATGGTAACCACGCCGTTCGAGATCATGTCGCTTATCGCTTTCACCATCACGCTCACGTATGTGATCATCGAGCGACGTACGGGCGAGTCGGGGACGGGCTTTTTCATCCTCTCGCTGGCGGCGGTCTTCGAGCTGACCTCGAGTGTGGTGATGAAGCTCTCGTCGGGCAGCGATGTGAATCCCGTGCTGTCCAACATGGCCATCGGGACGCATGTCACGCTGGCGGTGTTCGGCTATGCGGGTTTCGCGCTGAGCGCGATGCATGCGGTGATGTTTTTACTGATGTACCGCGAACTCAAGCGCGGGAGCTTCGGCTCGGCGTATCGCAACCTTCCGAGTCTGGAGGGGCTGGAGCACATGACGGTGCTATCATCGCTGGTGGGTTTCGTGTTCCTTTCCGCTTCCGTCGTGGTGGGGGCGATATGGTTGCCGCGATTGTTCACGGATTTTTCCTGGATGGATCCGAAGCTGCTTTCCACGGGCATTGTCTGGCTGCTGTACGCCATGTTGCTGCTAGCGCATTACGCGATGCGCATCGACGGGCACCGCATCGTGAAGTTGTCGCTCTGGGGCTTCGGCGCCATTGTACTGTCCCTGACCGTTGTCAATGTGTTTCTCAGCGATTTTCACAGGTTTTTGTAAGACATGCGAGTGAATGACGAACGCGTGCGCTGGAGAGGAGCGCGGACATCGTGGCATTGATCTACGCGGTCGGCGTCAATCACCATTCCGCGCCCGTAAAGGTGCGCGAATGCCTGCATTTGTCCGACGAAGAGATCGAGGACTTTCTCCGCCGCCACACCGGGAGTCTGTTCCGCGAGGCGAGCATCGTTTCGACCTGCAATCGCACAGAGCTATACGCGCTGCCGCTGCACGAGGAGATCGACGGCGATGAGTTGATTCGCGCGTTGCGGGAAATGCGTCCGCGCGAGAAATTCGACGACACACAGTTTTTTCGCTTCTTCAGCTGCGGAGCGGTCGCGCATCTGTTTCGCGTTGCCTCGGCGGTGGATTCGCAAATCCTCGGCGACATGCAAATCCTCAATCAGGTGAAGCAGTCGTACGAACTCTCTGTGCGTGCGGGAGCCGTGGGCAATGTGTTCAACCATCTGTACATGGGCGCCTTGCACACGGGCAAGCGCGTGCGCAATGAAACCGCCATCGGCATCGGTGCGGTGTCGGTGAGTTTTGCGGCGGTGGAATTGGCCAGGAAAATTTTCGCCGATCTGCACGGCAAACGTGTGCTGATAATCGGCAGCGGCGAAACCGGCGCGCTGGCCGCACGGCATTTGCTGGAAAAGGGCGTGGACAATATCGCCGTCACCAATCGCACGCATGAAAAAGCGGTGGCGTTGGCCGACGAAATCCGCGGCCGCGCGATGCGCTTCGAGAGCTTTCCCGAATTGTTGCACGAATTCGACATGATCGTGTCGGCCACATCCGCGCCCACGCATGTGGTGAGCCACGATGCGGTGAAACGCGCGATGAAAAAACGGCAGAATCATCCGCTACTCATCCTCGACCTCGCCGTGCCTCGCGATGTGGAGCCCACGGTAAACGATTTGCCGAATGTGTTTCTGCGCGACCTGGATTCCATACAGAACATCATCGACCAGAATCTCGAGCAACGCCGGCAGCAGATACCGAAAGCCGATGCCATCGTGACCGAGGAAGTGGTGAACTTCTTCCTCTGGTACAACACGCTCGAGGCCGCGCCCACCATTCAGCAACTGCGCGACAAGTTCGAGCAGGTCCGCGCGGCCGAGCTGGAGCGCTTCCGCAATCGCATTGATGCATCCTCACTGGAGGCCGTGGACGTGCTCACGCGGCGTATCATCAACAAGTTGCTGCATCCAACCATGGTGTCGATCAAAAAGCCGGCATACGACAGCAGCGAACTCTCCACGCGCATTCAACTGGTGCGCGATCTCTTCGATCTCGAAGAGGATTCCGGCGATACTTCACAAGGCAATGGCACGCAATGAAGAAACGAGTCGTGATCGGTACGCGCGGCAGCGCGCTCGCACTCTGGCAGGCGGAACACGTTCAGCGCGTTTTGAAACGCGCGCATCGTGGCCTCGAGGTGGAACTGGATATTATCAAAACCAAGGGCGATAAGATTCTCGATCAGTCGCTGTCGAAAATCGGTGACAAGGGCCTGTTCACCCGCGAAATCGAACACGCGCTGCTGGACGGGCGCGTCGACATCGCCGTGCACAGCTTGAAGGATTTGCCCACCGAAACTCCCGCCGGACTGCGCATTGCGGTCATCACCGAGCGCGAGCTGGTAAACGATGTGCTGATCTCCCGCACGGCGCGTTCGCTGGCCGAGCTTCGCGAAGGCGCGGTGCTGGCCACGGGCAGTCTGCGCCGCACCGCGCAGTTGCTGCATCTGCGGCCCGATCTGCGCATTGTGGATATCCGCGGCAATCTCAACACGCGCATGGAAAAATTCGACGGCGCGGATTGGGACGGCATGCTGCTGGCCTACGCGGGCGTGAAGCGTCTCGGCTGGGAGCATCGCATCGCGCAGGTGATTCCCACCACGCATCTGCTTCCCGCGGTGGGACAGGGCGCGCTGGGCATCGAGATCCGTGATGGCGACGCCGCCACCGCCGCCGTGGTGGCCTGTCTGCATCACGCCGAAACGGCTGCCGCCGCCGTCGCCGAGCGTGCATTGCTGCGCACACTCGAAGGCGGCTGCCAGATTCCCATCGGCGCCTGGGCGCGTGTGGAGCGTGGACGACTGTTGCTCGACGCCATGGTGGCCAGTATCGATGGAACGATCCGTCTGGATACGCGCGGTACGACGAAGGATCTGGCGAAAGCGGAAGCGCTCGGCGTGCGCGTGGCCAATAAATTGCTGGCGAACGGCGCGCGCGACATTCTCGATGCCATTCGTGGAGGAACTGCGTAGGCCATGCTGCTCGGCACGATACTGAACACACGGCCCGAAATGGGCGTGTTCGACGACCTGCTGCGCGAGGCCGGACGCACGGTGTTGCACGTACCAATGCTGCGCATTGAAGACCCCGAACACTGGGACGTGCTCGACGCCGCGTTGGACCGCCCCGCGCAATGGGACGGCATTTTGCTCACCAGTCCCATTGCCGCACGCTATTTCGCGCGCCGTGTGGAAGAGCGGCATATCGATCCCACCGACCTGCCGCCGCTGCACACCATCGGCACGCCCACGGCGGCGGCCGCGCGGCGCGGAGGGTTGCTGCCCGCGACCATTGCCGCATCCTCGTATGGCGCGGACATGCCTACCGATCTCGGGGACGTGAGCGGGCGGCGCTACTTGCAGCCCTGTTCGCCGATAGCCCGCGACGAAATTGTGGCCGCCATTGAGCAACGCGGTGGTCATGTGGAGCAAATCGCCACGTACCGCGTGCTCCCTCCGGACGCCGATGCCGTCGAGCAACTGCGGCATCTTGTCGCCGTGCAGGGATTCGATTGCGTGGCGTTTTTCTCGCCCTCGGCTGTACAGCATTTTCGCGACGTGCTGCCGGATTTCGCGCAGGGCGGGATTGCCGTCGCGGTGATCGGCCGCACAACGGGCGAAGCGGCGACGAGCGCGGGCCTCCGAGTGGATATTCTGCCCGCGCAGCAAAGTGCCGAAGCCGTGGCCGAGGCCATTCTCCACTTCGGCAGGTCCGACCAGTAACAATTTTTCACAAAAGATACACGACTCCGGATTTACCATGTCCACATTACAGAACGACCTCCTGCTCCGCGCCGCGCGCCGGCAACCCACCGAACGCACTCCTGTCTGGATGATGCGTCAGGCGGGACGCTATCTTCCGGAGTATCGCGCTGTGCGCGCGGGGACGGATTTCATCTCACTGTGCCGCACACCGGAACTGGCCGCCGAGGTCACCGTCCAACCCGTGGACATCGTGGGCGTGGATGCCGCCATCATTTTTTCCGACATTCTCGTGGTACCCGAAGCCATGGGCATGGAATTCCTGATGGAAGAGGGCAAAGGCGGTCCGCGCTTTCCCGCGCCGTTGCGCAGCCGCGCCGATATCGACGCGTTGCGCGTGGATGGCGCGGTGGAGCGTCTGCGCTACGTGTACGACGCGCTTGCCACCACGCGCCGTGCCCTTGCCGGACGCGTGCCGCTCATCGGCTTCGCCGGTGCGCCGTGGACGCTCGCTTCGTACGCGGTGGAAGGCGGTGGCTCGAAAAATTTCGATATCGTCAAGCGCATGTTGTACAATGAACCCGACAGCATGCACGCGCTGTTATCGAAACTGGCGGATGTGGTCGCGGCCTATCTCATCGAGCAGACCAGGGCCGGTGCGGATATCGTGCAAATCTTCGATACCTGGGCCGGCGTGTTGTCCAAGGACGCCTTCCTCGAATTTTCCATGCCGTACATCATGCGCATTGTCGAGGAGGTGAAATCCGCCACGAATGTGCCCGTGATCGTTTTCGCCAAGGGCGCGAATTCCTCCTTGCGCGAGTTGGCCGACTGTGGCGCCGACGTGCTCGGGTTGGATTGGACGGTGGATATCGGCGAGGTGCGCACCGCCATCGGCGACAAGGTGGCCTTGCAGGGCAATCTGGATCCCGTGGCGTTGTACGCCTCGCCCGAGAGCATTCGCGAGGAGGTACGCAACATTCTTACGTGGTACGGCAACAATCCCGGCCACATCTTCAATCTCGGTCATGGCATACTTCCCACCGTGCCGGTGGAGCATGCGCGAGCGATGATTCAGGCGGTGAAGGATATTTCGACGGAACTGCGCGCCAGCGAAGCGGGCGCATGACACAGCGGAAAGGAAGAGCATGAGCACGGCCATACATCAATTCGACGGCATCGACACCGCGTTGCTGCAAAAGTACTCGCGTCCCGGTCCGCGCTACACCAGCTATCCCACCGCGCCGGTGTTCACCGCCGATTTCGGTGCCGATGATTATCTGGGCGAAATCCGCGCCACCAACGACGAAGGTGCCCTGCCGCCGCTTTCGCTGTACCATCACATTCCCTTCTGCGACACGCTGTGCTACTTCTGCGGCTGCAACATGATGGTGACGCGTGACCGCGCAAAGATCAACAGCTACGTGCAGTATGTGAAAAAGGAGATGGAACTCCTCCGTCCGCTGATTCGTGAAGATCGCATCGTCACGCAGTTGGCCTGGGGCGGCGGCACGCCCACGTATCTGCATCCCGAGGAGATCCGCGATCTCGCGCTGCGCACGCGCGAGCTGTTCCCTTTCGCCGATGATGTCGAAGCCGGTGTGGAAATCGATCCGCGCGACATGACGCGGGATCATCTCGTGGCTTTGAAGGAAGGCGGTTTCAATCGCGTGTCGATGGGCGTGCAGGATTTCAATCCGCGTGTGCAGCAGGCGGTGAATCGCATTCAGCCCGAGGACATGACGCGCGAGGTGTTGGACTGGGCGCGCGAGCTGGGCTTCATGAGCATCAACCTCGATCTCATTTACGGCTTGCCGTTTCAGACGGTGGAGACTTTTCAAGAAACGCTCGAGCGCATCATCGCCATCGACCCGGATCGCATCGCCGTGTTCAACTACGCGCATGTGCCGTGGATGAAAAAGCACATGTCGCTGATACGCGCCGAGGATTTGCCCACACCCGAGGAAAAATTGCGCATCACCGTGCGCACCATCGAAATGCTGAACGCGGCGGGCTATGTGTACGTGGGCATGGATCACTTTGCCAAACCCGACAACGAATTGGCCGTGGCCCAGCGCAACGGGACGCTGTACCGCAATTTCCAGGGCTACACCACGCATGCCGGCGCCGATTTATACGGCTTCGGCATCACGAGTATCGGGCAATTCGCGCGCATGTACGCGCAGAACGCGAAAACCCTGCCCGAGTACTACGCCGCACTCGACGCGGGACGCGTGAGTACGCATGTGGGCTATCGTCTCTCCGACGACGACGTGTTGCGCCGCGATGTGATCATGACGTTGATGTGCGATTTCGCCCTCGACAAGCGCGCCGTGGAGAAGACGTACGGCATCGTTTTCGACGAATATTTCGCGGATGTGCCGGAGCGGCTTCAGGAGCTGGTGGACGACGGCCTGGTGACCATCACTCCCGACGCCATCACGGTGAACGGCATGGGCATACTCGTGATTCGCAACGTTGCAATGGCTTTCGATGCCTATTTGCCAGCGCAGCGCGAGAAGCAGATTTTTTCACGCACCGTATGATGCGGAACAGCGACGCTGAAATGCGTGGCGCCAACGCGTGCGATGTCCTTTTTCAGTAGCGGCTCAGGCAACATGAACGATCTCGGCGTCATTCTTCTCAACATGGGCGGTCCGACCTCGCTGGACGCCGTGCGTCCCTTTCTCGAGAATCTTTTCCTCGACAAGGAAATCATTTCCTTCGGGCCGATGGAGTTCGCGCGCAAGCCGTTGGCGCGTTTCATCGCGAAAAAGCGCGCGGAAATCGTGAAAAAGAACTACGCAATGATCGGCGGCAAATCGCCCATCGCCGAACTCTCGCGGCAGCAGGCCGACGCCTTGCAGGATCGCCTGCGCGCCTACTATGCCGGCATGCTGCGTGTGCGCGTGGAGGTGGGCTTCAGCTACTGGCATCCCTTCATCGCCGAGGCAATGCAGCGTCTGGACGAGGATGGCTACCGCGAGGTGTTTCTGATGCCGCTGTATCCGCATTATTCGAAAACCACCACGGGCTCCTGTTTCAAAACCTGGCGCGATGTGCAGCGCACGCGCGGTGCGCGCCGCTTCCGGGTGCAGAGCGTGAAATCCTACCATGTGCATCCGGATTTCCTCGCCGCCATCAATCAGCGCATCGACGAAGGGCTGCGGCGATTTCCCGCCGAGAGGCGCGGGGGAGTGACGCTGCTGTTCAGCGCCCATGGCACGCCCGTGAAGCTGGTGGAGCAGGGCGATCCTTACTCGAAACAGATTCGCGCAACGGTGGAGGAGGTAATGCGGCTGCGTACGGATGCGCTGCCGTATCATCTCAGCTTCCAGAGCAAGGTGGGACCGGCGAAATGGCTGGAACCCGATACGGTAAAAAAAACCGAGGAACTCGCGCGCGACGGTGTGCGCGATATGCTTGTGGTGCCTGTGGCCTTCGTCACCGATCATATCGAAACGCTGCATGAATTGAACATCGAATTGCGCCACACCGCGGAACATTGCGGCATGCGGCAATTCGAAGTCATGCCCGCCCTGAACGATTCCACGCTCTACATCGATGCGCTCGCGCGGCAGATCATCGAGCGCATGCAACGGCGCGCACAACTGGGGGACGCTCGGCGATGAATGATACGCAGCGTGTTGACGCCATTGTTGTGGGCGCGGGAATTTCCGGATTGACGACGGCGCTGCTATTGCAGCGCGCGGGGAAGCGGGTGCTGCTGTTGGAAGCCGCGCCACGCGTGGGTGGGGCCATTCGCAGCGAACGCCGCGACGGCTGGCTGATCGAAGCCGGACCCAACAGCACGCTCGAAACCACGCCACTGCTCACCGAACTCATCCGCGACGTGGGCGTGGAGCACGGCAAGCTGTATGCGAACGACAGTTCGAAGAATCGCTACATCCTCCGCGACGGACAGCTGCGCGCCTTGCCCATGTCGCCGCCTGCATTCGTGCGCAGCACCTTGTTCTCCGGCAAGGCGAAGCTTCGTCTGTTCCGCGAGCCCTTTATCCCGCCTTCGGCTCCCGATGCCGAAGAGAGCGTGGCGGAGTTCGTGCGCAGGCGCCTGGGGCGGGAGTTTCTCGACTATGCAATCAATCCCTTCGTGGCCGGCGTGTACGCGGGCGATCCCGAGCAACTCGATGTGCGCGCCGCGTTTCCCAAACTGCATGCGCTCGAGCAGAAGTACGGCAGTTTGATCAAAGGCACAATTCGTGGCGCGCGCGAGCGCAAGCGGCGGGGCGAGGAAAGCAAGCAAAGCGCGCGCATGTTCTCGTTCCGCGACGGCATGCAGACGCTTACCGACGCCATTGCCGCACGACTTGCCGACGTGCGCACCGGCGTGAACATCGAACGCATTGAACACGACGCGAGCCAGAGCGATGCTTGCTTCACGGTGCGCTACGGCAGCGACGGCGTGTCGGAGAGCGTTGCGGCGCCGGTGGTCGTGCTCGCCGTTCCCGCCGATGCGGCCGCGCGGCTGTCATCGCCTTTGCTGCCCGCTTTATCGCCGCTGCTCGAGGCCATTCCCTATCCGCCTGTGGCCGAAGTGCTCACGGGCTTCGCACCCGCGCCGGGCATGCATGCGCTGGATGGTTTCGGTTTTCTGATTCCGCGTGTCGAAGGGCGCCGCATACTCGGCACCATTTTCTCCAGCAGTATTTTCTCCGACCGCGCTCCCGACGGTCACGCCTTGCTCACGACCTTCGTGGGCGGCATGCGCCAACCCGACGAGGCGCTGAAATCCCACGACGACATTCTTGCCACGGCGCTCGCGGAGCAGCAGGCGCTGCTCGGCACACCCGCACAGCCTGCCTTCGCGCATGTCACCAGCTGGAAGCGCGCCATACCGCAGTACGTGCGCGGTCATCTCGGCACCATGCGCGCCGTGGACGAAGCCGAGGCCGAGCGCCCCGGGCTGATCTTCTGCGCGAATTATCGCGGAGGAATATCCGTGGGCGATTGCGTGAAATCCGCCCACGCCATCGCCGATGCGGCGCTGGCGCAATTGGGTCGCGTGTAAATTCCTACCGGGAATTGCATCCAGAGAAAATCGAGAGGGAGGGGAGTGTTCGGCAGCGTGCTTGAGGCGGCGGCCACGTTCTCCACTGAAGGCATGATACGCCCATCGATGTCGACGTTGATGCAGACCGCGTTGTGCCTGGCTCAGCGAATGCAATCAGTGGTACACGCCCGGACTCAGCGCTTGATGAGGCGTGTTATATGTCGTTGCAACGGGCGTTCAGCATCCAGCGTGGGAGAAAGAGAGCAGAGTTCACGTGTCAATTCCCACACCATGTCCATGCGCTCCTCGGGAGTTCCGGGGACGGGTGTGGGCTTGGGTTGTTCATGCAAGCGATATTTTTTGATGATGCCACGTTCCATGCTTCAACACACGAGAGTGCTTGCCTTGCACACAAGGCCCTTGTACATCAAGCGCAGCGCGTGGTCAAACGCGCAATTTGCGTTCGCGGACCGAGGGAGAATTCGGAGCACCGCACCATCACCGCATCAGCAGCATGCTGCGTGTCAACACGCGCGAACCGCTTTCGAGACGATAGAAGTACAGGCCCGACGGCAGATTGCGCGCGGTGAACACAATGCTGTGCACGCCCGCCGTCACCGGTCCCTCATGCAGCACGGCCACCTCGCGACCATGCGTGTCGAACACGCGCAGGCGGATGTGGCTGTCTTCGGGCACGCTGTATTCGATAACCGTGCTCGGATTGAAAGGATTGGGACGATTCTGTCGCAAGGCATAGCCCGGCTCCGCCATCAGCGGTTCGAGGCAATCGTCGGTGGAAACGATCCAGCCATCCCTCGCGATGTACGATACCGCACCACGATCGAAGCTGCTCACCGTTGTGTCGATGCGCAGCAATGATTGGGCGAAGCGTCCGGCGCCACCTGCGCGTTGCAGCGCGCCTTCGACCAGCAGATTCACCAGCACGCCTGCTTCGGAGGAAAGCGGATTCGCCGTGGTGTAGGAGGCGATATCCACCATGCCTTTCGAGCCCTCCATGAAGCTCGTGCCCGCCCAGCCCATGCCTGTGAGCGTGCCTGTGGACGTAGCGGCCAGAATCCGAAGCATGGTGGTGTCGTAGTGCAGGCGGAGTCGATATTCCGACGGCTGCGCCACCACCGTGCGGCTGATCCACACGGGCAGCGTCTGCTTTTCGCGATAACGGAGCACGGTGTATTCGGGCAGCGACACGGTGATCTCACGACGCGCGCCCTGCACGAACACCTGCGTGCCGCATTCCACCGACGCTCCGTTGACGCTGGTTGCCAGGCAATGGAAGTCGCGCACCCCGTCCTCGTCCGAGCGTATCGGGCGAACGCGCCAACGCACACTGTCCTCGGCGCCGGCTGGCAAATCGATGGAGGGTAGTTCTTTGATCGGCTGTTCACCATCGGCCAGCACCACCGAGTGGCTGGTGAGAATGCGCGCGCGCACCGCATGCGCCATGGCCACGCCACGGTTGATGATGTGCATGGTAACGAAAAATTCCTGTGGCACGAACAGAGCGGTCGTCTGATCGAATAGTACGGTATCGGTGGGCGCCACCGTGCAGTAGCTGTCGAGCGCCGTGCGGGGATTGGCCTGCAAATGCACCGACGAACGGCATTCCTGCAGCGGCATACCGTCGGCAGTGATGAGAATGCTGTACGAGGCGTCGGTGGCGATGTCCTGCGCATATGCCCGGACGCGCCAGCTATGCCGGGCCGTTGCGCTTGCTGCCAATGTGCCAGCAGACCAGGTTATTGAATCCAGCGCGACCAGCGCATTGCCCGGCAGCAACAGCGTGGCGGTCACATTTTCCGCGGCGGCAGTCCCGGGATTGAACAGTTGCAGGTGAATGTCGAAGGGATTTCCGAGATACCCGCCGTTGCGTGTGTCCACAAACAGTGTGTCGATGCTCGAACAGGTGGGTAGCAAGCCCGCGTCGCTGCTGCGTTCGATGAACATCTCGCTGCAGCAATACTCCATGCCTCCATCCGAATCCAGCACGCGCACACAGAGGTCGACGAGCGCGCTCTCCTGCCGCGAGGTCGCCTGCAGTCGCCAGCTCAGGTCCTCCACGGCGCCAGCATCCAGAGCCGGGATAAGGCGCTCCAGCGACTCGCCGTTCGCAGGCACCACGCCCGCGGGCAATTCCACAAAGGCGCGCAGCGCCTTGCTCGTACTGTTGCCCGTATTGCTGATGCGCGCAGTGAACAGCAAGGGATCGGGATCGAAGCGCTTCTCGCGGTACAGCACCGAGTCGGGCGCGTCGCATTGCAGCGCGACACCGGCCTTGCGCGCGGCGGGCACGAATACCGGCACCGCGCAATTGGCCAGCACGAGTTGCCGGCCCAGTCCACCGCGTCCCAACACCTGGAAGCGCAAGGTGTCCCAGCCCGCCACGGTGCGAGGCAATACGCGCACGTGCCAGTCGAGCTGCACGCTGCTGCCCACCGGCAAGGTGCCGATGTCGCGCAGCATTCCTTCGACGGGCGTGAGGAGCGTTTGCCCTTCAAGCAGCACCTGACAGTCCTCGGCCCAGGTTTCGCCGATGTTGACCGCCGTCGTCCGGAAGCGGAGGGGATTGGGGACGTAGTCGCCGGCCGCTTCGTCGTACACCGGGGCGACACTTTCCAGCGTGCATTGCAAATCGAAGCGCGGCATGCGCACGCGTTGCACCCACACGGGATGGTAACACCAGAGCGGATCGGTGTCCTCGCCCTGCACATGCACCCACAGCGTATCGTAGCCGTCGGTGTCGCGCGGATGCATGCGCACGCGGAACACCGCAGCGGCCACATCGCCAGCGGCCATGTCGTCGGCCAGGGTGAACTGTGCCTGCGACGTGATGGTGAAGCGTGTGTCTTGCAACAACTGCGCGCGCACGTCACGTGTGGCGGCCGTACCCACGTTGCGCACTTCGAGCTGCACGTCGAATTCCTCCGGCTCGTAATACTGCTCGCGGAAAAACACCGTATCCGGCGCGGTGAGCGCACATTGCAGCGCGGGGAAACGCGCGGGATCGATAACCAGCGTCGCGAAGCAGCGGCGAGGAGCGTGATTGTCCGCCTCGATCAGTATCTCTATCTGCAACGTGGTGGCTTCGAGTTGCTGCACGGCCTCGACCGTCCACAGCGCGCTACCGCTACCCTCGGCGGGCAGGTTGCGCGGAGTGAGATACTGCCAGCTGTCCGCCGGATTGACCCGACGAAGCACGCCTGCATTTGTCAGCAGTGTGACACGCACATTGCGCGCCTCGGCGAGACCGGCGTTCGATACCGTGACCGTGAGTGGAAACTGCGCGGGTTCGTAGCTGCGCGTGCGATCGTTCCAATGCACCGAATCCCGCAGCGCCACCTCGCAACTCAACAGCGGATGCACCGCCGCCTCGATACGCACGTTGCGCTCGCACACCACCGTGGGCATGTTCTCCGATACCACGGTGACGCGCACCGGCACGTTTTCACTGTACTCCTTACCCAGGGCTTCCACGCTCCATTGCGCCAGCGCATCGGCGCCCGGTGCCACATCGCGCGGCGTCATGTCCTGGTCCGGCAACTTGGGCGAAAGCAGCCGCAAAGCCGCGGCATCCACTTCCAAGATGGCGTGCAAGCCACGCGCAACGATGTTGCCCGCATTATGTGCCGTGACGGTGATGGGGAAGGGATTGCCCTCGAAGCGGCGCTCGATTTGATTCCAGAGCAAAACATCCGGCATGTCCAGACTGCATGTGATCAGCGGCCCTCGGGCGGAATCCACCAGCACCCACAGTTCGCATTCATCATACATCACCGCGCCCGCGCTGATGCGGAAGCGCAGCGGGAAGGAACGCAAATCCTTGTAACTCACGATTTCCACGCGCCAGGTGGCCGACGCGGAACCGCCCGGAAGAATGGTGGAAGGCGTCACCAGCTGCGAGTACTCCGTGGGCTGTACCGCGTTCACCACCGTGGGATCCGTGACCAACGTGGCCATCACATCGGCGATTTCGCGATTGCCGGAATTCGTCAGCGTCACCGTCACATCAAAACGTGTGGGATCGTAGCCATTGAGCGCCTCGCTCCAGCGTACCTGCACGTCGCCGCCGGTGGCGCAACTCAAGCGCACCTCACGCGCGCGTATCAACACCGATCCGGGAATCGGCTCGGGCACGAGACACCAGGCGTCGAACATCCAGTAGTCGAGACGCACCGGTGTGCGCACGGTGTGCTCGGGATCCTTGGTGCGGAAATGCAGCAGGAACAGCTCGCCACCCACATTGCTCAGCTCCACGTCCTCCTCGAGACGAATGGTGATCAGTCCCGCGTTGCGTTGGAAGGAGAATTTTTTTCCCGCCATGATCGGGGCGGCACTCACTCCGAGAAATTCGAGCACGCTCTCGTCGAAACTTACGGAAAACGTGGACTTGCTGAATACACCGTTGACCGGCGTCTCCAGTATCAACGGCAAGGTGACGTTGCTGTTCGCCGGGGCTTCGGCTTCACCAATCCGGAGTCGCACTTTCTGGAAGAGTTGGGGAAGATACGGCGCGGTGTAGCGCACGGTTTGACGCACCGTACCACCGCAGAAATTCTTCAGCACCAATTCCACCGTGCGCTCGGTGCCGTCGGGACAGCCGGTTTCGTATTCGAGATAGCAGTACGGAAAGCTCCAACCGATGATGCCGGTGCGAATGGCCGAGTAAATGGCCGCGAGGTCGCTGCCTGTCACGCTTTGATAATGTCGGCCGTTGGTGCGCTGCGCCTGCGCCGGGAGATTCCGGTCCGCTCCGGACCCGAGTCCGATGGTGAACACCCGTATCCCGTTCGCGTTCGCATAGGCCACCACGGAGTTCAACGTATGCTGTTTGCTGCTGTTGTCTCCGCCGTCGGACAACACGATCACCGCTTTGCAGGTGTTCTTCGCCGAACGCAGCAATTCGTAGATACCCGAGGCCACACCGTCCCATAGCGCCGTGCCACCTTGGACGGTGATACCGTTGATCCCGGCGAGCAGTTGGGCCTTCGAAGAGGTCATCGGCACATCGAGGCGCACATCCGTGCTGAAACTCACGACGGCTGCTTCGTCGCAGTTGTCGCCTTTGGGACTCATCTCGTTGACGAAGGAGCGCGCGCCGATTTTCATGTTCTCCAGTCTGTCGCCCGCCATACTTCCCGACCGGTCCATCACCAGCACCGCCGACACGCAACAGGTGGGCTCGTCGAAGCAATGCAGACGCGCGGATTTCATCAGCTTGCCGTTTTCGTACAGCTCGAAATCCTGCGATTGGAACTGATTGTTCACCACACCGTTGCAGTAGGCCTTGAAATACACGCGAATGCGCGGATAGTTGACCTCCAGCTCCGCAATTTCCAGCGCGGGCTGCGCTGCGAGTGGCAAGCTGATGGCGCTGGCGAGCAGCAGAAGAAGGAGCGCTCTGCTCATGGTTCCGTCCGATTGATGCGGGATGGAGGATACTACCGGTAACCGCGACGTTACGGCTTTTCCGCGTGGGGAACAAGGAGCAAAAAGAGGTAAACGTCCGGACCAACAAGAATGACACGCCCGGGTGGTCAAAGTTACACCCGTATGAATCCACGTGGTTGCTTATTTGAAATTCATCGGGTACCATTGTATGGAATATCCACGACAATGGAGAAGACATGCGCGAAATCATCGGACGCACCTTGCTGGCTGTTTGCCTGCTGTGCGTGTTTGTGGCCTGCGACAAGGACGAAGACAATCCCAGCACCACGGCACCGCCGGGATCGCTCACGATCACGGGCACGGTGCAGTTCAAGAAAAACATCAGCGTTCCCTCGTCCGCGATACTCTCGGGCGTGTGGGTGGTCTCCAGCGGCTCGCCGGACTACGCGTATATGTTCGGTCGCGGTTCGGTCAATTTCGGGGCGGGGACGTTCAGCATCACCTTCGACAATCCTCCTCCCACCGAGGCATTGAACAGCTACGCACCTTCGCGCGATCTGCCGCCGCTCGGTGTGGGGGTGATCGTGCTGGGGGATTTCGCCTCGGTCAATGCGCATAAAATGGCGGAGAACGAGGGCCAGAACCTCTACGGCGCGGTGAGCAACATCGGCATTATTTATATCGGAGGCGATCCGGCGAAATACAACGACACGTCATCGTCCATCGACTGGCCGAAGGATTTTCCCACGGGCTACGGTGTGGGCGAAGGGCAGGAAACGCAGGAGATCTTCGATATTTTCGTGCCCATCCCCCTGCGCAGTTTCATCCTCACGATCACCGACGATCCGGCGGACATCACCTTTCCGAACTGGACGTGAATGCTTCGAGCTAAGAACGCATGAACGGCCACCGGGACATTCCACAATACGTGCCGCGCCGTCGTCGGGAGTGATTGCCTCTCCTCGCGCGTTATATTGGAATGGCATCATGAACAAGGAGCATCCCATGGCAGTGATTACATGTTCGCGTTGTGGCGGAGAGAAGGAAGCCGTCACGAAAACCGCCTTCTATCGGGGCGAGGTGCGGGAGAAGTTGCTCGCACACGCCTGTCAGGATTGCTGGGGCGAGTGGATGAAAATGCAGATCATGCTGGTGAACGAATACCGCCTGAATCTCATGGATCCCTCCACCGACGATTTCCTCAACAAGCAGGTGCTCGCCTTTTTCGGCATCGACGACAGCGGCGACGTGGCGAAAGTGGATTACGTTCCCCCGCAATCCTGAGCATCGCCGGAAGCGCTCGGCAACGCACGGTTCTTCCTAAAAAACGCGGGTCGACGCCCTGAAGCGTCGACCCGTGTGCATTCACTGCATCCAAGAGCCTTGGGTGCAGGGAGTGGGCCCTGCCGGACTTGAACCAGCGACCAATGGATTATGAGTCCACCGCTCTAACCAACTGAGCTAAGGGCCCAAGTAGTTCAATGTACCAAGGATCGCGGGGAAAATCAATCCGTCGCAATGGGAGGCAGCGCCAGGAGCAAGGAGTAAAGAAAAAGCGGACTCCGGATCGAGACCTGGGCGTTAAGAACCCTTCCCGGAGCAGGATCCCCATTGACCCTCCTCGACCTCGTCCCCGCCTAACCATTTCTTCGCGCCTTCGCAACTTCGCGTCTTCGCGTGAGGAATTCCCCCGCGTCTTCGCGTGAGATATTCCTCAGCGTCATTACGTTAGCCCCCACGCATTGTCCCGACGCGCGCTTTTCCGTAATTTACCCGCGATACGCCCAATGGCCACTCAAGGAGAACTCCATGTCCGAGCAAGCAACACTGGAAACGCAAATCGAAGAAGTCATCAACCAACATATCCGTCCGTACATCGAAGCCGACGGGGGCCGCATCACCTTTATCGAGATGCGCGACAATGTCGTGTTCGTGGAGCTTGCCGGCGCCTGCGGCACCTGCCCATCGGCGCAGATGACACTCAAAGGCGGTGTGGAAGCCATTCTCAAACGTCGCTTCCCGGAAATTCAATCGGTGGAACTCGCCCGTAACGCGCCGTCCTTCTGACCCTCGCGCCGGCAACCCCGAAGTATGCGCGCCGCGGAACGCAGTCCTGCGCCGCGGCGCCTCCCGTTTTCGCCACAGTTGATTGAACCACCGCCATGTTACGCATCGCCGCGCGCCTGACTTTTCTGTTGCTACTTTCCCTGGCCAGTGCGCAAGCGCAGACCGCGCTCGAGTATGGCAACAAACCCGCGGGCTTCGACGGTACGCAGCAACCCACCGAGGTGGCCGCGAAGCTGCTGCAAGCGCTCGACGTGCGCTATCCCGAAGCCGACTTCAAGGCGGGACGCCAGGGTGTGTGCATCATCGCGGCATGGGTGGACGACAAGGGCTACGTCACCTACGCGCGAGTGACGTCCAGCGCGGGCCACGCCTCGCTGGACAGTGCCGCCCTGAACGCGGTGCTGCAAGGAGATTTCAAACCCGCACGACGCGCGGGGAAAACGGTCGCGTCGCGCGTGAGTATTCCGGTGGAATTTCGCGTCCGCAGAGACACCGAGGACTACGACGCGCCGAAATCCGAAGAAGCCCTGCGCCAGGAAGCCGAGGAATTGCGCCGCGCGCGCCGCATGCTCGAGCAAGAGCAGCGGGCGTTGGAGGAAGAGCTGCGCCGCTTGAAAGAACAGCGCAAGGAAGCGCCACGCGATTCCCTGCGCTGATTCCCCCTCACCGCGTCAATGATCAACCACGATGCGCCGCAGCATGTGCGTGGCGCCACTTTCCACATGCAGGAAATACACGCCGCGCGGCAGCATCCCCACGGAATGCGACACGGTGCGCAAGCCCGCGGCAGCAACGCCATGAAGGCGCTCGGCACCGCGACGATTGCCGAGAAGATCGGTGATCCACGTGCGAATGTTGTCCGCGCCGCTACTCTCCACCGTCACATGTACCGTTCCCCCGCGTGCCATCGGCGATGGCCAAGGTTCGCCCACGCGAAGCTCGCGCGGAACGGATCGCGTCGCGATGACAGGTGTCGGATCCAGCACGCGGAAATAGTGAAACACCGCCGATGCCGGGTAACGCATGGCGAGCAAGCCGTCACCATTCGCCGCCTGTATCCCAACCGTATGCGCACTCGTCGGAAAAGCGATACTCTCATCGGAAATGAGTGTCCAATTCGTTCCGTCGATACTCCAGTACGCCCGATAACGGTTACCGCCCGGCACTTCGAGACGAAGGTAATACGGCAAGCCCTCCGCCAACACCGGTGCATTCGCGTACACGAAATTTGTCTGACCGTTCAGCTCCCACTCCAGCCACACATCATCGTGTCCCTCGTTGATGCCGCGCGAAACGCGGATGTAGTTGTCGTCGTCGAATCGGTACAGTATACCCGCGTTGCGCAGCGTGTACCAGGGATAAAAAGTGAGTGATGTCTCGTAGATGATCGGGTCGGTGTCGACCACCGGCTGAAGCAGCATGTTGCGCACATTGTTGAACGCAATGCCGTTGAGCGCCCCAGGTTGCGTGCGTATGGTGAAATTGCCATTGCCGAAGTGCCACGCGTTCGTATCCTCGCGCTGAATGGTCCACCCCACGTTCAATGTGGGGGAATCGAATTCATCACTGAACTGCGCGTACAGCAACGATGGCAGCAGGAGCAAAGCGAGCAGGATCGTGCCGTGCTTCATGGATAGTCCTCCTGGGAGATGTGGATAAATCCGGAGCGTGTCGCAGCTCCGGTGCATCCGTCCGGTCGCGCGGTTGACACGCGAGCAGGTGAATAATTCCCCCATCCCGAAGGCGCTCGAGCGATGCCGCGCTTTTCCCTTGTGCATCATCGCGAGTATTGACGATTTTAGAAGTTTGGAGTTCATCGGACGGAATTCATGAAGCAGGAATACATCATCGTCCGCGGCGCGCGCGAACACAATCTGAAAAACATCGACCTCGACATTCCGCGCAACCGCCTGGTCGTTATCACCGGACTTTCGGGTTCGGGCAAATCCAGTCTCGCCTTCGATACGCTGTACGCCGAGGGTCAGCGGCGCTATGTGGAATGCCTCTCGGCATACGCGCGACAATTTCTCGGCGGCATGGAGCGGCCCGACGTGGACCATATCGACGGCCTGTCGCCAGCCATTTCCATCGAGCAAAAAACCGTCAGCCGCAATCCCCGCTCCACCGTGGGCACGGTCACGGAAATCCACGACTACCTGCGCCTGCTCTTTGCGCGCGCCGGTATACAGCATTGCCACAAGGACGGCTCGCCCGTGCAGCGGCAAAGTCTGGATCAAATGGTGGATCGACTGCTGGAATACGACAAAGGCACGCGGCTGATTATTCTCGCACCGGTGGTGCGGGGACGCAAAGGGCATTACCGCGAACTCTTCGAGCAAATCGCGCGCGACGGCTTCACGCGCGTGCGCATCGATGGCGAACTGCGCGAGATCGAGGAGAACATGAAAGTGGACCGCTACAAGATCCACGACATCGAAATCGTTGTGGATCGCCTGGTGGTCAATCCCGATGCTCGAACGCGCATTGCCGATTCTCTGGAAATCGCCTTGCGCTTCGGCGACGGTGTGGTGATTGCCGACGTGAACGGCAGCGACGTGCTGATGAGTCAGAAAAACTCCTGTCCCCTTTGCGGCAGCAGTTACGAAGAGCCCGCGCCGAATTCCTTTTCCTTCAATTCGCCCTATGGTGCCTGCTCCACCTGCGACGGATTGGGCGAGCATCGCAGCTTCGATCTGGACCTCATCATCCCCGATCCCGTCAAATCGCTGAATCAGGAAGGGCTGGTCCCGCTCGGCAAACCGCGCAACACCTGGTGGTGGGCGCAAATCCATGCGGTGGCCGATCGCTATGGCTTCGATTTCGATACTCCCTTGTCCGATATATCCGAAGAGGCCATGCACACCTTGCTGCACGGCAGCGGCAAGGAGAAGTACCGCATCAATTACACGCATCCCGACGGTCGCAGCAGCACGTACAATCACAGCATCGCCGGAGTGCTGGCCAGTCTGAAGCAGCACTACGAGAACACCACCTCCAACGGCATACGCGAATGGGCCGAGTCGTTCATGTCGTCATGCGAATGCCCCGATTGCGGCGGTGGCCGCCTGCGCAAGGAAAGTCTGGCCGTGCTCATCGACGGGTATTCCATCCATCAGCTCAGCGCCATGTCCGTTCAGCAGGCGCTTCGCACATTCAACGCGTTGCGGCTCACACCGAGGCAGCGCGAAATCGGTGCGCAAATCATCAAGGAGATCTCTTCGCGCCTGGAATTCCTGGTCAATGTGGGACTGGACTATCTCACGCTGTCGCGCAACGCGCGCTCGCTCAGCGGCGGCGAGGCGCAGCGCATCCGCCTGGCCACGCAAATCGGCACACAACTCGTGGGCGTGCTCTACATTCTCGACGAACCCTCGATCGGCTTGCATCAGCGCGACAACACACGACTCATCGAATCGCTCAAGCAGTTGCGCGATCTGGGCAATTCGGTGATCGTGGTCGAACACGACCGCGAGATGATCGAAAGCGCGGACCATGTGATCGATCTCGGACCCGCGGCGGGGGAATTCGGCGGCGAGGTGGTGGCGCAGGGTACCGTGGCCGAGTTGCTGCGCGTCAATGGTAAAAGCAACGGTAAAAGCAACCTCAAGGGCAACGGTGTGCGCAAGGGCAATTCCGCCACCGAAAGTGAAATGCTGAAGCATCTTTCCGGCAAGGGCTCGTTGACGTCGGCGTACTTGCGCGGAGCGCAAAGCATTGCAGTGCCGGAGCGGCGGCGCGAGGGCAATGGGCAATGGCTGAGTCTGCACGGTGCGCGGGGACACAATCTCAAAAATGTGGATTTGCGACTGCCGCTCGGCAGCTTCATCTGCGTCACCGGCGTGAGTGGTTCGGGCAAATCCAGTTTGGTGAACGAAACCCTGTATCCCGTGCTTGCGCGGCATTTCTACAAATCCAATGTCGCCACGCTGCCATTCGAGCGCATCGAGGGACTCGAGCATATCGACAAGGTGATCGACATCGATCAAACGCCCATCGGTCGTACGCCGCGCTCCAATCCCGCCACCTACACGGGCTTGTTCACCTTCATCCGCGATCTGTTCACCAGTTTACCCGAGGCCAAAATTCGCGGCTATCAGGCGGGACGTTTCAGCTTCAATGTGGAAGGCGGGCGCTGCGATGCCTGCTCGGGCGATGGCGTGCGTAAGATCGAGATGAATTTCCTGCCCGATGTGTACGTGGAATGCGAGGTATGCAAGGGCAAGCGCTACAATCGTGAGACGCTGGAAGTGCGGTTTCACGGCAAGTCCATCGCCGACGTGTTGCAAATGTCCGTGGCCGAGGCGCTGGACTTTTTCGTCGACATCCCCCGCGTCCATCGCAAATTGCGCACACTTTACGATGTGGGGCTCGGCTACATCCGCCTCGGACAACAGGCCACCACCTTGTCAGGCGGCGAGGCGCAGCGGGTGAAACTCTCCACCGAGCTGTCCAAAATCGGTACGGGCAACACCATGTACATACTCGACGAACCCACCACCGGCCTGCATTTCGAGGACGTGCGCATGTTGCTCGCCGTGCTCGGTCAGTTGGTGGACAAGGGCAACACCGTGGTGGTGATCGAGCACAATCTCGACGTGATCAAGGCGGCCGACTGGCTCATCGATCTCGGACCCGAAGGCGGCGAACTCGGCGGCTACATCGTCGCCGAAGGCCCCCCCGAACATCTCGTCACCGTCGCCGCCAGCCACACCGGCCACTATCTCCGCAAGGAATTGGGGGGTCGGTAACGTAAGCCATTGAAGAATGAGTATTGAGGAGATGAGGGTAGGGAGGGGCTTCGCTGACCCAGAGAACCCGGAGCGCTTCGCGGGAACACAGAGTACACAGAGCGCTTCGCGGGAACACAGAGCACACAGAGCGCTTCGCGAACACCGAGGGCTCGGAGGGTTTGCGGCTTTGCGTCTCCGCGCCCTTGCGTTGACTTGATTGGGGCGGCGCGGCACGATTCGAGTTGGTAGCACCCTCAACCCATCCTCCGCGCTCTCGGCGCCCTCTGCGCTCTCCGCGAATGTATCACGCACTCGGCAAGTCCAGGAGACTCACCTCCCGGGCGGACAGCACTTGACATTCTCCCCTCTTTCCCGTACAATCCGGTATTAAATGTTGAAAACGATGCCGCGCGGCAACGATCCGGGAGGAACGCTGCGCTCGTAGTGGCATCGATGCGTTGCCTGTACCGATGGAGTCGCGATGCTGTCATCGACCGGATTCGCCGTCAATGCGCACAACGCCCGCCCCCCGCGCCGCGCTGTCGCCTTTTCATTCATGCGCCCGTGGAGCGTGAAGCGGGGTGGGTGGACACTGCTCTGCCTTCTTCTGCTTGGAGTGCTTCCTCTGTGCCACGCCCGCGCCACCGCTCCCGATTCCAGCGCCGTTGCGCGTTTGCGCTTCCCGTTGCTGTTCGCGGAGAATTCGGGGCAATGGGAAGAGGGTGTGCGTTTCGGGGTGATTCGTGGCGAGGACAAGGTGGCGTTCACCGGGGAGGGAGTGTATTTTTTCCGGCCGGAGGAGTACACCACCGCGCTGCCGCAGGGTGAGTCGTCCGGGCTCAACACACGCGTGAAGCCCGGGAGGCGACAGACGGTGGCGCGACTGGGTTTCGTCCATCCCTCGCCCGCGATGACGGTGGAGGGCGTGGAGCGGCGTGAGACGCGCCTGCACTTCTACAAGGGCAGCGATGCCGGCACATGGCGCGAGGACGTGCCGAATTACACCGGCGTACGCTATCGCAACGTGTGGGATGGCGTGGACGTGGAGTTCGTCGAACGCGACGGGAAGCTGCTCCAACGGGTGCTGCTCGCCGAGGGCGCGGACCTGGCGAGCGTTGCCTTCTCCGTGGGGGGAGAGGTCGCACGCACGCTCGCGGCGGGAGATGATTGGGAAGTGCGGGGTGACACGGCGCGCCCGAGGCCGTATCGGAATTTCTTCGAGAAGCGCAAGGTGGTGGAGACGGAATTCACCACGTACTTCGGTGGCAGCGGGGAGGACTGGTTCCGCGGCTTCGCCCTGGACGGGAACAACAACATGCTGCTGTACCTCTTGACCACATCAACGGACCTGCCTGTACGCAACGCCTTTCAGGCCACACACAACGGGGGCGGATACTACAACAACGATTGCTACGTGGCGCGCTTCTCGCCCGATGCGCGCACCTTGCTGCACGCGAGTTATCTCGGGGGGAGCGGAGATGAATTCACACTGATCCCGGGTGAAAGTTTCAACGATAATGAGACGCCGACAATGCTCGCTGTGGGCACGGAAGGAGTGGCGCATGTATTGATCAACACACAATCAACCGATTATCCTGTTACAGCAAATGTACTACAATCAACACTCCCCGTACCTGAACCGGGGACGAAGTATCTGTGCGCGCTGAGCTGTCTGGATTCAATCGGTCGCATGATCGCGTCCACCTGGCTTGGAGGTCCTTCACCCTTGCTCGGTTTGGGCATTGCGACTGATTCGCGGAATGATGTGATCTTTCTCGGGGCCTCCACGGAAGAACAATGGTTCATAACACCCGGAACGATTCATGACACTCCGCACGAGCACAGGAAGTGGATCTGGGACCTCCCGGGCACTCCCCCGGATCACTATTTCTCCGCAGTGCTTGCCCGCATCCCTGCGGATTATTCCCGCGTCAGCCGTGCGACGTATCTCCTCCAAGGCAGACACTTGGGATTGTATTCTAACGGTTACATCAACTTTCGACTGGACGCGGAGGATAACATCGTTTTGAGTGCCAGCATGGTGGACAGCACGACAATCATCCCGATGGTCAATAATTGGCAAAGCTATCCGGGTGGATTCTCTCCCACATTGTTGCTTAAAATTGACTCATCCATGAGCCGCTACGTGTTCAGTACATGGTTGGGTAACAGGGTGTATGTGAACAACCTCAACGTAGACCGGGATAATAATATCCTCATTGGCGGATGGGCGGACACAGCAGATCAAACGTTTCACACCCATAGGGCGTTTGTCGATGGCAGGAACCTTGGATTCGTCGGTAAGTTTCCGCCAGAAGGAGGTGAACCGGTGTTCCTTACAACGTTGCCCATCGATAATGATCGAAGTATAAATGTCGCCCCCGAACTTGTTCTCTCTGTTCACCCGCTCGAATGTGGAGAAATTCTGATACTTGGCCTCACGACTTCCTCAGGTATCCCCTTTGTCAATGCGCAGGATACGGTATGTAGCCGATTCTTCTCCTCCTATTTCATGGTACTTTCTCCCGATGGTCAATCGCTCCGCTACAGTGGCTATTGGCATCCCGACGAGAAATACCCGAAGCAGGATTATGTCGGCTATGGGACCTATAAAAGAATGCTTTTGTTGACCTACTTTCGACCCAGCTTCAACACCTATCGCGATGGACATTTGATTCTTCCTTCGGGTATCGGTCTTTCCCACCGCGACAGTGTGACGGCATTGCGCGCCTTTCAGCCGCGTTACGCGGGTGGGCCATACGATGTGATGCTGCTGCGCACCCGCGTCCCCGGTTGCGAGTTGCTCTCCTGTGGGCTGGACATGGTGGACACGGTGCGGCTGGCTATGGACGAGGGCATGGTGCAGCCGCAATTCGCGGAGCTGCGTGTGGAGCTGGCGAACATCGATCCCGTGATCGACGCGGCGGGCATCGAATGCGTGCTCACGCTGCCGCCGGGTCTCGCGCTCGATCCCGACACACAACGCGCGCGCGTGGCCCTGCCGGGACTGCGCCTGCGTCCGGGCGACGTGCACACGCTCGCGTGGCGCGTGCGCATCGACACGAGTGTGTTCAGCCGCGAGGGCGACTGGGTGGACGTTGTCACCTACTATCACGACGCGGAGCGTCTGCGTGGCACGCCCTCGGTGGCGCATTGCGAGCATTGGTTGCGCTTCATCCGCACGCCGCACGCAGAAGCGGCGTATCCCTGCGATCTTGTCACACCCGACACGCTCGCCACGGCGGCGGAGGACTATCAGCCCTCGCCCTTCCCGGTGTCGCTCACGGTGCGCAACACGGGCACGGCGCCGGCCTCCATCGCGCGCTTCGGCCTGTATCCCGCCGGCGGCATGGCGGTCTCGCCGGTGCCGGCGGGCGGGCGCTGGCAAGCCGGCACGGTGATACCACCGGGCGGCAGCCATACGGTGCATTGGCAGGCGCGGGCGCTGCGTCGCGGCGAGGAGCGGGACGTGCGCGTGCTATGTACGGCCGAGGACGCGCTGGGCAACGCGCTCTCGTGGTGCGCGCGCACGGTGCATGTGCCGGCACTGGATCCGTTGCGCTGCACGCTGGAGGGCGACGCGCTGATCCGCATCGATCCCGGGACCGGAGTGGCGACGCCGGACACGGTGTCCGCGCGCGTTAGCTTCCATCAGGTGCTCGACTCGGTGCTGCTGGATGTGCGGGTGGAACTGCTGCGTGATGCGGCGCCGCATCTGCGTCTGGTGGAGGGTTCTCCGTCGGAAGGCCCGCTGCGTCTGGGTGTGGGCGAGTCGCAGGAACGCAGCTGGCGCCTGGTGCTGGCGAAGCAACCGACGGGCCCTGTGGAGGACACGTTGCGCGTGCTGCTGCGGGCGGGCAATGGCCGCTGGGTGTCGGACTGCGCACTGCCAGTGCGCATCGTGCCACAGTTGGGCGGCGCCGACTGCGCGCTCGTTGCTCCGGACTCGTTGAGCGCCGGGGAGATCGAGGCGGGCATGGAGGTGCAATCCACGTATACGCTGCGGAACACGGGCACGATCCCGCTGGAGGTGGCGCGGGTGGAACTGGCGCTGCCACCGGACGCGGGTCTGCTGCCTCTGGATGCGCTCGCGCAGCCGGGTGGCACGCTGGCGCCGGGCGGTGACATCACGCGGCAATGGAGGCTGCGTCCGCTGGCGTTGCGCGCGGAGCGCTCGCCGCGTCTCGCGGTCACGGCCTACAATGCGGAGGACAGTATGCTGGTGGTCTGCGAACACACGCTCCGCCTGCCGGGTGTGGAGGGGTTGCGTTGCGCGCTGGAGTTGCCGGACAGTGTGCGCTTCGATCGCGCGGCCCTGGCCTACGTGCCGGATCCCGTGCCGTTGGGCGTGGTGCTGCGCAATCCGCTGGACGAAGAGGAGACGGCGGTGGAGGCGGAGGTGGATCTCGCCGCCGCGCCGCGCCTGGAACTGGCGGCGGGCGAGCCGGCGCTGCGCAACCTCGCGCGCGTGAACAGCAATGCAACCGCGCGACTCGACTGGCTGCTGCACGCCCTCCCCGGCGATGCCGACGAGCCGCAACGCGTGCGCGTGCGCTACCGCTCCGCCGGACACGCGGAGTGGAAGTACT
>JAMIQH010000089.1:0-8036 GCA_035914695.1 Bacteroidota bacterium | reverse complement strand
GATTCGCGGCACGGTCACTCCTTCGTTGTTGCGTCATTGATCATCCCACTGTCTCGAGGCAATCGATGCCCGGAACAGAGCCGGCGACGATCCTTCCGCACCGCGCGGGGGGAAATCGTCGCCGGTACACATGCGTGGCGAGCGGCCCGGGTCGATCAGCGACCGAGTCCGTCGAGATAGGCGACTTTCTTCTCCAGCTCTTCCTTGCTCTCCACATGCTTCGGATCGGGGAGGCAGCAGTCCACCGGACACACGGCGGCGCATTGCGGCTCGTCGTGGAAGCCGACGCACTCGGTACATTTGTCCGGCACGATATAGAAATAGTCCGCGGACCAGAACCCGTCGGCGCCACTCGGGGCGGCGTCGCCTTCGCCGTAGCTCTGGCCGCCCAGTTCCCATTGCGCGCCACCCTCGTAAATGGCGGTATTCGGGCATTCGGGCTCGCAAGCGCCGCAGTTGATGCATTCGTCGGTGATATAAATGGCCATGATGTCCTCCTTAACGGACAGCTATTCGTAAAACAGGATACTCGTGCACTGTGGGCTCACCCACGCCTTCCGCCGCATCGGCAAAGATGCGCAGATGCAGATGCAGCAGCGGCAGAACTTCGTCGAGATTCAGCGTCGCGGTTTCCATATCGGCGCGGGAGAATTTATCCAGGGCGCGTGTCAACTGATGCGTGGCACCGGAAGCGTTGCCGTTGCCGGCGTGATAGTATGCCACGGCGAGCTGAATCAGACCTTGGTACAACAAGCGCCGCGCGCCGCGGGTTTCCGACCACACCTCTTCCCATACGTCATGCGCTTCGAAGAACCGCCGCGCATTGAACAGTTCCATTCCGCGCTGTACTTCCGCCGCTTCGTCCATAGGGAGCAAACTAGTTAATCCCGCCGCAACTGTCAAAAAAAGGACGGCACGAGCGAAATTCACCCGACGTTCCGGCCAGTGCGACAATGTCGCATCATCGTATGGATGACGGCGTGATCGAGGCGGCTGCACGGTTTGCGGTTTCGGCGGATCTTGCATTTTTCCCCCGCGCATACTATGTTAGTGAACTCCGCCATCCTAGCTCAGTTGGTAGAGCAGCTCACTCGTAATGAGCAGGTCGTCGGTTCGAGTCCGATGGATGGCTCCCCTCCAGCACCGCCCCGCAAAGGCGGTGCTGCGCGTTTTGGCGCCTTCTCGACCTCCCGCATCACGCAACACCGCAACCCTCACTCCCATCCCCGCGCATGCGCAAACGTGCGGCGTTGTCTCGCCCGCAACCGTGGCGTATCTTGCCGTATGCGCGTGTTGCTCATCGATAATTTCGACTCGTTCTCGCACAATCTCGCCCAGCTCCTCGGCATGCTGGGCGCCGAAGTTGTCGTGCGTCGCAATGATCAACCGCTCGACGCGCTGCTCGCAACCGCGCCCGACGCGCTGTGCGTATCGCCCGGTCCGGGCTCCCCGCGCGACGCCGGAGTGAGCATCGCGGCCATACGCGCGCTGTGGGAGCGCCTCCCCGTGCTCGGTGTATGTCTGGGCATGCAGTGCATCAATGAAGTGTTCGGCGGAACGACGGTGCACGCTCCGAGACCGGTGCATGGCAAGGCCGACGCCGTGAGGCACCATGGCGGAGGGTTGCTCGGCGATGTGCCCTCTCCGTTCATCGCCGCGCGTTATCATTCGTTGGTCATCGCTCCGGCCGCGGATTCGCCGTTGCGAATCGACGGCTGGACGGATGATGGAAGCATCATGGCCGTGCATCACACCAGCGCACCGGTCTATGGCGTGCAATTTCATCCGGAATCCTTTCTCACGCCGCTCGGCCCGGCCATCTGCCGGCGTTTTCTGGGCACGGTGCGATGATGCGCGCCATGGGACGTGTTCCCTCGCCCCGGCGCGCGGCGCGCGGCACCTTCACCATCGCGGTGCGGGGATGCCCGCGGCGCTGCGGTATGCGCTGGTCGCAACCTTGCTCCTCTCGGCGATGCTCGCTGCGGAGGAGCGAGGCATGAGCGGGATTCCCCACCTCCGCTGCGTCATCAACGCGCATGCGTCGCATCCATGCGCCGTGGTGGATTTTCCCGAACTCGCACAACGCGAATCCCACGGAGGCGCCTGCGTCGTCCTCACCGGCAGCGGATCGCATGAACTCCACCGACAGTCGTTCGCCTTTCTCCATCCGGCGGCCATACTCAGCACACGCGGACATGACTGCGCAATCGACATCGAAGGCGAAACCCTGCGCTTCGACGCCGATCCCTTCGATGTTCTCGGCACGCTCGCCCGCGCCGCGGCTTCGGAAGAGCGACACCCGGTGCCACTTCTGGCGGGCTATGTGGCGTATGAAGCCGGGAGATTAATAGAAATGCTACCGATGCGGACGCGCGATGACCTCGGCTTGCCGGATCTGTTCTTCCTGCTGCCCACGCGTGTTCTCCGCCTCGAGCACGACAGCGGCGTATGCGAGGCATTTCATCTTGAATGGAAACTGAATGATTGCGCGCTGCCCCTGCTGTCACGGCAGCCGCTCGCGGCGCTGCCACGCAAGGATGCGCCGCGCGCACTTGTCACGCGCGCGGCATACGAGGATGCGGTGCGGCGCGTGCGCGATGCCATTCGCGATGGCGAGGTGTATCAGGTCAATCTGTCGCAGCGCTTCATCTTCGGTGTGGCCGACGCCCACGCGCTGTGGCGCGATTTGCTCACCACCCTGCCCGCGCCATTTCATGCATGGATACGCGCCATGGATCACGAAGTGTTCAGCACATCCATGGAGCGTTTTGTCCGTGTGCGCGGGAAGGAAATCGAGACGCGGCCCATCAAGGGCACGCGCCCGCGCGGTGCCACTGCCGAGGAAGATGCCGCGTTGGCCGCGGAATTGCTCTCATCCCCGAAGGATGACGCGGAACTGTCGATGATCGTGGATCTCGAGCGCAACGATCTCGGGCGCATCTGCACGCCTGGCAGTGTGACGGTGCGCGAGCACAAACGCCTCGAACGCTACGCCCATGTGCAACACCTCGTATCCGTGGTGTGCGGAACGATGCGCGAAGGCGTCGGCATTGCCGAGGTGTTTCGCGCGCTGTTTCCCGGGGGGTCCATCACCGGCTGCCCGAAAATTCGCGCGATGGAAATCATCGACGCGCTTGAACCCGTCACGCGGCATGTGTACACCGGCGCCATCGGATACATCGCGGCAAATGGCGATTGCGATTTCAACATCGCGATTCGCAGCGGTGTGGTAAAGGACGGCCTGTGCCACTACTCCGTGGGTGGCGGCATCGTGTACGACTCCGATCCCGCGGCGGAGTACGAGGAAACACTGCACAAAGGCGCCGGAGTGCTGCGCGCGGCAGCGAGCGGCGACGGAGATCAAGGACAGCAACAGCCAGGACACTTTTCGTGAAGGAATGCTCAGCATGCACGGCATAGTCTATTTGAATGGCACATTGATACACTCCCACGACGCGCAGCTCTCGCCGTTCGACGCGGCAGTGCAATACGGGGCCGCACTGTTCGAAACGCTGCTCGCCGTTGATGGCCGCGTGCACGCCTGGGAACGTCACCTCGCACGTCTCCGTGGCTCCATGGAGGCGGTGGGAATGGAAATTCCCGAGAGCGATGCCGAATTGCTCAAGCAGGCGGTGTACGTCCTCAGGAAAAACAGCATGATGCACGGCGAAGCCCGGTTGAAAATCCTGGTGTCGCCGGGCGATGTCACCACCTACGCGCCAGTGCGCCGGCCCACCGTGCTTATCACCACCGAGCCGTATCAGCGACCCGATCCGCGCTTTCCCTGGCGGCTTGTCATGGATGGTCGGATGCAGGCGGGCCGGCATCTCCGGCATAAAAGCACGAGCTATCTGGGCATGCGCATGGCCTTGCACGATGCGCGACGCATGGGGTTCGACGATCTGATACTGCTGGATCGCAATGGCAACATCGCCGAGAGCAGTCTCGCCTCCGTCGTGTTGCGCAAAGGTGGCTGGTGGCTATTCCCCGAAAGCGAGGACGCCTTGTCCGGCGTCACCACGAGTTTGCTGCGCGATGCGCTCATTCGCCGGGGCGAGCGTGTCAAAACGCGACCCATCGCCGCCGAAGAGGCCTTTGGCTCCACGTTGCTGCTGTGCAATTCGCTCCTGGGACCATTCCCCGTGACCTCGATCAATGGCCGCGCCTTGCATTTATTGCCAGAGGCACGTATTTCCGTCGTGCGCTCCTGGTGGTTCGAAGCGGGCTTCCCCGCAGCATGATACGGGAGCGTCCGGCGCGGTTTGTTTCGCAGGATAGGGGCGGCTATATTGTTGAAATCAGTACTGCAAGTCATTTCTACGCGGAGAAAGCGTGTCTTCCGAAATGGTGTTTTTCCTCATCCTGGCCTTCATAGCGGTATCCTCCGGGATACTGATGATCACCCGGGTGAATCCGGTCAACAGCGCGCTGTTCCTGATTCTCAACTTTCTCGCCCTCGCGGGCATGTATCTGACGCTGCATGCGCAATTCGTGGCGGTGATTCAGATACTTGTGTACGCCGGTGCGATCATGGTGCTCGTGCTGTTCGTCATCATGCTGCTCAACCTTCAGGACAACGCCCCGTTGCGCGAGCATATACGGGCCCCGCAGTTGCTGTCCATAGGGGCGGCGGCCGTGGTGCTGGCCATTCTGCTGCAAGTGCTCTTGTGGAACAGCGGTAGCACGCTCGACGCCTTGCGCACGCAATCGCCGCAGGCCGCGAATCTCGGCACGGTGGAGTCCATCGGCCTGGTGTTGTTCACCGAATACGTGCTTCCGGTGGAATTGACCGCGATACTGCTGCTCGTGGCCATGATCGGCGCGGTGGTACTCGCGAAAAAGCGTTTCCCCTGATTCAATCCGGCAACGAGAGAATGATCATGGTTCCCATACACTACTACCTCATCGTCAGCGCGATCATGTTCATCACCGGCGTCGTCGGTGTGCTCACCCGCCGGAATGCGATCATCATTTTCATGTGCATCGAGCTGATGCTCAATTCGGTGAATCTCACCTTCGTGGCATTTTCCTCGTATCTCGGCAACGCCACGGGGCAGATCTTCGTGTTTTTCGTCATGGCTGTCGCCGCCGCCGAAGCGGCCGTGGGCCTCGCCATTGTCATCGCGTTGTTCCGCAACAAGCAGACCGTGCAGATCACCGAAGTGAATCTGCTGAAATGGTAACAGGCGGGCGACGCTTCAATCATTGATATTGTCAAACCTCCAACATACTCCATGTACCAATTCGTCGGACTCATTGTCCTTTTCCCCCTGATCGGCCTGCTGATCAACGGCTTGCTCGGCAGGAAGATCAAGAGCGAAGCGCTGGTGGGCGGTATCGGAAGCGCGGCCGTGGGGCTGTCCTTCGTGGTGGCCGTGATGATCTTCGTGGAAATGCTGGGTTCCGCTCCCGGGCAGCGCGCACATGTGGTGACGCTGTTCACCTGGATGGCCGCGGGCAGCTTCAAGGTTGCGGCAGCGTATCAGGTGGACCAGTTGTCGATACTCATGACGCTGGTGGTCACCGGTGTGGGCTTTCTGATCCACGTGTACTCGATCGGCTACATGCATGGCGACCGCGGATTCTGGCGCTTTTTCACCTATCTGAACCTGTTCATTTTCGCCATGCTCAATCTGGTGCTGGCCGACAACTACCTGTTGATGTTCCTCGGCTGGGAGGGCGTGGGCCTGTGCTCGTATTTGCTCATCGGGTTCTGGTACGACAAGAAGTTTCCGGGCACGGGCATCACCTGGACGGGAGACGCGGCGAACAAGGCCTTTTGGGTCAACCGCATCGGCGATTTTGCGTTCATGTTGGGTATGTTTTTGATTTTCCGCGAATTCGGTTCGCTCACATTCCGCGAGGTAATGGAAGGCGCGGAGAGCTTGCAGGTCGGCGACGGCACCATGTTCTGGGCCACGCTGCTGCTCTTCATCGGCGCGACGGGCAAAAGCGCGCAGATTCCACTCTTCGTGTGGCTCCCCGACGCCATGGCCGGCCCCACACCCGTGTCGGCCCTCATCCATGCGGCGACCATGGTCACAGCGGGCGTGTACATGGTGGCGCGCAATTCCGCGCTCTACGCCCTGGCGCCCGACACCATGATGATTGTGGCCATCGTGGGTGCGGCCACCGCGATACTCGCCGCGTCGATAGGCATTGCACAGAACGATATCAAGAAAGTGCTGGCCTACTCCACGGTGAGCCAGCTCGGCTACATGTTTCTGGCTCTAGGCGTGGGTGCGTTTACCGCGGGTATTTTCCATGTGATGACGCACGCCTTTTTCAAGGCTTGCCTCTTCCTTGGTTCGGGATCGGTGATTCATGCGTTGCATGAGGAGCAGGATATCCGTCACATGGGCGGACTCAAGCGCATCATGCCGCGCACGTATTGGACTTTTCTGATTTCCAGTTTCGCTATCGCGGGCTTCCCTCCCCTGTCGGGCTTTTTCTCGAAGGACGAGATTTTATGGAAGGCCTTCGCCGATGGTTCGGTACTGCTATGGGCAATCGGTGCGGGCGCGGCATTGATGACGGCATTTTACATGTTCCGCATGGTCACCTTGACCTTTGACGGCGAAGCGCGCTGGGGGCATGACAAGCACCCGCATGAATCTCCCGCCACCATGACCATTCCATTGATGGTGCTCGCCGGGCTGGCAGTGCTGGGCGGCTTCGTGGGCGTTCCCGCGGCGCTCGGCGGTGGCAATGCCATCCATCAGTGGTTGCATCCCATTTTCGCCCAGGCCGAACACACCATGCGTCTGCCCGAGCATCACAATCACACGATGGAGTACCTGCTCATGGCCATCAGTGTGGGTATCGCGGTGACGGGCTTCTGGTTTGGCCGGAAGATGTATCTCGCCGGACCCGACGCGGACCGGAAGTTGATGAAGCTGGGCGGCCTGTACAAGCTGCTCGCCAACAAGTACTACATCGACGAAGCGTACGACGCAACCGTGGTGCGACCCGTGGTGAAGGGCTCCGACGCCCTGCTGTTCAAGGTGTTCGACGTCCGCGTGATCGATGGAATCGTCAACGGCCTGGGACGACTCACCGCGTGGATCAGCGGCACGCTGCGTCAGGTGCAGACCGGCGTGGTGCAGCACTACGCGGCGGTGATCGTCTTTGGCATCGTTCTCGTGCTCGGTTTGATTATTTGGGGGTGACGGAAACGCGATGATACCACATATTCTCACCTATCTGCTGTTTCTGCCGCTCATCGGCGCCATTCTCGTGCTGCTGCGACGACGCAGCGTGGATGCCGCGCGTTGGACGGGCCTTGCGGTGTCGCTGGTCACCTTCGTGCTGTCGCTTCCGCTGTTCTTCAGCTACAATCCGAACAATCCCGCCATGCAGTTCGTGGAGAAAGTGCCGTGGATACCCGAGCTGAGCGTGCACTATTTCATCGGAATCGACGGCATTTCGCTGCTGCTGGTGTTGCTCACCACCTTCCTCACCCCCATTGTTCTTGTATCGTCCTGGCGTTCGATCACGAAAAACGTGGCGTTGTACGTGGCGTTGATGTTGCTGCTTGAAACGGCGATGATCGGCGTGTTCGTTGCGCTCGACACGTTCCTGTTTTACGTGTTCTGGGAAATGATACTCGTGCCGATGTATTTCATCATCGGCATCTGGGGCGGCAAAGACCGTATTTACGCCACGGTGAAGTTCTTCATCTACACCATGGTGGGTTCGCTACTCATGCTCATCGCCATCATCTGGCTGGGCTATTACGCCTCCACCCTGCCTGGCGGCCAGTTCACCACGGACATCGTGCGTTTATTCGATATCGCGCCCACGATACCGATGAGCATACAGGCCTGGATGTTTGCCGCCTTCGCGCTGAGCTTCCTGATCAAGGTGCCGGCGTTTCCGCTGCACACCTGGCTGCCCGACGCGCACGTGCAGGCGCCCACCGGTGGATCGGTGATACTGGCGGGCGTGTTGTTAAAAATGGGCACGTATGGTTTGATTCGATTCAACCTTCAGCTTTTCCCGCAGTCTTCGATAGAGTACGCATCTTTCCTCTCCGT
>JAMIQH010000088.1:0-19583 GCA_035914695.1 Bacteroidota bacterium | reverse complement strand
GCAACGCGCTCGAATTCACGCGTGGCCGCCGCGATGGCAAGGCCCCACTCGATCATGATCAACACAGCGCCGAGAGTTGACGCTTTTTCCGCAGGGTGCCCTGGCAGGGGAACGAAACGCAAGTTGAAGTGTCGTAGGGGAGGTTGACGCGACTAACAGCGTGGCGCACTCGATGCGGAATTTCACTGCTTCATTTCCCCTGATTGTCGTCCTGCTTCTCGTTTGCTCCTGCACCGGGGAACAAACGAACGAAGCTCCAATTCCGGCGAGTCCGATTCCGCCGGCGTTTGTTTTCGAATTCCCCGTCGAATGGCAGCAATGGCATCCGCACAAGTCCATTACCTTGCGATGGCGGATCAATGATCCCACGGTGATGGGAGGGAGAATCCACTACCGTGCCGAGAAATCGTCGCTGTGGAGAGCGTTGGCGGATTTCGGTCCAGGCGAGACGCAGATCACCGTGGACCTGCCGGACAAAACGGACATCCGCTATCGATTTTCAATCACTACTCGAGACAACACGCGGCGGGATTCCTCCGCCGTGGTGCAATACCTCCTTCCTTTTCTCGTCGAGCCGCGAGAGGGCAGGGCGATTGTCGTGCGCGACAGCATTCTCTTGCGCTGGGAGAACGTGGCCGATGATGTACAGGAAGTGGAGATCCAGCATTCACCACGGGACCGGAATCAATGGACGCATGTGATGTATGCCCCAGCGGCTGACAGCGTCGCATGGTTCACGAATCACCCGTTCGCTCCCTACACCGCGGTGGATTTCCGCATCCGTGCGCGTGGATCCTTGCTCTGGGCCTACACCCGCAATGTGGGAATCGGCGTCAACTCCGCACGCTTTCCGGTACCCGGAAGAGCGGCGTATCGTCTGCTCCCGATGACAATCTTTGCCACTCTCGGCATACCTCCAACAAGTGATGGAGCATTGACGAGCTACGAACTCAGTGTGGACGGTGGAAGCAACTGGACGCGCATGGAAAAGACCCATCTGATCACCGAGAGAGCTACGGATGACGCGTACGTTCGCATCAATCATCCTGCGCTTGTCGAACCGTATGTGCTTGGACCATTCAGCATTGTCGACCGGGTGCACGACTACTTCCAGCCGTTTGTTGGCATGCGGTTGCAGTACGATTTCAATCGCAGCAGTTCCGGATATGGTGGAGGAACGCCCATGAAGCGGCGGTTGATCGTCACAGTGCTGTCCGAACAACAGCAGGGTGGACGCATGGAATACTCCTGTTCGCTGCTCTACATCGAAGAGAATGGTACACAGCATACAGCCACAGGGATGCTTTGGCGCGAAGAAAACGCGTTTCGATCGATACGCGGGAGTTTCGATCCTTTCCTTGTGATCGACCTTCCCGGCGTACACGATATCACGATCAACACGTTTCGGAAGCAATTCTCCATGATGCTCCCGGGCACGACTTCGAAGGTGGATTTCGATTACACCACGGAACGATACCGGGGACTCGTGTTTCTGAAACGTGAGGTGAAAAAGGAGTTACCGTCTTCAACAACGACGGAACAGTGGCGATTGGTGGAATGATCCGTCCCAGCGCACAGGGGATGGGCGCGGATCGTTTCATCCCAGCAGCTATCGTCGAATAGAGTTCACGAGCCGATGCTCGGATCGCAAAGACCGGGTGCACCGCTGGATTTTCTTGTCAGTAAGTCCGCACGACATCACAGGTCTTTGCAGGAATCCCGGGAATCACCCGCCATCCGCTATTCTCGTCTTTCGCCTCGTTCGCTATTCTGCTCTGGTCGCGATTACCTCTTCTCAAGGAAGGGTTTGAGCAAATCAATGGGAATGGGGAACAGCGTCGTCGAATTGTGCTCGGCCGCGATCACCGTGAGTGTTTGCAGATAGCGCAGTTGCAGCGCGGCGGGATCGCGTGACAGCACGGTGGCTGCTTCGGCCAGTTTGGCGGATGCCTGGAACTCACCCTCGGCAGCGATGACTTTGGCGCGGCGCTCGCGCTCGGCCTCGGCTTGCTTGGCCATGGCGCGCTGCATTTCCTGCGGCAGGTCGATGTGCTTCACTTCCACCAGACTCACCTTGATGCCCCAGGGCTCGGTTTGATGATCGATGATTTCCTGCAACTGCTTGTTGATTTTTTCGCGCTCGGCAAGCAATTCATCGAGTTCGGATTGTCCGAGGATGCTACGCAAGGTGGTTTGTGAAAGCTGACTGGTGGCGAAGAGGAAATTCTCCACCTCCACAATGGCGCGCGAGGCCTCGAGCACACGGAAATACACCACCGCACTGACCTTGACCGACACGTTGTCGCGCGTGATCACATCCTGCGGCGGCACATCCAGCACGATGGTGCGGAGACTGACTTTCACCATGCGGTCCACGAGCGGAATCAGGAAAATCAATCCCGGCCCCTTGCTCTTGATCAGACGTCCGAGTCGGAAAATCACACCCCTCTCGTATTCGCGCAGAATGCGTATGCTGCTGGCCAGGATGAGAATGATGAACACGATGACAATGCCGAGAACACTTTCCGCGGGATTCATGATGCCTCCTTGGGGGAATTTCGATCTCTATGTGGATGAATTGTTGTCGGATATTTCTTCGACGAACATGCGGAACTCCCGCAACTCGCGCACGATCACCCTTCGGCCCTGAAGTATCGGGGCGCCCAGCGCGCGCGCCTTCCAGATTTCTCCATGCACGCGGACGCTGCCTTCCGGATTCAGCGTGTCCAGGGCAACGCCCTGTTCGCCGATCATGGCCTCAAAGCCCGTGCGCGGAGCTATGCGCTGTGCCGCCATGCCTTTGCCAACGATGAAGAGGAAGAATGCCGTGGTGCACAACGTGACGGTGATGATTGCTGTCATGGAAATTTCCAAAACGTCCGCACCCGGCGGCGTGTCGATGAGCATGATCGAGCCCAGAAACAGCGCGATCACGCCACCAATGGACAGCAGGCCGTGACTGACGATTTTCACTTCCAGAAGCAGCAGTATCACGCCGAATAGCAGTAAAGCCAATCCCGCATAATTCACCGGCAGTGTATTCATGGCATAGAGGGCGAGAATGATGCAAATGCCGCCCGCGATACCCGGGAAAAGCGCGCCTGGATTGTACAATTCGAAGAACAATCCGTAAATGCCGAGCATGAGCAGAATGTAGGCGACCGTGGGATCGCTCAGAATATTGAGCAGTTCCCGCGAAAAGCTCATGCCACGCTCCTCGATGCGCGCACCGGCGGTGCGGAGTCGCACACTGTCTCCACGCAGCAGCACCATGCGCCCGTCGAGCTGTCGCAGCAGCGAGCGCACATCGCCAGCAACGAGGTCGATCACACCTCGTTCCAGTGCCTCCTGCTCGGTGAGAGACGCGCTCCCGCGCACAAAGGCCTCGGCCCATTGCACATTGCGTCCGCGTTGCGCAGCGATGCTGCGTGCAAACGCGGCGGCGTCGTTGGTGGCCTTGGCAAGTGGGATGTTGGTGGAATCGGCGATATTCGATCCGTCACCCATGGTGATGGGGTGGGCCGCGCCGATGTTGCTGCCCGGCGCCATGGCCGCCACATGGGCCGCCATGGTGATGAAGGCGCCAGCGGAGGCCGCCTGCGCACCACCGGGTGCCACATACACCACGACAGGCACGGGTGCGGCGAGCAGATCCGCCACAATCGCGCGAGTGGATTGCAGCAGTCCGCCGGGCGTGTTCAGGCGCAGAATCAGTGCATGCGTGCCATCGGCTCCGGCGCGTTCGAGCTGCTCGTGCACATGGCCCGCGGAGGCGGGATTGATGCTGCCATCGATGTCGATGAGCACGACGCGCGTCTGCGCATGGAGAAGTGGTGCGAGGAACAGGAGAAGGACGGTCCAGCGCCAGGCATATCGCATGTCAACCTCCGGAGATTCACCTCCATACTAACGAAGCCGTTGGACAGAAGCAACGCGTGTCGGGTCGGCTACATCCACGTCGGAGCATCGTTGGATGGAAGGATAATGGAGTATTTCCTTTTGCATCTTTTATTCTCGTACGAAAAGCGTATTTTATCGAATGTCATGAACCATCATTGAGTATCGACGCAGAACCCCAGGTATGGACATTCGTCACACAGCTTGCTCGCAGTACAGGAGACCATGCGATGCATGACAGCACGCATGGCGGGGGATATCCGTACGCGGAGAACGACGAGATCGATCCCTCGGTGCTCGACGCCATTCGCAGCGGTCGTATGACCGTGGAGCAAGCGCTCGCACTGCGGCGCCGCGACCTGTTGCGAGAAGCTGGAATCGCCAACGATGCTCCGCGTCCGTGGACGCGTCCCGCCGAGCGTCCCTTCACACGCGCGGAGCGCGATCGCACCACGGTGCTGTTCGGCGGATTGACGTGGAAGCACGAACGACTGATCCAGGCCAATCTGCGGCGCCTCGGCTACGACGCGGCCTTTCTTCCCGCGCCCGACAGCCGTGCCTACGAGGTGGGCAAGGAATACAGCAACAACGGCCTGTGCAATCCCACGTATTTCACCGTCGGCAATCTCATTGCGCATTTGCTGGACCTGGAGAAGCGCGGCATGTCGCGCGAGGAGATTATCGAGCGGCATGTCTTTTTTACCGCGGGTGCCTGCGGCCCCTGCCGCTTCGGCATGTACGAATCCGAGTATCGACTCGCGTTGCGCAATGCGGGCTTCGAGGGCTTCCGCGTGCTGATTCTTCAGCAGCAAGGCGGACTCGATCAGGCCGCCGAGGGCGCGGGTCTGGAGATGAACATCGACTTCACGCTCGGCATCATCAACGCCTTCATTATAGCCGACGTGCTCAACGACATCGCGTACAGGAGCCGTCCGTATGAAATCGCGCCCGGCGCCACCGACGCGGCCCTCGCGCGCGCGCTGGAGGACGTAGCCGCGAGCATCGAGGCACTGCCCATCGTCGATGTCCCGCGGTGGATGGGACGCGGTGGCATCAGTCGCACTGCCGCCGCGCTGGGAAAATTCGCGCAGCAGCTGTTCGGTCGAAAACTCCCGCGTGTGGTACGGGAAGCGGCACGGCATTTCGAGAGTGTGGAACTGGATCGCACGCGTGTGAAGCCCGTGGTGAAAATCACCGGCGAATTCTGGGCGCAAACCACGGAAGGCGATGGAAATTTCCGCATGTTCCGCTTCCTCGAGCAGGAGGGAGCCGAGGTGCTGATCGAACCCGTCACCCCCTGGCTCATGTATTTGCTGCATCAGGAGAAACAGGCGCGGCGCGACCGTCGCCTGCTCGATGCGCGCGGACCCCGGGACACGCTGCGCAGTGCTTTGCGCTACCTGCGCACGCAAGGATTGCTCACACTCGCCGAGCGTCTGTACGCGCGGGAGTACGGGCGGCATAGAAAGGCGCTGCATCACCTCCCCCAGGCCATGCCCGATCAATACCATTTCGCCCGCATCGCCGCGCCGTATTTCAATACGCGCATCGAAGGGGGGGAGGGCCATCTCGAAGTCGCCAAGACCATCTACTACCCGAAGGCCGCGCTCTGCCACATGGTGCTGTCGCTCAAGCCCTTCGGCTGCCTTCCCAGCACACAATCCGACGGCGTGCAATCGGCTGTGGTCGCCCATCATCCCGACGTTCTGTTTCTCCCGATAGAAACCTCCGGCGAAGGCGCGCTCAATGCCCACAGCCGTGTGCAGATGACGCTGGCCGACGCGCGGGACCGCGCGCGCGAAGAAATGGAGCGTGTATTGCGTGCGCACAAGATCACCCTCGATGAACTGCGCGCCGCGCAGGCACAGGATGCGGAACTGCGTTCCCCGTTGCTCCCGCTCCATCCCGATGGGGCGATCGCAGGCACGGCCGCACGCTTCGCAAAGCTGGTCGCAACGCGCTCGAGGAAGCGCCGCGTATGAGTGCACGGTTCCATATCGGACTCGACATCGGTAGTACCACAGTGAAGGCCGTGGTGATGCGGGAGGACGATGTCACACCTCTGTGGAAGGACTACCGTCGCCACGAGACACGGCAAGCCGAGACGGCGCTGGATTTCCTCGAACGCATCGAAGCGGAATTCGGAGGCGAGGATGTGGAATTCCGGGCGTATGTTACCGGCAGTGGCGCGCGCGTATTGATGGACGCCATCGGCGCGCGTTTCGTGCAGGAGGTGAACGCCGTGGCGCTGGCCGTGGAAGCCCGCTGTCCGAGCGCCGGCTCCGCGGTGGAGTTGGGCGGACAGGATGCGAAGATCCTGATTTTCCAACACGACCCGCTCACCGGTCATGCCAAGAAAATCACCTCCATGAACGACAAATGCGCCGGCGGTACAGGCGCGGTGATCGATAAGATCAGTGCCAAGCTGCGCCTGAGCGCGGAGGACATGGCCGCATTGCGCTACGACGGCGTGCGCCTGCATCCCGTTGCGGGCAAATGCGGCGTCTTTGCCGAAACCGATATCAACGGTTTGCAAAAGCAGGGCGTGCCTCCGGTCGAACTCATGGCCTCGCTGTTCGATTCCATCGTGCAACAGAATCTCTCCGTGCTCACCCGCGGCAACACCTTGCCTCCCGATGTGCTGTTGCTGGGCGGACCGAATACCTTTCTCCCCGGCATGGTGGAGGCGTGGAAAGATGCCATTCCCCGCGTGTGGAAGGAGCGCGGCGTGGAACTGCCCGATGACATGCCTCCGGGGGATCGCGTGTATGTGCCCGAGGATGCGCAGTATTTCGCCGCCTTTGGCTGTGTGATTCACGGGCAGCGCAACGACGACGCCGCGCCATACAACGGCGCCGCCGGACTCCGCTCCTGGCTGGCGGAAGGTCGCCACACCGCGCATCGCGACAAGGCCGGCGCGGGATTATGGGATACGGAGGAGGAACTCCGGCAATTCCTCGACGAGTACCGGCAGCCGGGCTTCACCCCGCTGCGCCTGCGCCCCGGGTCGCGTTTCGATGCCTATCTTGGCATCGACGGGGGATCGACGTCCACCAAAGGCGTGTTGCTCACGCGCGAGAGCACCGTGGCCTTCAAGGCCTACAAGCTGTCGGATGGCAATCCCATCGACGATACACGGCAGATCATCGAGATGCTGCGGCGGCAGGTCGAGGATCAGGGCGCTTCGCTGCGCATTCTCGGTGTGGGCACCACGGGCTATGCCAAAGACATGCTCAAGGATGCGCTGGCGGCGGATGTGGCGCTGGTCGAAACCGTGGCGCACACGCAGGCGGCCCGTCGCTTCCATCCCGACGTGGATGTGATTTGCGATGTGGGAGGACAGGACATCAAGCTGATTCTCCTGCACGACGGCCGTGTGGTGGATTTCAAATTGAATACGCAATGCTCGGCGGGCAACGGGTATTTTTTGCAAGGCACGGCCGAGAGTTTCGGCTACGATGTCAGTGATTTCGCCGAGGCGGCATTCCGCGCGCGCGAGGCGCCGGAGTTCGGCTACGGTTGCGCGGTATTTCTTCAAAGCGATATCGTGGACTTTCAGCGGCAAGGGTGGACGCGCGAAGAGATCATGGCGGGCCTGGCCAAGGTGTTGCCGAAAAACATCTGGCTGTACGTATCGCAGATCAGCAATCTCGAGATGCTCGGCGGCACCTTCGTGCTTCAAGGTGGCACGCAACGCAATCTGGCGGCCGTGAAAGCGCAGGTGGATTTCATCCGGCGGAAATTCCGCTCGCTCCATCCCCGCATCATCGTGCATGAACACGCGGGCGAGGCCGGCGCCATCGGCGCGGCGGTGGAAGCGGCGCGGCTGCACGCATCGGGACGCGAGACCACGTTCATCGGACTCGATGCCGCAACGCGCATTCGTTTCACCGCGCGGCGCGACGAATCCACGCGCTGCACGTTCTGCAAGAACAACTGTCTTCGCACCTTCATCGATGTGGAAACTCCGATGGAATCGGGTGACGAGCAGCGCACGCGTCGCCTGATCATTGCAACCTGTGAGAAAGGCGGCGTGGAAGCCACCGAAGACATGCGCGTTGTGGCGAAGGACATGTCGCGCATACGCGCGCAATTCCCCGATTACGCCGACATCGCCGCGCGGCTCGCATTCACGTCCTTCACAAGCACGAACAGCGAACGAAGCTCCATCCCCGTGACGCTCGCGGATGGCAGCGTGTTGC
Source organism: Bacteroidota bacterium (assembly GCA_035914695.1). Lineage (GTDB taxonomy): Bacteria > Bacteroidota > Ignavibacteria > SZUA-365 > SZUA-365 > JAOSJT01. The sequence goes on along the minus strand of JAMIQH010000088.1, from coordinate 11,484 downwards.
GCCGCGGCGACTTACGCATCGGCATGCCGCGCGCGCTGAATCACTTCGCGCATGCGCCGTTGTTCACCGCGTATTTGCAAAGCATCGGCGTGCCGTTTGAACACATCGTGTTTTCCTCGCCCACATCCGATGCGCTGTTCCGCGAGGGCAGCAAGAGGGGAGCCATCGATCCCTGCTTCCCGAGCAAGCTGGCCTTGTCGCATGTGCACAACCTGCTTGCGCGGCACCATGCCCGCACACCGTTGCACATGATCTTTTTCCCCATGGTGGACGACATGCCCAGCGATCTGCACGGCACGCAGGCCTGCAAGGCCTGTCCGACCATCACCGGCACCGTGGAATCGGTGAAGGCGGCCTTCATCAAGGAGCGCGACCTGTTCGCCGAGGCGGGCGTGCGCTACGTGCATCCCTTCGTCAATCTGGGAGACGAGCGCCTGGCGGAGCGACAACTGTTCGAGGCATTGCGGCCGCTGTTCCAGCTCTCGCGGCAGGAGCACGCGGATGCCCTGCGCGCGGGCTATGAAGCGCTGCACAGCTACCATCGTCAACTGCGCGAGCGCGCAAGGGAAACACTACTCGAAGTGGAGCGCGACCAGCGAATCGCCATAGTGCTGCTCGGTCGACCGTATCACAACGATCCCGGCATCAACCATGGCATACTCGCCGAATTCCAGAAGCTGGGCTATCCCGTGTTCACGCAGGACGCCTTGCCCACGGACGCGGACATTCTCGAGCGCGTGTTCGGTGAGGATGTGCGACAGGGATTGATCGCCGATCCGATGAGCATTGACGATGTATGGAAAAATTCCTACAGCGAGAATACCAACCGCAAGGTGTGGGCCGCGAAATACGTGGCTCGGCATCCGAATCTCGTGGCGCTGGAATTGTCGAGTTTTAAATGCGGGCACGATGGTCCGATTTATGCCGTGGTGCAGGAGATCGTGGAGTCCTCCGGCACGCCGTATTTTTCCTTCAAAGACATCGATGAGAACAAGCCCACCGGAAGCATACGCATTCGTGTGGAAACCATTGGCTATTTCCTGCGCCGCTATCGCGATACGCTCGCCGAGCGTTTACGCAAGCGCGATGAAATCGAAGCCGCCCTGCGCGCATACGAAGCGCGGCTTCTCGCGGCGCTCGGACGCACGCCCGCACCGCATCCCCGCTTCGTCGCGCCCGAGGAGCGCGCGAGCGACGTTGTCAGTATCGAACTCCCGAGGACGCTGCATCGATGAATCGCTCACGCCTCGTGGCGTGCCTGCTGCTGTTGCTTCCGTCGCTACTCGCCGCGCAGCGTCCGGACGTCGTGTACTTCGGCGATTCCATCACCGAGGGTTGGATCGATGCCGAGCGTCGTCCCACCGAGGCCTGGCCGGCTGTACTGGATTCCACGATGACTGCGCAGGGCGTGGCGTGGAGCAGTGTGCTGCGCGCCGTCGGCGGCGAGACCAGCGAAGACGGTTTGCGCCGCATCGATGTGGACGTGCTTCAGACCCGGCCGCGCATCGCGATCATTGCTTTCGGATCCAACGATTACTATGTATGGGGCGCGCCGGCATTTCGTCGCGTGGGAAAGGAGCAGTTCAAGCGCAATCTCACGCTCATGATCGAGAAGCTGCGCGGTGTGGGCATCATTCCCGTATTTCTGGGTTTGCCTCCAATTCTTCCCGCGCGATTCGCGCTGTTCACCGACACCACGGTGTACACCGCGCTGGGAGGGGTGGAGGCGGGCAATCGCGACTACAACAGCGCGATGCGCGAGACGGCGCAATGTACCGGAGCGTGGTTTGTGGAATGCGACTTCGGCGAACACGGCGCGCAATTGCTCGGCATGGACGGCGTGCATCCGTCCCCGGCCGGACACCGCCGCATGGCAGCGCTGCTTGCACCGGTGATGTTCGCGCTGCGGGATTCCGTGCCCGAACCCGCGAACCCGATGGCGGTCTCGCTGTATCCCGTGCCCTTCCGCCCGGCGGATCACGGCCGCATGCTCTGCGCAATCAGCAGTGATAATGCCGCCACCGTCCGCGTGGGCGTTGTGGATGCCGCGGGCAGAAATGTCCGAAACATCGTATATTGGGCTTATTCCGCCGGTGTGCACTATATACCATGGGATGGCCGGACCGATGACGGAACACCGGCTCCCGCAGGGGCATATACCGTGTATGTGCTCGCCGGAAATGAATTGACGACACATCGCGTGCAACTTTTCTAAATGGAGTTCGACATGTATCGTGCGCTTCCGCTGATGCTGCTTCTGTGTACAACCGTCGCCTTCGCTCAGAATGCCGTTCCTTTCACCAACGATCCCACGATGTACAAACGCGGCTATGATATTCCCGCAGGTGTGGAGCATGGCACCTGGGATTTTGACGAATGGCCTGGCATCGATCACAAGGTGGTGTACAAAAAGGAATTCCGCTACGGCGACGCCAACGAGAAAATCAAGATCGACTACGGGTTGAGCGTGTTCGACGCCAACGACCACGAGGGCTATCTCAAGTCGTCGGATGAACTCTTCGGAAAATTCGCCTCGATGCACGATGTCGTGGCGAAGGCGAAATCCATCGTGGGCGTATTCGCGCATCCCGACGATGAAATTCTGCTTGCCGGTGGCCTGTTCGCCTATGCTGCCGAGCGCGGCCTGAAAGCGAAAATCTACCTCCTCTCCAATGGCGCCGATGGCGGCAAGGGATTTTCCAACGATATTGATCCCGCTCTGGGCGGATACAACTGCGCCAGTGTCATGACCGACGGCAGCATTCGTGTCACCACCGATCTGATGGGGAAGGAGAAGGTGCGCATTTTCACCGCATACGCGAAATCCCTCGGCGTATCTATTGAAGTGTTGCCCGTGCGCCTCACCTTCGATGGCAAGCCGGTGGTGCAAATGGGTGAATATCCCGGCCTCGATTTTAAAAAAAGTTACGGACCAGGCACCGAGTTGCGCACGGCAATGGAAGCGGCGGTGCGTGAGATGTTGCTGCGCGAACGTCCGGAGATTATCGTAACACACGGGCGCAACGGCGAATACGGCAATTATTTCCATAAAACGGTTCACACGCTGGTCGTGCAGGCGGCGGCCGAAGCACGGCGCACGGCGCCCAATGTGCTGTTCACCGGATTTCCCGAATACAACACCGACGATCGCATCACCCACGTGTTGGATCTCGACCGCAAGGGACAGGCGCGACAGAAGAAATGGGATGCCTTCCGCGGCATCAGCTTCGTGTTTCAGGACGGCAACGATTACGATAAACCGTGGAATCCCGACGACGACTTGATGGATGGTGTGTTCGTGAAAGACTACGGATACACGCCGGAGCAGGGCAAACCCCCGCGCTATGAATATTTCCAACTCATGAACTGATAGTCCATGGGCCCCGTCGCCGTCAGCGGTATTCACTGCGGCGCACGGGGCCACATGCGCAGCGCCCGCCACAAGGCAATGATCATCATCCATTTTGCGAACCATTTTCTTCCGTCCATCGGCGGAGTGGAGTACAGCGTTGCACGCACCGCCGAGGCGCAGGCGCGGCTGGGACATCGCGTCCGTGTGATCACGGAAAGCGTGGGAGACAGGACATTCGATGATGCGGCGCAACCCTTTGAAATCACACGATTTCGCGTGCCTGTGCTCAGGCCGTTTACACGGCTGTTCTACTGGCGCTGGATGTGGCGGCAGCGCGCATTGCTCAACGCGGCGGACGTGTTGCATTTTCACGATTACACCACGTTTTTCCACTGGTTTCTACCACTGCGCGCTGTTATTCGGCGTCCCCTTTACGCCGTCACGTTTCACGGCTTCGAGCACTGGCCGGTGAAGCGTCGTCATCAATGGCTGCGCTGCGCGACGGCCCGCTGTGCACGGGTGCGCATTGGAGTGGGAACGTATATCGCGGCGCTCTACCGACATCCGATCGACCACTTCATGCTTGGTGCGCCGGTGCGCGAGTTGCCCCGGTTGAAGCGCGCGGAGGAAGCAGTGTTCGCGTATGTCGGGCGATTGGCTGAAGATACCGGCATCCTTCCTGTTGCCATGGCATTGCGCACGCTGGCGCATCGGGGCGACGCCGACATCGTGCTCAGACTCGCAGGCGAGGGTCCGCTGCGCGAAACGCTCGTCGCGTTATCGGACGAGCGATTCCGTATTGAGGACCGCGGGCCAGTGACCGAGGTGACTGCGGTTCTCGCCGAGGCGCGCTACATTATTTCTGGCGGATTTCTCGGACTGTTCGATGCGTTCCAAACCGGCATTCCCGTGATCGTGCCCGCGTTCAGCGACATTCGACGCCTGTACATTCACTCCATCCGTAATGTGGAAGATTACTGCACGATACTGGGGTGCGAGGCGGAGGTGGAGACGGCGCTGGAGGCAGTGCTGCTCGAGAGTGACGAAGAAGCGGCGGCACGTGCCGTGGCGGCGGAGCGTTTTGTGCGCGGGCTGTCATGGGATGGCATCGCGAGCGATATTGTGGAATGGTATTGCCGGGCACGGCCTGCGAACGGCGTGCGGATGTCCGGCGGGTAGAGGAAGCATGACGCGACATCACTTCATATTTTTTGGACTCACGTCCTGGGACAGCTTGCCCCAGCGTGAACATGCCCTGGCTGCCGAATGTGCGCGGCTGGGACATCAGGTGGACATTGTCGAAATCGCACCGTCGATGGCGGGCAAGGCGCATGCCATGCTGCAGCGCACGTTCTCGCCACTGTCACGGGACCGGGGCTTCGCACGGCGGCGCCAGGTGGAGAACCTGCGCATACACACACCGCCCCTGTTGCCGACGGGATTTCGCAACAGTCTGACCCCGTATTACGACAGGGCGGTGTTTCGTCGCTGGTTCCGCTCCACGTTTCGTGGCATGGACATGAATCGCGCCATCGGTGTGGTAATGCTGCCGCTGTGGTGGGGGCGATTCCTCGACCGCGATTTCTTCCAGCCCCGGTTGCTCGTGTACGATATTGCCGACGCGCCCGAGGTACAGAGCCGCAACGCGCGCACGCTGCAGCGCATGACAGACTGCGAGTCGCGCATTTCCAGCGACGTGGATCTGATCACATACAGTGCGTGGGAAATGGGAAGCGAGATTGAAAACCGCTTTCGCGGAGTTCGCACATTGTTCCTTCCCAACGCCGTCTCGGGTGAATTTCTCAGTAGCGTGCGTCATCAACCACGGCATCGCAGCAACGGCACGCGGGAGATCGGCTACATCGGAGCCACTTCCGATCGCTGGTTCGATGCGCAGCTCGTGCGCCATGTGGCGCGGGCGTTTCCGCAGCATCGTTTCAACATCATCGGACCGGCCGAGCCCGCCGTGACGGCGGTGTTGGGAAGCGAGAGCAATGTTACCCTGCATGGTTTCATACCGCACGAGCAGCTTCCCGCGTGGCTGGAACGCTTCGATCTTGCGATCATTCCTTTTCAGAACAATGGCATCACCCGTGTGGTGAATCCACTCAAGCTCTACGAATACGCCGCGGCGGGTTTACCGGTGGTGGCGACGCGTACGGATGAGTTGCGGCACTTCGGGTCACTGGTGGATCTTGCCGAAACGCCCCATGCTTTTGTGACCGCCATGGAACGCGTGTTGGGCGAAGACAACGATGAGGCGCATGCCGCTCGAAGGCGCTTCGCCGAGGAGAACACCTGGACGGAACGTGTACGGCGCCTGTTGTCGTGCATCGACGAGCATGTGGAGGTGGCATGACGATGCCGCGCATTGTTATGGACGTTCTTGATCGTCTGCCGCATGGAGCGCGGGACGCGGGGATCGTCTTTGGCGGTGACGTGCTATCGAAATTTCTCACCTTTCTCATCACACTCTCCATGCTCGCCCTCCTGCAGCCGGAAGAGTATCTCCTATACGGGTTGTTCATCACCGTGTTGGCGGCGCTGAATCAGTTCACCGACTCCGGTATCCATCAGAGCTTCATTCGTTTTTATGCGTTGTACAAGCACGACAGGCCCGACCGAGCGCAGGCGTACTACGAGTTCACCTTACGCCTGAAAGCGGCCATCGTCCTGCTGACCGCCGTGGCTGTGTATCTTGGCGCCGGCGTGATCGCCGAGGACATTCTGCGGACCCCCGAGTTGCGGCATCCGTTGCGCATCATGACACTGGCAGTGGTAGGTGGGGGATTGATGGAGTACATTCTGGCGGTGTTGCAGGCGCGACAGGAATTCGCGCGCTTCACCGGCGTGCGCATGGCCGAAGCCGTGTTGAAAACCGGATTCATATACGCGGCGATATTCGCCGGTGTGTTTTCGCTGGATCTCGTCTACGCTTCGTACGCCATCGCGCCGTTGCTGGTGGGTGTGGCATCGGTGTACTTCGTCAGCAATTTCCGGGGCCGCGTGGCGTATGACTGGCGCGATCTCGGACGGGAAATGCTGGGCTTCGGCAAGTGGATGATGATCACCTCATTCGCGACCATGTTTCTCATGCGTCTCGATGTGTTCATGATTTCACCGCTGTTGGCGCATCGTCCGGAGGAAGCGGGTTTGTACATCGCCGCTACAAAACTCTGCACGCCGCTGATCGTGTTGGCGGGCTCGGTGTCAACCGTATTCTTTCCCAAGGCCATGGAATTGCGCACGGTGGACGGCATGCGCTCGTATTTACGCAAGACCTTCGCGGTGAGTCTGCCGGTGACGGCTCTTGGATTACTGTACATGTTGGGACTGTATTTCGCCATACCGGAGTATTTTCCCGATTATGCCGCTTCACTGCCTCTATTCGCGTTGCTGTTCATCGGATACGCCTGGACGATTATCGGTAATCCCGTCACCATGCTCATCCTCAGCATCAACCACGCGCACGTGGCCACGTACATTGCGTTGGGACAGTTGCTGATCACCGTGCTGGCCCACTATTTCTTTATCACGCACATGGGTGGCATGGGTGCGGCGCTGAGCAGCGTGCTGGTGTGGTTTGTCGCCGGGTGCGTCACCATGGTGTACACCTGGATGCACCGGCACGACATCGAGCGCATCCGACCGGAGGAAACGACATGAGCATGATGCTGGCACGTGTGGCCGCCTGGCTGTTCCGCAAGTTGCAGGGCGCCGACCTGCATCTCGCACTGGCAGAACTCCGGGAACGAGGGCAGGACATACATACGAGCGCCACCTTTGGCCCGCGCGTGCAATTGCGCATCGCGGATGAGGCCACGCTGCGCGTGGGACCGGGTGTGGAGGTGCTGCACGACAGTTGGTTGATCGCGCATCCGGGCAACACGCTGGAGCTGGCCGAGCGCGTGTTCGTCTCGCAGCATTGCACCATCTCCGGCGATGTGCGCATCGGACGCGACACGTTGATCGCGGGTTTTGTCACCATTATCGACGCCAACCACCGATTTGCGGATACCTCACGTCCGATTCGAGAGCAGGGCGGAACGAGTGCGCCCATCGTGGTCGGCGAGGATGTGTGGATCGGCAGCAACGCGGTGATTCTCGCGGGTGTGCATATCGGCGATCACGCCGTGGTGGCGGCGAATGCCACCGTGACACGCGACGTACCCGACTGGGCCGTGGTGGGCGGCACGCCCGCGCGTGTACTGCGCGACAGGAGAGACGGGTGAACGTCTGTCGGGCATCCTGGGACGACGAGCGTGTGCGCGCGTGGTGGAACGCGGCCTATCGTTCCAGGCGTCTGTACCGCGATACGTTTTTTCAGCGTTATGAATGGAACGCGCTGTGGGACAGGCATTTCGTTGCTTCGCACCCGCGCCGCGAGAGTCTGCTGCTGTGCGTTGAGCGCGATGGTGCCATCATCGCGGCGGCGCCGATGTACGTGCAGCAGCGCGCGCTAGCGGGGATGCGCGCGTGGCGCTCGTTACATTGGATAGCCGAACGACTGGCGCAGTATCCTGATCTCGTCACCACCGAGTCCGACCCGCGGCCCGTGTGGGATGTGCTCCTGCGCTGGCTGGAGGAGCAGTTCCCTGATGCGTGGCTGGAGTTGCGCGACATCCTGCCCGAAAGCAGTTGCGCCCATGTGCATCTGCCGGGGGATGAGGAAGGAGAGCAGTACTGCGCGCTTCCCCTTGCGGGCATGACGCGCGAGACCCTGCTTTCGCGTGTGGACGATCACATGCGGCGTGAATTGCGACGGGCGTTTCGCCGTCTCGACGACATGGAACAATTGCGATGGACGTTTCAGCGGGAAGCGGATATAGAACTCCTGCACCGGCTGATCGCACTCAACCGCTCGCGTTTCGGCGCGGCATCGTATTTCGCGGACGAGGCAAATCGCGCCTTTTTCCTCGACGTCGCCGACGCCGCGCGCGATGAACTCTGGACGGCGACGTTGCGCGAGCACGACACGATCATCGCCATGCTCATGGGATACAGGCATGCCGGTGCCTTGCTGTACGTGCTTTCCGGACTCGATGATACAAGAAAAGCCCTCAGTCCCGGCACCACCGTGCTCGGCGCAACGATACTGCACGCGGCGGACGAAGGGCTGTCGACATTCGATTTTCTCCGCGGGGAGGAACGGTACAAGTTCGAGTTCGCTCCCGAGGTCCGCAGGAGCAGGCATTGTACCGTGCTTTTTCGCGATGCCGCGTTGCGGTACCGAGCGGCGAACGCCTCGCGGCGCGCGTTGGAGCGTGTGCGGAGGATGCGATGATGGTGAAATGGCATCGACTTGTCTTTTATTCCGCGCCGGTGGATTCCGAAGCGTCGCAGGCTATTCCAGGCCTTTCATTCCACGTGTCCCTCGATGAAGCGGATGTTCCGTTCCATGCGTTGCCTTGTCCACAATTCGAAGCCGTTTATCGCGACCGGCTGCGTTCCGGACATGAGTTGCTCGTAGGCGCGTTGCATGGTGAGGTGGTGTTTTCCGCCTGGCTGGTGGACACCGTGCTGCGTGTGGACGAATTGCATTGGTACTGGCACGTGCAGCGCGATGATGTCGTGATCTACGATGTGATCACTGCGCCACGCGCGCGCGGGAAGGGCATCTATCCCGCCGCGTTGCGCTTCGTGCGCGCCCTGGCGGCTGATCGCGGATTGCGGCGCTGCTGGATTTACGCCGAGCAGGGGAATACCGCCTCGCGGCGCGGGATACAGAAGGCCGGCTTCACACGGTATCGCACGCGATACGCTTTGCAGGTGGGGAAGGCCGTCCTGCGTCCCAACACCATGTCGGAGACTGAGCCATGATTGTCATTCGCCAGATGCTTGAGTACTTCAGTGCGCGACGCTTGCGCGCACGCGCGCGACAAATCGCGGAGTTGGCTGGCGACACGCTGGCGACGGTGTATCCGCGACGCATCGAGAGGGAAGAGGAGAAGCGGCGAGTGATGCTGCTCACGCCGCATGCCGACGATGAAAGCTTCGGCGCGGGAGGCATGCTGCTACGACATCACGACGCGGGCGCGGACATGGCCATTCTCCTTGTCTCGGACAATGTTGCCAGCATCGACGATAGCGGCATCGGGCGTGCCGAAAAACGGCGGATACGCGAGGAGGAATTCCGCCGCGCGATGGAGCATATCCCACGCGCGTCGCTGACCTTGCTGGGGCTGAGCGACGACGGTGTTGTGGAAAACCATGCACCGCCCGTGGAGTTGCTTCGCGCCTACGTTGAGTTTCAGCCCGATGTTTTGTATCTTCCCTCGTTATTCGATAATCACCGCGATCATCGGGTACTCAACTACTGGTTGCTGGAATTGTTACGGACAGTGCCGCATTTCTCGCCACTCATACGGGGCTATGAAGTGTGGAGTCCACTTCCCGCCACCGCTGTTGCCGACATCTCGGAACAGCTTGAACGCAAGCGCGGTATGATGCGCTGCTACGCCAGTCAGCTCCAGGCAATCGATTACGAGCACCATGTTCTGGGGCTGAATGCGTACCGGTCCATGACTTTCGGCGGCCGGAATTCGCGATATGCGGAGGCGTTTCTCGAACTGCCGTCGAATGCGTATCTTGCTCTCGGATCATCGCTATTTCACACGTAGAGTCTTTCAGGAGGACAGCTTCCATGCGGACATTGTCGAAAGCGTCATTCAGCATCGTGCTGGCAGTCATCGCACTGCTTTTTTCGGCCGCGCAGCTCGAGGCCCAGGTCGGTAAGAACCTGGTCATCAACCGGTTCGTCTCCGATCCCGACAACATCGAAACACACGTCGTCGTGAGCGACGTGGATGGCGTCGGTCCCAACATCAAGATTTCGATCTACAATGAGGAAGGCCGTCTCGTGTACGAGCGCTACGAGACCTTGAACGCTTTCGGGAAGATCAACTACAATCCGCTGACGTATCTGAACGCCTATCAGCACGGCTACAATCAGAAGCCGGTGTTTTCGGGCACGGTGCGCATCGAAAGTGACGGCGGGAATATCGCTGGTCAGTACTGGGAGAAATATCGCACGATGGATAAGTCCTACATGAATATTGCCGTGCCCGCCGCCGATGGCAAGGGCTACGACAAGCTGATCTGCCAGCATTTCGTGTCGGATAAAACCGTCGATTCACGCATTATCATCTCGAATGTGGATCCGGTGCTGTCGGTGAACATCGACGTGAAGTTCTATTCGGACAATGGCGGCCTGGTGGGCACGGAGAAGCGCACGATTCAGCCCAACGGTGTAACGAGCATAGCACCGCACAAATCGCTGCGCGGCGTGCAGATGACCGGCACGGCCTACATCGTGGTGAGTGGCGCCGGAAAGATCACCGGTGAGTACTGGCAGGCGGTGGAAAAGGAAAAATACCAGATCGCTCTGCCGCTCGAGGGTGTGGCGAAAATCCGCTAAACATGCGGACGCTGTTCGCAATACTGCTCGTGATTTGTGGAATTGCGTATGCGCCTTTCGGGGCGCATGCGCAATTCGCGTTTGATGCGGGAGAACAGGGGTCGCCACTGCGCGTAGGGGACCAGCTCATCGTCAATTATTTCCTCGCCGACGATGCGCGTTACGCCACGCATCTGGTGATCACCGATCACGAGGGAACCGGCGCCGTGGTGAATGTGCTGGTGTACGACGAAGACGGCACCTTGGTGGACGAGCAGAGTTTTTTCCTGCCGATTTTCGGGAAAGTCAATTACAATCCCGCCGAGCGCCTGAAGGGAAGGGTGTTTCGCGGAAGCATCCATCTCTTCTCGGATGGCGGCAATATCTCGGCACAGTACTGGCATACCTACCGCGATCCCGCACGCTCGGCGTTCAACACCGCCATTCCTGCTGCCTCCGCCGTGGGCTCCAACGCCTTGCTGTGTCAGCATGTTGTTGCGGCACCGGGCGTCGACGCCCGCCTCATCCTGGCGAATCCCTCCGCCGACAGCGCTGTCACGGTGTCCGTGACCTTTTACCTTGATCGCGGCAAGCAGCTCACGCGCGACAAGCACCGTATTCCAGCCAATGGCATGCTCGCGCTCGATCCGTACGTCGAGAACGAGGGCCTGGCACGCACCGGGCTCGCGTATTGCGAGGTGATCGGGGATGGCGTCATCACAGGGGAATACTGGCA
>JAMIQH010000087.1:0-4983 GCA_035914695.1 Bacteroidota bacterium | reverse complement strand
TTCGCGCCGATCATCTCCACGCCGAAGCGTTCCAGCACACCCATGTCATGCAGGGCCACAGCAGTGTCCAGTGCGGTTTGTCCACCAACCGTCGGCAACAGGGCGTCGGGTCGCTCCTTCTCGATGATCGCGGCCACAATTTCAGGCGTGATCGGTTCGAGATAGGTGGCATCGGCCATGCCGCGGTCGGTCATGATTGTTGCGGGATTCGAATTGACCAGGATCACGCGATAGCCCTCGGCGCGTAAAGCGCGTACGGCTTGAGTGCCCGAGTAATCAAATTCGCAGGCCTGTCCGATGACAATGGGACCCGCGCCGATGATGAGTATGGAAGAGATATCGTTACGACGAGGCATGTCGTTCCATTAAAGATAGGAAGCCGCGGAAAAGGTAACGGGAGTCATGCGGCCCAGGAGCCGCTTCGGGGTGATACTGCACGGAAAATGCGGGAATGCTGTTGCAGCGAAATCCTTCGAGCGTGTTGTCGTTGAGATTCCAATGCGTTACCACACAATCCGCTGGAAGTGTGGCGGCATCGACGGCGAAGCCGTGATTCTGACTCGTGATTTCTACTGTGCCGCGCTCGAGATTGCGCACGGGATGATTTCCTCCGCGATGCCCGAAGGGCAGCTTGTACGTGGAGGCACCGAGCGCGAGTGCAAGTAATTGATGTCCAAGGCAAATGCCGAACAGGGGTGTGTTACCCAGCAGTGCACGCACGGTATCGATGCCGTAGTGCACCGCTGCTGGATCTCCGGGACCATTGGAGAGAAACACACCATCGGGATGATCCGCCAACAACACCTCCACCGGAGTTTGAGCGGGATACACCGTGACCTCACAACCCGCGTCGGCGAGCAAGCGCAGGATGTTGCGCTTGATACCAAAATCCAACGCGGCCACGCGGAAGCGCGGTGGTTGATGCGCGCTGCTCACGCGATAGGGCTCGCCGCAGCTCACCAGGCGCGCCAGGTCCGAGCCCACCATCGAGGGCTGCTTCACCAGCCGTTCGCGCAGCGTCTCCACGGGCGTGCCGTCGGAGGAGATGATGCCGTTCATCGCACCCTGCGAGCGAATGCGGCGAGTGAGTGCACGCGTGTCCAGGCCCTGTATGCCCACGATACCGTGCTCGCGAAGCCAGTCCGTGAGCGCATGCTCGGCGCGATGATTCGATGGCATCGAACAGGCCTCCCGCACGATGAAGCCCGCGACGCGAATGCGTTCGCTCTCCATATCCTCGGCATTGACGCCGTAATTGCCGATATGCGGATACGTCATGGCGACGATTTGTCCGTGGTACGATGGATCGGTCAGTACTTCCTGATAGCCGGTCATGCTTGTGTTGAAGCAGACTTCACCAAGGGTCTCGCCGATGTGCCCGAGGGCCGTGCCGTGGTAGACCGTTCCGTCCTGAAGGACGAGGACAGCGGGGTGTGTCATGTGAAGGAAGGGAATTTGAAAAAAATCCGTGTCGGATGAATATACGACGTGCGGGGCATTGGGCAAAGCGTGACGCGGGGGAAATTCGATTTTTCCGTACATTGCGCGCATTCACAGCATTGAGGATTCCCATGCGCGTACTCCGCCTTTCCGCCCTGTCGCTGCTAACACTGCTCCTCACCAGCGGCTGCATAGAAATGCACCTGCTTCTTTCATTGAAGCCCGATGGTAGCGGGACGATCCGCGAAACCGTGTTGATGAATTCCCAGGTGATCGGTCCAATGCGCGAGATGGCCGCGGCCATGCAGGCCGAAGCCGAACAGAACGGCACGACGCCGCCTCCTCCATCGTCCGATCCTCTCGGCGAGGAGCAGATTCGCAACGGTGCGGAGCGCTTCGGTTCCGGCGTGCAGTACGTTTCTCACGAATTGATCGACGACGGCGAAAAGCAGGGCTATCGCGCGGTGTATTCTTTCAGCGATATCAATGCTGTGCGCACCAGCCAGAATCCCACCTCGGCCATTCCCGAATTTCCCGGCGACGACGGCAGCGGCACACTCGAAGGTGAAGAGGACGACGAGACGGTCACGTTCGCTTTTACGCCCGGTGCTCCTGCCAGGCTCGTCATTACGCCGGCGGGATTGAACGACGACAAGGACGAGGTCACTGAAGACCCGGCTATTCCTGAGGGCGACGCCGATTTTCAAGCCGAGGCGCAGGAAATGGCCGAGCAGAACAAGGAGGAAATGAAGCAGCTCTTTCGTGGGATGCGCGTTTCCATCGCGGTGCAGTTCGAGGGCGATATCGTGCGCACCAACGCCAACTTCCGGGAAGGGAACACCGTGACCGTGATCGATGTGGATTTCGACGCGCTGCTCGACAACGAAGAAGCATTGTCGAAACTCGAGCGCGCCGATGATCTCGATCCGGAGGAAATCAAAGCACTGATGCGCAGTATTCCGGGCATTCGCTTCGAAACCGAGGACAGTATCGAGGTGCTGTTTCGCTGACGCTTCGCGAAGCCGGGAAGATCGGTGGAACGGGGCATTGTCGCGACGCCCCGCGAACGAACGGCGGTGAACGCGTCGGAGCGTTGGCATGGTGAGACAGTGGAGTACAAACCCACTGAACCCGGCTGCTGGCGCAACGGTTCGGGCGAACTCAGTGCTGGATGCGTTGAAGGTGGCAATAATTCGTCCGGTGCTGGATTATCCGGGGAATCTTCATATATTACAAGTTCGTAACGACTTACGGACTTTTTCATGCTCATAAGTATGACCGGTTTTGGCAGTGCAACGACATCGAACGACTCGATGAGCGTCACTGCTGAAATGCGTTCCGTCAACAACAGGTTTTATGAATTCTCGGCGCGTCTGCCGAAGCATCTTCAATCCCGCGAATTGGATTTGAAGGAGATTGTCCGCGCCCGCATCAAACGCGGCAAGGTCAATCTGAGTCTATCGATCGAGCGGGGCCAGCAAGCGGATCAGCCCGCGCGCATCAACGCCGAAGCGGCCAAGGCCTACGTGGCTTTACTCACCGAATTGCGTGACAGCACGGGCATCGCCGGCGATATCACCCTCGACATGCTGCTGAAGTTTCCCGATGTGCTCGGTGGCGAGGAACAGGTGGACATTGCCGAAGAGGAATGGGCGTTGGTCACGCAGGCAGTGCAAACAGCGGCCGAGCAGCTGCTGAGCATGCGTAGCAAAGAGGGCGCCGAACTCAGCGCCGATCTGGCGGCGCGCGTATCATCCATGGACGCCAGCATCGCTCGCATCGAAGCACTGTCCGCCGGGCGCGTGGACATTGAGCGTGCACGCCTTCAGGAGCGTATCGCGGCGGTGCTCGGCGACGACCGCGTCGATCCCGAACGTATCGAGATGGAAATCGTGATGCTCGCCGACAAAATGGATATCACCGAGGAACTTGTGCGCTTCCGCAGCCACGTCAAGTTTTTCCTCGAGGCGTTGGAGGCCGAGGAGTCGGAGGGGCGCAAGTTGTCCTTCCTTTTGCAAGAAATGAACCGCGAAGCCAACACCATTGGCTCCAAGAGCTACGATGCGGACATCGCGCATCTCGTGGTGTCCATCAAGGAAGAACTCGAACGTATTCGCGAACAGATTCAGAACATCGAATAGTGCTTTTCGTCCTCTCAGCCCCGAGCGGCGCGGGTAAAACGACCATCGCACGCAGCGTGCTCGCACGTTTCCCGCTGTTGCGCTTCTCGGTATCCGCCACCACACGCCCGCGACGTCCGAAGGAAGTCGATGGTGTGGATTACTTTTTCCTCACCCGCGAGCGCTTCGAGCAGCTTGTGGCCGAGGGAGGGCTGGTGGAGTGGGAGGAAATATACGGGCAATTGTACGGCACGCCCCGAAGCCAGATCGACGGCGCCATCGAGCGCGGCGAGCACATGCTCTTCGACATCGACGTCAAAGGCGCGTTGTCTCTGAAGCGGCTGTACACCGGCCAGGCGCTGCTGATTTTCATCCAGCCACCGTCGCTGGATGTGTTGCGGCAGCGACTCGAACATCGCGGCACCGACAGCGCGGAGGTAGTGGAAACCCGCATGCGGCGGGCTGCCTGGGAAATGGAGCAAGCGGTGCATTTCGACCGCGTCGTGGTCAACGATGACCTCTCGCGTTCCATACCCGAAGTGGAAGGCCTCATCGAGGCATACAGTACAGGAATCGATACCAACACGTTATCACAGTAGATCGGAGTGTCCATGTCCCTCGAACCCATTGATCTCAGTCTCATCGACAAGCATGCCGAGAACATTTACGAGGCCATCGTTGTGCTCTCGCGACGCGCACGGCAGATCAACGAGGAAATCAAGATCAGTCTGAACCGCGAGTTGGAGATGTTCTCCTCGCGCATGGATTCGGACGAGGAAATTGAAACCAATCCCGAGCAGATGCGCATCAGCATCGAATTCGAGAAAATGGCGAAGCCCACACAGCGTGCGGTGGAGGATCTGTTCTCCGACCGCGTGAACTACCATTACAAAGACGAGTGAGTCTCGCCGGCCGCCATATTCTCCTGGGTGTCACGGGCAGCATCGCGGCGTACAAATCCGCCTTGCTCGTCCGTGAACTTGTGAAGGCGGGTGCCGAGGTACGCGTTGTCATGACGCCCTCGGCCTGCGAATTCATCACACCCCTCACGCTCGCCACACTGAGTCAGAGCGATGTGGTGCTGGACATGTTTCCCGCCGACCGCTCGAAGGGCACGTGGCATATCCATCTCGCGCTCTGGGCGGATGCGATGATGATAGCCCCCGCATCGGCCAATACCATCGCGAAACTGGCGCACGGCTTTGCCGACAATGCGCTGACGTCGCTGGCGCTCGCGTTGCGTTGTCCCTTGGTGCTGGCGCCCGCCATGGACACGGACATGTTCGTCCATCCCGCCACACAGGATAATGTGCGCATTCTCGCCGGACGAGGCGTGACCATTGTCGAACCCGAAGCCGGAGAACTTGCCAGCGGACTCAGCGGCCCGGGGCGTTTACCAGAGCTTCCCAAACTTATGGACGCG
>JAMIQH010000086.1:0-1863 GCA_035914695.1 Bacteroidota bacterium | reverse complement strand
GGAGATGGTACTGATAAACATAGGGTCGAATCCCTCTCAAACAAGTGGGAGCAGTGCTCTTGCGGCTGATCGGCGCCGCGGCCATGTCGTGATCATTTACTTCGTGCCGGGCAGCACCACGGCGTCGAGGCCGTCGATGAGCATTTGCACGATGGGATGCGTGGGGATGTCCTGAATCGCCGGAGCCAGCACCGGCGTGGCCGCGGGCGCTTGCATGGCGCTGACGGAAACGGCGGAGCCGACGGTGGAGGGAGGAGGGATGCTGGTTTGCGAAGGGGTGGAACCGCCGAATGAATCGAGCGCCTGCTTGTAGCTCCGTTCCGCGGAGCGGAGCTGTTCCTTGACGACGGATGTCGCCACAGTGCCGGTGCTCGCGATCCCACCCGATACCACGCCGCGCTGCGGACTTGCGCCCGTCGCGGCCGCACTTCGCTGCGGAACCGCCGTCGTGGTGACGGATCCGCCGCTCATGCCGGAGAGCAGGGTGCTGATCTCCACCGTGGAATCGAGTTTGATCATGTCGATCAGCGTCACTTCAAAGCGCAGACGTGGCTGCGCGCTGAAGCGCAAGGCCTGCATCGCGTTGCTGGTCATGCGCAGCAAACGCAGCAGGTCGCCTTCGGAAAACCGTTCGGCAACCGCCGCGTAGCGGTTGCGCATTTCCTCCGGTGCCTCGATCAAGCGGGTTTCGCCCGTCGAACGCACGACGAGCAGATTCCGGTAATGCTCTTCAAGGCCTGCCAGGAAATCCTGGGTGTCGTAACCACTCATCACCACCTCGTCCGCGAGCAAAAAGCCCCCACGGGTGTCGCTGGTGAGGATGAGGTCCGTCACCCGAAAAAACGTGTCCTGATCCACGATATGCAGCACCTCGCGCACTGTCTCGTAGGTCAGGGAAGAACCACTGTACGCCACCACCTGATCGAAAATACTCTCGGAGTCGCGCATGGAGCCATCGCCGCGTCGTGCTATGGTGTACAGCGCGTTTTCCTCGGACTCGATGCCTTCCTGCTCGCAGATATGGCGCAACTGCGCGACGATATCCTCGATGGCAATGCGCCGGAAATCGTAGCGTTGGCAGCGCGAAATCACTGTCGGCGGAAGTTTGTGCGGTTCGGTGGTGGCAAAGATGAACAACGCGTGTGCGGGCGGCTCCTCGAGCGTCTTCAACAATGCGTTGAAGGCGCCTTTGGTGAGCATATGCACTTCGTCGATGATGTACATCTTGTATTTGTCGCGCGATGGGGTGTAGCGCACGGAATCCCGAATGGTCCGTACCTGCTCCACGCCATTGTTGGATGCTCCGTCGATCTCCACCACATCAATGCAGCGCCCCTGCGAGATTTCCACGCAGGTGTCGCAGGTGTTGCATGGCTCGCCGTTGACCGCGTTGGGGCAGTTGATGGCCTTGGCGAAAATCCTGGCGGTGGTGGTTTTCCCCACGCCACGAGGACCTGAAAACAGGTAGGCGTGGGCGATGCGTCCGAGCGCGATCGAATTGAGAAGCGTGTGTATGACATGTCCCTGCGCGACCACCTCACTGAATGTGGAGGGTCGGTACTTACGCGCTGTTACAAGGAAGGACATGCGGGCGATCTCGTGGTTTTTCGATCATATAAAGTAGAGAAATGCGTGCTGCGATACAAGATGACGTGCGCACCCTAGCGATTTCGGAAGCTCCCGGAAAACGAAGCATACACAAGGAGTTGCGGTTGTGTTTGAGCGCTGGATTTTCGCAAGCAGCCCTTTTCAAGCTCTCGGAGTTGCAGTACTGTCTGGCATGTGGCAAGTATTCGGCTGTAGCGAGAGTTGTCCCCCGCCCATCCGATCGGGGTGGGATGGTTGTGTGCGAGTTTTGGTGGG
>JAMIQH010000085.1:0-3349 GCA_035914695.1 Bacteroidota bacterium | reverse complement strand
GCGGACACGCAGGTCCGCCCCTACGGGATCGTGGGATCGTGGGATCGTTGGATCGGGGGAATCGTGGGATTGGGGGAATCGTGAGATTGGGGGAATCGTGGGATCGGGGGGGATGGAGCTGCATTACAGCTTTGTAATTCCCGATTCAGGATGCTGAAAGGTTGCGATGTTAGATTTCGATTGTGAAGCCCTCTATCCGGGTTGCCTGCCTTCGCACCGGTAGTTTCACGCCCAGATACTTTGATGAACAGGTAACGTCATGGGTACTATTCAACTCCTCCTTGTTGTGGTTGGCGTCGTGGTTGTCGGCATCTCAGTTGCAGTGGGTACATCCATCTTCGGCTCCAATCATGAAGAGGCGAACAAGGATGCGATCACTCAGGATATTCTCCGCATGGTGTCGGCAGCTGAAGGGTACTATCGCAAACCCCGCATGCTTGGCGGCGGCGGAAGAAGCTTTGATCGAATTACACTCGAGGATTGCGGCGCCGAATCCGACGGCAAGGGAAAGCAGTCGGAAAATATCAATGGAACCTACATCATCGCCGAAGCAGGTGCTGATGTGTTCTCGATTTCAGGCGCATCGATCAATAACCCGGAACAAGTCGTGACCATCAGTATCGACATGTCGGTGGTGAAGGAAAAACGCCTCACCATTACATATCAGAACTGGTGAGCCACCTGCGACACACCGCCCACCCATCCTTCCGACAGCGATCAACACCAGCACCCTCCTCCCGGCTCTCACGCGCAGAGAATTCCACGCCCTGTTTTCCTTTCATGCTTGTAATACAGGATTAAGTCATCGTTAAGATACGAGTCCTATCTTGTATGGAGATACCCTGCGAAGCGGAACTTGCGCGGGGCGACACATGAGGAAGAAGGATCAGAAAGGAATACGACAATGGCGGATTTTCGATTCCAGGGGGTTGTACCATCGGGGAAAATCATTCAAGGTACAATTTCCGCCAACAACGCAACCGAAGCTAAAAAAAGGATTCATGATCTTTCGAAGGGACGAGCCTTCCGATTGGATAAACTGGAGAAGCGCTCGACGTTCGTGTATAAAGCCCAGAAAGCGGACAAGATCATCGAAGGCGAGCACAAGGCGTATTCCAAGGAGGAGGTGGCCAACGCGCTCGGACAGATGGGCTACAAGGTCGTCTATGTCCGAAAAAAGATATCGGTCAGTATCGGGAAACCTCCCATGGCCGATGTGATCAGTTTCGTGCGATTGAGTGCCGATTTATTGAGAGAAAAACTCCCGTTCAACGAAGTGCTGAATCTCCTGGCCAACGATATCGACAACAAGGTGCTTCGCGAAACTCTCAAGGACATCAACACGGATTTGAGAAAGGGTGCCGAGAGCGAGCGCGTGTTTACCAAATACGAAGGAATATTCGGGCGCTTCACAGCGAAAATGCTCGGCCTTGCCTCGAAAAGCGGCGCGATGGCGGAAATGTATGACTCCACCGCCAAATTCCTCGAGCGTCGGATGGAGTTCAAAAAGAGTATGAAAAGCGCCATGCTGATGCCCATGATCACTCTGGTGTTGCTGTTGCTCGCCACCATTTTTTACGTGGCCTACATCTTCCCGGAAACGGCACGCATGTTCCTCAAATACGGAATCGAATTGCCGCCGATGACCGAGGCCACATTGGAAATGTCCGATTGGCTTGTGGCCCACATCCTTTGGTTTATTCTCGCCTTCGCGGGCATGGTTGCGGGTGTGTTCATGGTGTGGAAGAATCCTCAAGGACGAGAATGGCTCGACCGGCAATCCTTCCGCATCCCCGTCATGGGGGGACTTATCCATAAAACCGCCATCGAGGTGTTTTGCCGCGTGTTCTACAGCATGTACAGCGGGTCGGGCGAGAATATCGATGTCATTAAAACTGCCGCCGAAGCGACAGGGAACTCCTATTTCGAAAATCAGATCAAGCGCACGACGATACCGATGATGCTCAAGCACGGCAAGGGTCTGCACGAGTCTTTCGAGGCCGCGGGTGTGTTCACCAAAACAGCACTCTCGCGATTCCATGCCGGCGCGGAAACCGGTATGGTGCGTGAAACAGCCTTGCAACTCGCGAATTATTACGAACGCGAAACCACCTACAAACTGAAATCCGTGGTGGATTTCATGCAGCTCTGGGTCGCACTCATCATCATGATCGTAATGACGGCCATCACCATCGTGTCCTCCGAAACCGCCGTCATCAAGCCGAAGAGCGCCCCTGGTATGGGCGGCTTTGGTGACTACACTATGCTCGTAGCAACGTCGAGTCTGTTCATCGAACGTATAAGGAACTTCCTCCATGGATGCCGCCTCCTCGTTACTGGAACGCAAAGTCGATAAAGTCGGTGTAGCGCTCCTGCACAAGGGCATCGTGGACAGGGAGACACTCTCCCAAGCGATGACCACGAAGGAGCGCGAATCCGGCACGCGGAATCGCAGTTTAGCCGAGATTCTTATCGACGACTTCAAACTCGACCACAATGTCGTGTTTTCCGAAGTCGCGCGTATCTACGCCTTCAAGACGTTGAAGGTGGACGAGGCGATGACCGAGCGGCGCATCAACGTGATCAAGCAACTCATCGAGCCGCTGAATCAAGACCAACGCGCGGTCCTGTACAAGTCACGCACCTTGCCGCTGCAATTCGACACGCGTACACCGGATAAACTGATACTCGTCTCCGCCCTGCCGATACACCGCGACATCCCCCGAGTGGCGAACCTGTTTCGCGCACTGAAATACGAGGTGTACTACGCTGATTTAAAGAACCTCCAACCGCATATCGACAATATCCTCCGGGCCGACAACATTTTCCTCGAGAGTATCAAGGAAATGGAGGCGGAAATCTCGGGTGATGATACCGAGACGGGAATCAATGAAGAAGAACTCGATGCAGAGATCAACAAGAGCATGTTGGTCAACCTCTTCGAGGGCTGTCTCGTCGAGGCCACGCGGCAGGGGGTGAGCGACATCCACATCTTCCCGACCAGTAAATCCACCACCGAGTTTCACTTCCGCTCTGATGGAAAATTGCACGTGTGGAACAAGGTGGAGGGCACCCGCCCTGAAGCAGTACTCGCGGTGGTCAAGGACCGTAGTATGAACATCGACCGCTTCGAGCGCGACTCCGCGCAGGACGGTTTCATTCAACGCACCATCGACAACACCGTGATCCGCTTTCGTGTCTCGGTTCTGCCGATTGCCGGTTCCGAATTCGCCTTGAAGTTCGAGAGCATTGTCATCCGCGTGCTCGACAGTCGCAAGGTGATCAAGGACATCTCAAAAATCGGCTTTCAGCAGAAGGCGTACGAGTGGTTCCAATCCGCGATCAGTAA
>JAMIQH010000084.1:0-4230 GCA_035914695.1 Bacteroidota bacterium | reverse complement strand
GAAATGTCCACCGTCGCCGTGTCGCGATTGGTGAGCCGGTAAACGAGCGCGAAGGGATTCGGCGTGTACTCGTCGCCATCGAGGGCGAGCGCGGTGGGAGCGTTGATGGCGCACTCCATGGCGGGGACGGGATCGGGCACGGAGACGATGCGCAGGCGCCGTTCGCACTCGCTGTTCATGGACGGACAATCCGTGGCGGCGGGTGGATCGGCGTAGTGGAGCCGCACGCGCACGGTGGCGTCGCCGAAGCTGGCGCCCGGAGCGACGCGCACATTCCAGGTGTGGCGCAGTTCCATGCCCGGAGTGAGTATATCGGGATTCACCTGCACGAGGGTGCTTTGCCCGCCGCCGTCGAGTTCGAGTCGCGGCGGCAATTCAAGCACCAGGTAGCGGAGACGGTAGGGATCGTGCGCCGAGCTGTTGCGCACGGTGACGGTGACGGGAAAGCGCTCAGGCGTGACCGTGCCGCGGCGGAGCAGCACCTCAAGCGAGTCCGGCAACTCGAGCGAGCACACCAACGGCTCGCAGATGCCCGTGATGCGGTAGCGGGTGAGGACAATATCATCGCCACCGTTAAACTCCCTCTGAATTGCCTTGGGACGTTCGATAAGGTAGCAAAGTGAGTCACGCATCGATTTCGCATTGAAGTGACCGTAGGAATAGAAATAATTCCTCCGGTCGCTGTACAGCGACCGCCAGAGCAGATTCGGATGTTGCAGCCAGGATACCATATTGGGTTGGGATTGCAAATGCCGGCCGTAATATATATGTGGAGTTCGACACCCTTGCCAGGGTTCGACCCATAGCGGCCGGTATAAATCCAGGTCGAATGTGTGCTGATGTGTCCCGGAAGCAACGAAGACCGGATTGTCGCATGCATCGAGCGCGAAATCCATAGGTTCCGGCCTGGAGAAAATGGGATATCCCAGCGAACTCTGGAGAATTTCCCCGCTTGGTGACAGCGCGGCATACCCCCAGTAACCGCCGGCGGGGATGGTCGATATCGCGAATTCCTTGAGCCGCGGCCACATGGAAGGAAACGGACCCGGGTGCGAAATTGTCGTCGCAATATGCACATTATCCGAACGATCCACGATGAATTCCTCAAGGGCTGGATTTTCTATCGTCATGCCTCCGAGCACCGTCGCATAGACATAGGAAGAACCATCACCGGTGATTTTGCTCACAAAGGGCCTACCCCACGCGAGAGTGTCGCGTTCCGGATTGGTGAGATGCAGGGAACCCATGACTTGACCAGGCGATCCGCCGAGTATGATATTCGCTCGCGAATCGGTCAACGGAACGAGCGTCGCATGCGGACGAGTCCTTTGTCTGTATGAATTGGGCATTCCAGCGAATGAGCAATCGAGCAGTGTGTTCTCCCCTCCATGCGCAAAGAAATAGCTGCCGAAGCGTATCGCGTCCAAGGTGGAGGAGAGTTTCACGAAAACCCCTGCCACGATATTCGATGGCCGCACATGACGTATCGTATCCTGCAGGCTGCCGGGTGTCACGAACCAGAGTCGGTCGTGCAGCGCGACGCCGGTCACGATCACATCACCGTTTACATCGGTGCAAATGCCCTCCGTACCGAAGATTCCCGGACCGCCCAGGAAGCTACTCGCGTACAAGGTACCGTCGAGGCGAAACGCCGAGACGGCCGAAGTCGTGTCCGTCGCGCGCCGTGGCTGCAAGGCGCCCGGGGTGACCGGATAATCGGCCGAGTTCGTCGCGACCAGCACATGCACGAATGCTCCACGCGCGGAGAGATAGTTGGGATACATTTCGTATCGGTCCCACGACCACTCGGGCCATCCTCCGTCGAACAGTCCGTATTCTTCCACTCCACTTCCCCCGAAATAGCTGCTGTAGAGATAGCGTGTCCCGTCGCAGGCGATACCGCAGAGAAAGCGATCGGTCTCGCCCCGCAGACTCGCGAAGGCCGCGTTGTGTCTCGGGAAATCCGCGCTGTTCGTCACTCCAGTCAGATGTATGCCGCCCAGGGAATCCAGGCCGAATCCCAATGGAAAATCGATAAGGGTTCCCCCGATGAATGTCCCGAAATCGATTTCCAATGCGATGCGATCACTGTCCACACGCACGGGGCGACGCGCCGGGAATTCGGTTTGGTCTCCATCGCCCTTTCCCTTGGCGGGCGTCCACAGGCGTCCCGAGGGGGAACGCTTGTCCCGCACGCGCAGGCGCACCGAGTTCAGCGCCTCCGCATCAGTCGCCTCGAAGCGCAACGTGAGTCCGCCAGCATTGTTCTCCAGCACCGCGTCCACACCGTTCCACACGTTCGCGTAGCGCAGGCGCGCGTGATTGCTCACCCGCTCGCGCCAGCGCGTCGCGTCGTTCCCCCGGTAGAAATGCGTCACCGCTTCGGCCGTGTCCACCGCCAGCAGGCGCATGCGCGCCGAGGGTCGCTCGAATTGTATCCGCCGCACATCGTAATACGGACCTCCCGGCTCCGCCTGCCCGTCGCGCTTCCCGGTCGGGGACTCGAGCGGCGGCATCGCGTCGGCGGCTTGCGAGCGCGTGAACACCGTCATCCCCGCCGCATCGAACATGGCCGTGCCGCGCGCCGTCAGCAAACCGTAGCGCGCCCGCGCATCCCACTGTCCCTCGTTGCGCACGAACTGCGCCAGCGGCGCCATGCGCTGCACCTCCTCGAGCGCCTGCGCGCGAAGGGACGGGGTGAGTGCGAATGCGATCAGCACTGCGAGCAGCCAGAAGCTGGGTTGCACTTTATCGGAGCCCTCGATCTTGGTATGCATGGGAGCACTGCGTGGGTGTGAGCGTTGTGGGGGGCGTTGAATGTGCATTGTCCGGGCGGGCTTAGTACGTGATACATTCGAAGAGATGAAAGAGAGCGGAGAGAGCGGAGAGGAAGTGTTGAGGGTGCACCCCTCCTGAACCGTAGTGCTACAATACAGTCGAGTCACCCACAACCAATTCCTCATTACTCTCACCACCTCACTACTCTCATTCTTCACTGTATTACACGATCACGCTCATCTTACGACAGAGAATCTGCGCACAGCAAACACCGCGCCGCCGGTCAAGCGCAGCATGTAGCTGCCCGGTTCGAGGCCGAGTGTGGTGGGGGTGATGGTGACGAGCATGCTTCGCGCGCTCAGCGGTCCGTCGAAAAGCAGCGCCCGCTCGCGGCCCAGCATGTCGTACACACGCAACGTCACCCGCCCTTTTTCCAGATGCACAAAACCCTCTGTGTTCTCTGTGTTGGCGAAGCCCTCTGAGTCCTCTGTGTTTGAAAATATCTCCACTCGCCCCGCACCCCGCAGCGGTTGTGGCCAGACGGCGCCGAGGGCGATGCCGCCGGGGACGGGGGTGCGGGTGCCGGAGGCCACGCCGGTGATGCGGTAGGTGACGGCGATGTCGGAGGGATGATTCGTGGCGTGTCCGGTGACTTCGATGTCGCTGGCGTGCAGTCCGAGGTCCAGCGCGGTGCTCACGGGTTGCACGGCGATGTCCGTGGTGTGGGCGCCGGTGGAGGGATCGCCCGCTATCCACCACGCACCCGCGCGCAGCGTCCACGGCATGGACAGCCCGCCGCCGGTCCACAGGCGCACGCCTTGCGCGGGAGACAACGCCTTGTCGCGCTCGGCTTCGAAGTGCAAATGCAGCGGGGTGAACACCACGCCGCGCGGCGCCTCGGGATCGATGCCGATGCTGTGCGCGCAGCCGTCGCTCTCCGCTTGCTCCTCGCTCCACCAGCGCCAGCGCAGCGCGAAGGGTCCGTAGCCGCCCAGCGCCGTGGTTGTGCGCAGCGACCACCAGCGCAGCGCCTCCGCGCCGGGTGCCAGGTCGCCGTAGGATTGTTCTTCGGAACCCGAGGCGAGTTCGAACTCCGAGGGCAGCACAATGCGCGCCCGCACATCGCGCAGCGTCATCGTGCCGGTGTTGCGCAGCGCGTAACTCACTTCGAAGGGTTCCGGTATCAAGCGTTCGTAGGCCGCGTCGGCGTGCAGCGTGTCGTGTCCGCCCGTCGCGCACAGCACGGCGATCTCGCGCGGCCATGCCGTTACGAGCAGGTCTTCTTCGCAGTACTTCCACTCCGCGTGTCCGGCGGAGCGGTAGCGCACGCGCACGCGTTGCAGCTCGTCGACATCGCCGGGGAGGGCGCGCAGCAGCCAGTCGATGCGCGCGGTTGCATTGCTGTCCACGCGCGCGAGGTTGCGCAGCGCCGGCTCGCCCGCCGCAAGTTCC
>JAMIQH010000083.1:0-11432 GCA_035914695.1 Bacteroidota bacterium | reverse complement strand
TCCTTGTGTTTCGCGTGTCGTCAATGAGAAATGGGTTGTGGCGTGGAAATCACACCAGCGACGGCGCGCGAATGGGATGGGCTGTATGCCGCGGAGTGGCATGCGATCGACCCGCGCCTCCCGTCCAGGGCAGGCGCGTGCATTGTTCGTCTCCCCGCCCCGCGACACCGGGCAGCACGCTCGGTGCCGTCGCCATCTGCGAACGGGGAGCGCGCGGTTGCACGTGCACCTGGCGCATCGCCGCCATGGCGCGTTCGATGCGGTGCCGGAGTTGCGGTACGGCGCTGCTCTCGACCGTTGTCGCGTCGAAGCGCAGAATGGAGCCGAACAGGAAGGAAACAGTGAACAGAATACCGGTCATGCACACAATCACGGATTTTACATAAAAAGAAAATGTAGGGAGTTTCGCCCGTGGAAACAAGGCATATCCACGGCACAGCGCACGAGGCGGGTGATTCCCGACGCTCGCCTCAGGGCAGCAGGCCCGCTCTTCGCAGGGCGCGGGCAAGCGTGCGCGTGCGCAGATCCAAGCGCTCGAACTCCTCCTCGGGATCGGCGATAAGGCGCAGACGTCCCCAGCTCTCGGGATGCGCGCTGTCGAATTCCCGCGCCGTGGCCAGCACGGTGAACCAATCCCGGCGCTGATCATGGTCCACATCGTGATACACCGCGGCGAAACCGATGCTGTGTATGCGCGCGTTGCGCAGCAAGAGTGATCGCGGAATGCGCATGCCGAAGCGCCAGGTGTTGTAGCTACCCTCCACCGCCTGCCGGCTCACCTCCACACCGCGCAACAGCGAGTCGGCCTTGCCCTCGCCGCGCAATTCCACCACGCTCCCCTCGCCCGCGCCCTCACCCATGCGCAGCAACAGCGCGAACGCGCTCTGAGCCGCGTAGCGTTGACGGCTGCCGTCGGGGCGGAGTTTGGGCTTGCCGCCGATATCGAAATACAGGGCGAAATGATCCGCCGAATCCAGATTGCGATGCGCCAGCAAGCGGTCGTCGTGCACATGGAGTTGAAGGTACACGTCGCTGCTGTCGCAACGGGCGGAAAGGAAGAAATGGCTATCCTCGGCGCCGTACCAACTGCTGCCGCCCGATGCCACCGCAAGGCCACTGCTGTCGCCGATCCATTCTGTTACGTCCTCGGGGAGTTCCAAACCGCGCGGATACACGGGTAGCACCTGATATTTCTGTTCGAGATACACCTTGCCGCTATTCGCGCCGGTGAATCGCTCCCATTCCTCGTTCGTCAGCAGATCGAGCGAGCGTTCATGCCCCACCGACGTGCTGCTTCCGCCGGATACCATTCTCCGCGTCGTCCATTCGTTGACGCGGCGGAACAGTCCGCGATCCATGCTATAGCCCGTGATGCGCCAGTCGAATTCGCCGGTCTTCTCTGTGATGTAGCACACGCCCTGCTCGATGGAAAAACCGACCTCTATCGGTTCCTGCATGTATTTGCGCTGTAAACTTCGCACCAGATCGAAACTCGCGCCCTCGTTCACAAACACGTGGATGTCCAGCACGCGCGGCGGCGCATCGCTGCGGCGCGTGGACAGCACGAGGTCCATGCCGTCGTCGCCGGAGATATCCCCGTAATCGTAACCGTAGATTTTGGAGGTTGGAGGAAGTTTCGATAGAATGGATGCGATCTTCTCCTTTGAGAAGATGGTCTGCAATTCCTCGGCGAAGGCCGCGAATTCCAGACTGTCGGACCCGGCCACACCGCTTCCGCGTTGCGTGGGATGCATTCGATTCATGCCGTGCATCGCCACCGCGTTTCCCAACAACAGCAGAAGGATCAGAGCAAGCATGCCGAAGAAATGGAATCCGTATCGCTTATCCGTCATGGTGGCGTTTTCGCTGCTGTTGGTGATGCAGGTAGCCCGAGCGCAACGGGACGACTCTCCAGGGGAGGTTCTCTCGAAGGCGCTGGACGCGGAACTGCGCAGCCGGGCCTTACGCAATGCGCTCGTGGGCGTGGAGATCAGCGATGTGCGCGGCGGAAACATCCTGTATTCACGCAACGCCGACATGCTGCTGCGTCCAGCGTCCACCACAAAATTGCTCACCTCCGCCGCGGCGCTGCTGCGACTGCCGGCCGATGCCAGCTTCACCACACGTTTGCGCCGCACGGTTTCGGGAGGCACGCTCATCTGTGTGGGTGGAGGCGACCCGCTGTTCTCCCTGCAAGATATGGAAAAGCTGGCGGATTTCGCGCGCGATAGCGCGATAGCACGATACGATACATTGCTGCTCGACCCCTCCGTGTTCGACAGCACGGTGTTCGGCGAGGGCTGGATGTGGGACGACGAGGCCGATCCGTTCATGCCCGCGCTGTCTCCCTTTTGCATCGAACGAAATATTGCTAGAATCAACGTGAGTAAAAAGCCGCAAAGCGCTGGCAATATTGTGGTTAGCTTTGATCCGCCAAGCTCGATTCTCTCATGGTCGCGCGGTGGAAGTTCGGGCGAAACCGTCGTTCGCAAACTCCCCCGTGGCAATCATTTCGTGATTCATGGCGCCGCGCCAGACACTCCCCTGCGCGAACGCTTTGCGATCTGGGATCCTCGTTCCGTGTTTGCCGACCTCCTCCGCACAGCCCTGCTGCGTCGAGGATTGGTGGACAGCAGCGTGGTCGTAGGCATTGGCGGCACGACCGCGCCGCTGGTCGATCTGGGCGCCATCGTGCGTCCGCTGGACGAGG
Source organism: Bacteroidota bacterium (assembly GCA_035914695.1). Taxonomy (GTDB): domain Bacteria; phylum Bacteroidota; class Ignavibacteria; order SZUA-365; family SZUA-365; genus JAOSJT01. Next base: position 8,722 of record JAMIQH010000083.1, on the reverse strand, counting down.
TACTTGCGGAGATGAACAAGCAGAGCGACAATCTCTGCGCCGAGATGACATTGCGTCTGCTGGGGACTTCCCTCCCCGGTGGCGCGGCGAGTGCGAAGTCGGGGCTGGAGGCCATGCATGCGGCGTTCCGGGACAAAGGGTTGCCCACGGGAACGCTGGCCCTGGTGGATGGGTCGGGAATCTCGTTCTACAATCTTGTCGGCGTGGGTTTTCTGTGCAAAGTACTGCGACTCATGGCCGTTCAGGAGCAATTCGATCGCTACCGCTCGACACTGGCGGTACCGGGTGGCGAGGGAACGATGCGCAATCGTTTGCAGGGAGAAAAACGCGTGGCTGGCGTGCGAATGAAAACGGGCACGCTGCGCGGTGTAAGCACACTGGCGGGCTATGTACAGGCCCCGGGGGGACGGCTGCTGGCGGTGGTATTGTTCATGCAAAACTTCACGGGTTCACACACTCCCTTCCGCGAAGCACAGGACAGGATGGTGAGGCACTGCCTTGAATACAGTGCCTCACCGCAAAACGCTACGCGACCTCGATGAGGGTGCGGTACTCGGTTTTTCCATCCTTGACGAATTCGTCAACGATGCGGTTGATCAGCTGATCGGTGATATCGTCGGCGTCGTCCTCGAGAGCATCGTACTCTTCCATCGAATCGCAGATATACACCTCGTTGAAGGTATTCGGCTTGGTCATACTTTCGTACACCGAATAGTTCTTCTTGCGCTCGTGCACGAGGTAATTCTTGAGCGCCTCGATGGTTTCGAGATACTCGTCACGCTTTTCCTCCCGGATCGGGTAGGAAATCATGAAAATGACCTTGGACATCGGGTTCTCCATTGAGTCGTTGCGAAATTGGTCCGATCAGCGGCGTCCGCCGTCGTTGCGGCCTCCACCGCGGCGGTGACGATCGCCACCACCACTACTACTGCGCCTGGGCGGATTGTCTTCGGGCTTTTCTTCATAGCCCTCGGGCGGAGTCATCAGGGCCTTGCGGCTGAGAACCATTTTGCCATTGTCCTCCACACGCAGCAGCTTCACCGTGACGATGTCGCCAACTTTCAACACTTCGTCCACCGAACCGATGCGGCGGTAGTCGATTTGCGAGATGTGGAGCAGGCCTTCCTTGCCGGGAAGGATTTCCACAAACGCGCCGAAATCGGCGATTTTCTTCACCGGACCGGTGTAGATTTCACCCGCTTCGGGCACGGCGGTAATACGGCGGATCATTTCCACCGCTTTCTCGCTGGCTTCGCCATTCACCGAGGCGATGATCACGCGGCCATCATCCTCGATGTTGATTTCAGCGCCGCTCTCGGCCACGATGTTCTTGATGTGTTTGCCGCCGGGACCGATCACCGCGCCGATCATGTCCACCGGAATGTAAATGGTGGTCAGTCGCGGAGCGTAGGGCGAGAGATCGGGACGCGACTCGGTGATGGCTTCGGACATTCTGTCAAGAATGTGCAGACGCGCCACACGTGCCTGTTCGAGCGCCGTTTCCATGATCTCGATGGTGATGCCCTTGATCTTGATGTCCATTTGATAGGACGTGATGCCTTCGGTGGTGCCTGCGACCTTGAAGTCCATGTCGCCCAGATGATCCTCGTTGCCGAGAATATCGGTCAGCACCGCCACCTGCTCGCCTTCCTTGATCAGACCCATTGCCACACCGGCCACGGGCTTTTTGATGGGCACGCCGGCATCCATGAGCGCCATCGAACCGGAGCAGACGGTGGCCATGGAGGACGAGCCATTGGACTCGAGAATATCGCAAACGAGGCGAATCGTGTACGGGAATTCCTCTTCCGGTGGCAACATGGCTTTGAGCGCGCGCTCGGCCAGATTGCCGTGACCGATTTCGCGGCGGCTGGTGAAGCCGAAGCGGCCCACTTCGCCCACGGAAAACGGCGGGAAATTGTAGTGCAGCATGAAGCGCTTGCGGAATTCCTCGAGCAGGCCGTCGATGATCTGCTCGTCGGATTTCGTGCCCAGCGTGCAGCTCATGAGGGCTTGCGTCTCGCCACGCGTGAACAGCGCCGAACCATGTGCGCGGAACAGCAGACCGACTTCGCTGCTGATCGGACGCACGTCCGTCAATCCACGACCGTCGAGGCGCTGGCCTTTTTCGAGAATGGTCTGGCGCATGGCCTTTTTCTCGATATCATGCACGATGCCGGAAATCAGTTTTGTCTGCTCCGGAAAATCTTCGGCCAGGGCGGCCTGCACTTCTTCGTAGATCAGTTTGGTGGCCTGCGCGCGCTCCTGCTTCTCCATCACCGTACCGGCGAGTTCGAACAGACGCGTGTAGCACAGGTCGTGAATGCGTTGCTCGAGGCCCTCGGGCAACTCCTGCGCCTGTACGTCCATGCGCGGCTTGCCCGCTTCGGCGGCGAATTCGTTGATGGCGGCGCAGATGGTTGCGATGTGTTTGTGCCCGAAGGCCAACGCATCGAGCATGTCGCGCTCGGAAATCTGCTTGGACTCGCCTTCCACCATGAGAATGGAGTCGGCGGTACCGGCCACCACCAGTTCGAGATCAGCCAGCTTGAGCTGGGAGAACGTGGGATTGATCACGAACTCTCCGTTCACGCGGCCGACACGTACCTCGGCGATGGGTCCGTCGAAGGGCGCGCCCGCGATCATGAGTGCGGCCGATGCGGCCGTGGCGGCGAGCACGTCGCCATCGTTCTCCTGATCCGAGCTGTACACCGAAGCGACGATTTGCACTTCGTTGCGAAAATCATCCGCGAACATCGGGCGGATGGGACGATCGATGAGACGCGCGGAGAGGATTTCCTTCTCCGACGGTTTGCCTTCGCGCTTGAACCACCCACCTGGGATTTTTCCTGCGGCGGAGATCTTTTCCCTGTACTCGCAGCTCAGGGGGAAAAAGTCTATCCCCTCGCGCGGCGAATCGGCAAGGACCACGGTGGAAAGCACCATGGTTTCACCAAACGTGATGAGCACCGAACCCGAGGCCTGTCGGGCCAGTCGTCCGGTCTCCAGCGTCATGGTCTTGCCGCCGATCTCAATTGTTTTTCTTGTCATATCTTCCTTCTTCTTTTATGTGTTCCCTCGATGGGGGTGGCGCATTACTTGCGCAGCTCGAGTTCCTTGACGATGGCGCGGTAGCGGTTCATGTCCACTTTCTGCAGATACGCGAGCAGACGACGGCGCTTTCCGACCATTTTCAACAACCCGCGACGGCTGTGATGGTCCTTTTTGAATGCTTCGAAATGAGGCGAGAGACCGTTGATCGTTTCGGTGAGGATGGCAATCTGCACTTCCGGCTTACCGCTATCCTTTTCATGGTCACCGAATTTCTTGATCAACTCCAGTTTGCGTTCTGTGGTCAACGGCATTGTGTTCTCCTTGGGTACACTGAGTTATATGATGTCGTTATCGTTGCAATGTGCGTGCGCGCCATTCCTGGGCGCGCTCAATGTCGGAGCGGATTTGCGCCTGCAACTGCTCGCGCGAGTCGAAACGGATTTCATCGCGCAGGCGGTCGAGCACATCCACACGAAGGCGATTTCCATACAAATCGCCGGAAAATTCTAAAATATGAACTTCCAGTGAAAGATGCATCTGTTGTGAGATGGTGGGACGAATTCCTATGTTCATCACGCCGGCGTGCGGAGCGCCTGCGCCAGTCTCGTCCAACACATGCACATCCACCACATAGACGCCATGTTTCGGCAACAGCTTGCCCGGATGCGACACATCGATGTTGGCTGTGGGAAAGCCCAGCGTCGAACCCACACCTTCGCCGCGCACCACCACACCGGTGAAGGAATACGGCCTGCCCAGAAACTGCGCGGCCTGGCGAGGCATGCCCTCGCCCAACGCACGGCGAATGGCGCTGCTGCTGACCTTCACACCGTCCATGAGGCGCTCGCCCACCACCTGCACGTCCACAGCCCTCGTCTCGCCCAGACGCTGCAATTCATCCACCGTGCCCGAGCGGCCTTTTCCGAAGGCGTGATCCACGCCGACGACAATGTGCCGCGCATGCAGGCGTCCGATACAGTAATCGTGGAAAAACGTGGCGGCATCGAGCATGGATAAATCGCGGGTGAAGGGTAACACCACGCAGGTGTCGATGCCCAGCGCGGCGATGCGTTCGATGCGTTCCTCTATGGTGCTGAGCAGATACGTGGGTCCTCCCGATCTGCCAATCACCTCGCGCGGATGCGGATCGAAGGTGAGGAGCACGGAAGGCACCGCATGCGCATGCGCGGTGGAGAGTACGCGTTCGAGGATTTTCTCATGCCCGAGATGCACACCGTCGAAGGTGCCCAGCGTGAGCACCACCGCGTGCTCGTGCGGATAGTCCGCGAGGTCACGGCAGACAATCATGCCGCCTCCTCGCCATGCCGACGATTCCGCAATTCCTGCGCCTGCTCGTGCAGGCGGTCAATATTCCATGCTTCGTCCACATGGAATTCGCCGATGGCCACGCGGCGCAACTCGCGCAAGTACGCGCCACATCCCAACCAGGCACCGAGATCATGCGCCAGCGTGCGGACGTAGGTGCCTTTCGAACAACGCACCACGAAGGACACGTCGTTGCCCTCGCGTCCGATGATGTCGAACGCGTACACGGTCACTTCCCGCGGGTTGCGTTCGACTTCCACTCCTTTGCGCGCAAGATTGTACAAACGCTGTCCGTCCACCTTGACCGCCGAAAACATCGGCGGCAACTGCATAATGCTTCCTGTCAGCAACGCAGCGCCTTCGCGTATGCGGGCGTCGTCGATATGGTCGGTGGGACGATGGTCGCTTTCCTCACTCGCCGCATCGTAACTGGCGGTGACGGCGCCCAGGCGCAACACACCCTCGTAGACCTTGGGTAGCGCCTGAAAAGCGTCGATACGTTTGGTGAGTGTCGAGGAACAGAGAATGAGCAAGCCCGTGGCAAGCGGATCAAGCGTGCCGGCATGGCCGACTTTTTTCACGCGCAGCATGCCGCGGACCTTTTTCACCACGTCGAAGGACGTCCAGTCGCGCGGTTTGTCCACAAGGAGCACACCGCCTTCGCGGGAGATGAAGCGATCGACGCTATTGAATCCCTCCACGTCGGTCAACGGTTTTTCTCGTCCTCGTGAATTTGCTTGAACAATTGCTCGAGACGTTCGGCCCGCTCAAGTGACTCGTCGATAACGAATTTCAGCTCGGGTGTGAATTTGAGTCGAACCCCGCGTCCCACGGCCATGCGCAATTCCTTGGCGTATTGCTCGAAAAACGCCAGCACTTGCTGATTGCTCTTGCCGCTGTGGTAATGGCTGACGAACACGCGCGCGTTGCGCAGGTCGGCGGAAAGCGATACTTCGGTGACGGTCAGCAAACCGAAATCCGCGGTGTCGATATCCCGCGCGAGCGTTTCGCTCAGCACACGGCGGATTTCCGCCGCCACACGTTCGGTGCGAATGGACATGCTACTTGTGCACCTGGTCCAGTGAGCGTTTGATTTCGAAATTCTCGAAGGCCTCGATCACATCGCCCACCTTCAGGTCGTTGAAACCATCGAGACTGATACCGCATTCGAAGCCCGCATCGACTTCGCGCACGTCATCCTTGAAGCGCTTGAGTGAACTGATGGAGCCCGTGAACATGACAATGCCGTCGCGCAAGAGACGCACGCGGTTGTTGCGATTGATCTTTCCGTCCTGCATGTAGCAACCGGCGATGGAACCCACGCGGGAAATGCGGAACACCTCGCGCACGAGCACGGTGGCGAGGATACGCTCGGAAATCTCCGGACGCAGCATGCCTTCGAGCGCGCTGCGCACGTCCTCGATGGCGTCGTAGATGATTTCGTAATTCCGGATGTCCACTTCCTCGCTCTCGGCGAGCTTGCGCGCGTTGAGATTCGGACGCACGCGGAAACCGATAATGATGGCGTTGGAAGCGCTGGCGAGCAACACATCGGATTCGGAGATCGCGCCCACACCCTTGTGGATGACGTCGATGCGCACTTCTCCCGTGGAGAGCTTGAGCAAAGAGTCGGACAGCGCTTCGACCGAACCGTCCACATCGCCTTTGACCACGATTGCAAGGTCCTGCACACCACCGAGTTTGATTTGCTCGGAAATATCGTCCAGGGTTTTGCGGCGCACGCGGCGGAAATCGCTTTCGCGTTTGATCTGCTGACGTGTGGTTGCGATTTCGCGCGCCTTGCGCTCGCTCTCCACCACGGTGAATGCGTCGCCTGCCTGCGGCACGCCGTTGAAGCCCAGCACCTGCACGGGCGTGGCCGGCGTGGTGGTGTCCACGCGGTTGCCGCGCTCGTCCATCATCGCACGCACCTTGCCGTATTCATTGCCCGCCACGAAGGAGTCGCCCACACGCAGCGTGCCTTTTTGCACGAGCACGGTGGCGATGATACCCTTGCCCTTGTCCAGCTCGGCCTCGATAATGGTGCCGCGGGACTCGCGGTCGGGATTGGCTTTGAGTTCGAGAATGTCGGCTTCGAGCAGGATGCGCTCGAGCAAATCCTCGACGTTGGTTCCTTCCTTGGCCGAAATGGGCACGCAGCCGTAGCGGCCACCCCATTCCTCCACGAGGAGGCCGCGATCAGCGAGTTGCTGCTTGACTTTGTCCTGATTGGCCTCGGGCTTGTCGATCTTATTCAGCGCCACCACGATCGGTACCTTGGCCGCTTGCGCGTGGCTGATGGCTTCAACAGTCTGCGGCATCACGCTGTCGTCGGCGGCAACAACCAGCACCACGATATCCGTGACCTGAGCGCCGCGCGCGCGCATGGCGGTAAATGCCTCGTGACCAGGGGTATCGAGGAAGGTGATTTTCCGACCGGATTCCAGCGTCACCGTGTAGGCGCCGATATGCTGCGTGATGCCGCCGCTCTCGCCCGCCACCACGTTGCTCTTGCGGATGAAATCGAGGAGCTTGGTTTTTCCGTGATCCACGTGACCCATGATGGTGACGATGGGCGGACGCGGTTCGAGCGTCTCCTCCGCATCCTCGATGGTATCCACCAATTCGTCCTCGGCGAATTCCTCATGCGGCTGCAATTCGAAACCGAATTCGGTGGCCACCAGCTCGATTACTTCCATGTCGAGGCGTTGGTTGATGGACGCCATCACACCCAGGCCGATCAGGGATTGAATCACCTGCCCGACGTTCACATTCATGAGCGAGGCGATTTCGCTGACCGTGGCATACTCGTAGATGCGCAGCGTTTTCTTCTCGCGCTCGAGCTGTTCGAACTCGCGCGTCTGCTCTTCTTCGCGGCGGGCACGTTTGCGTTTGCGCAACGCGGCGCGCTGCGTGGCGGTGCCGAAATCGGACATGGAGGCGATGGTTTTCTTGATCGCGCTTGCCACTTCGGCCTGATCCACTTCGCGGGGCTTGCCCTTTTTGAGTGCGCCCTTTTTCGCGAGCTTCTTCCGCGCTTCGGCATCCAACGGCTCTTCCGTGCCGGCAGGGCGGACAGTGCCCACCTCTTTCTTCTTTTTCTTCTTTTTCCGCTTCGGATGTTCGTCGCCACCGGCGGTGCTGCTTCCTGTCGTGCCGTCCGCGCGCGTTTCCTTTTTCCCGCGCTCGGCGGCGGCTGCCGCCGCGGCGTTGAGATCGATTTTCCCCTTGACGGTCAGGCCGCGCATTTTCGGCACGGCGGCTTCGATCGAGAGGTCGAGTTCTTCTTTCTTGGCCTTTTTCCGAACCGTTTTCTGTTCCTCGCTTTCGGCGGCTTCGGGTTGCGCAGCGGGAACGTCCTCGACCGGGGCTTCGGCAACGACGACTGCGGGCGCTTCCTCGCTCACCACTTCCGCGACAACCTCGGCCTCGGCGGGAGTCTCGGCGACGACCTCCACGGGAGCGGGAATTTCGACAGGCGCGGGCACCTCTTCCACTTCGGGTTCGGGCTGAGGCGCGGGCGCGATTTCCTCGACAACGGGCTCCTCTTCAACAACGGGAGCGGGAATTTCCTCCACGACGGGTTCGGCCACCTCGGCGGGAACGGGAGCTTCCGGCGCAGGCACGGCCGCTTCGGCCTCCTCGTCCTTCTTCTCCTCGCCGCGGCGCTTGCGATCGAGTTCGTCGAACTCCTTGCGCTTGCGTTCGTGCCGCTCGGCGTCGGTACGTTCCTTCTTGTAGTGCCGCTCGATGAGTTCCATCATATCCTCATCGATGATGGACATGTGATTTTTCACATCACAGCCCTTCTTGATAAGGAAATCGATGAGTGTCTCGTGGGAGAGATTGTACTCCTTCGCGACCTTGTACAAGCGAGTTTTCTTGTCAGTTACAGCCATGCCGCCAGATTACATTAGTGAGAGAACAGGTGCTCCGCCGCTGCCTAGTCTTCGTCGGCAAATGCCTTTTTCATTTCGATCACCACATCATTGATGCGTTCGATGGTGATACCAGGGACTTTGGAGAGAATATCGGACACGGGCGCGAGAATGATGTCGTTGGCCGTGCGGTAGCCGGCGCTGATGAAGCTGTTGATCAGCTCCTCGCCGAACTCGGGCACGAATTCCGCGAGATCGATCTCGTACTCGGCCATGGTCTTGGTGATTTCCTCGCCTTCCTTGACGATCTCGATACGGAAGCCCGTGAGTTCGGAGGCGAGGCGGATGTTTTGTCCGTTGCGGCCGATGGCCAGCGAGGCCTGCTCGGTGTCCACATGCACGCGCGCACTACGTGTGGCGCGGTCGAGCTTGATGTCCATGAGCTTCGCGGGCGCCAGGGCGCG
>JAMIQH010000082.1:0-3091 GCA_035914695.1 Bacteroidota bacterium | reverse complement strand
CGCTTCGAACACGATGGTGAATTGCCGCATGGTCTCAGTCGCGCTCGAGAATGTAGCGGGATATGACAAGGCGCTGGATTTCCGAGGTACCCTCGCCTATTTGCAGGAGACGCTGGTCGCGATAGAAGCGCTCGATCTCGTATTCCTTCATCAAGCCATAGCCGCCATGAATTTGCACCGCTTCATCGGCCACCTCGCGGGCGATTTCGGAGCAGTACAGCTTGGCCATGGCGGATTCCTTGGCAAAAGGACGGCCGCTTTGCCGCAGCCAGCAGGCCTTGTACAGCAGATTGCGCGCGAGTTCGATTTTCAATGCCATGTCCGCGAGTTTGAAGGCGATGGCCTGAAACGCGGCGATGGGTTTGCCGAACTGCCGCCGCTGTTTCGCATGCGACAGCGCCAATTCATAGGCGCCCTGCGCGCAGCCGAGCCCCATGGCGGCGATGGACAGCCGGCCATCGTCCAGCGTACGGAGCATGATTTTCGATCCCTCGCCGCGGGCTCCGAGCAGTTGCTCTTCCGGCACCGTGCAATCGTCGAAATACAGCTCGGAGGTGTTGGACGCGCGCCACATCATTTTTTCCTTCATTGTGCGCGCGGTGAATCCCGCAGTACCCCGAGGCACGATGACAGTGGAAAATTCCTTGCGGCCATCCTCCAGCACATCCGACACCGCTTGCACCGTGGCGCCCAGCGTGATATCGGTGGAACCGTTGGTGATGAAGATTTTCGAACCGTTGATCACCCAGTGGCCGTCCTGCAGACGGGCTGTGGTTTTACTTCCTCGTGAATCCGAGCCCGCGTCGGGTTCGGTGAGACCGAAGGCCCAGAGCGCTTCGCCGGTACACAGCGGCGGAATGAGATCGCGCTTCTGCGACTCGCTGCCGAAATAGTACAGCGGACCGATACCCAGGGAATTGTGCGCCGCCACCGTGGCCGCCTGCGAGCCGTCGATGCGGGCGATTTCCTCCACGGCAATGATGTAGGAGAGGTAGTCCATGCCCTGGCCGCCGTATTCCTCGGACACCACCACGCCGAACAGACCCAGTTCGCCCATGCGTCGCGTCAGGTCGTAGGAAAACTCCTCCGCATCGTCCAGAGCTTTGGCGCGCGGCCGGATTTCCTGCTCTGCGAAATCGCGCACCGTGCGGCGCAGCATTGTATGCTCTTCACGCTCGTACATGCTTCCTCCATGCTATGGGCAACGAATCGCAGCGCATTCGCCTTTTCCGGCATCCCGCCGCGCAACACCCGAATGTTGATCCAGAATCTCTTTGAATATACATCCCTCGATTCTTGCAGCAAATACATGCGCGATATGCGTGGAGGATCTCGGTCCCGGCGATTCCTGCGCGCGGCGATACGCGGGGTAAAGAGTGAAGAGTAAAGCCGCGTGGTGCCGAGCCACCGTATAACGCAAAGGCGCCAAGATGCAAAGGACGCAAGGTTTCGGTGCTCAGGTGTCAGCTTGAGTTGGATCGCTCCTACGGCGGTCCGTTGATCTGGTCCTCGCGGACCTCCACGATCCATCTGTGATAATCTGCGTGAAATCTGTGCAATCTGCTCTGAAAATTCCTACGCCGCCTCCTCGTAGGTCTCCAATGTCACCTTGTAACCGAGGCGTTCGAGCCGATTCACATGCGAACGAACGATGCGATCTTCGTCTCGGCGGTCGAAGTAATCGGCACCGAGGTCTTCGTATTCCGCGCCCGTGGACAACAGGACATGAATGACCACCAGGAGCGAATGCGCCACGGCTACCAGAGCCCGCTTCTTTCCGCGACGACCGACCAACCGACGGAATTGAGCATGGAAGTAGGAACCCTTTGCGTGGCTCGCGGCCCATGCTGCCTGCACCAGCGCCGTTCTCAGCCAACGATTTCCTTTGGTCGTTCGCCCACTCTTGCTCTTTCCACCGGTTTTATTGTTGCCCGGGCAGATGCCGGCCCAGACCGCCAAGTGTCCTCCGGTCGGAAATTGCTTCATGGTCACGCCGATCTCCGCCAGTACGTTCTCCGCGCCTCGTCGGTCAAAGCCTGGGATCGCGTCCACCTTCTTGATCGCATCCTCGAATGGGCCGCTCAGTTCCTCGATGCGGCGACTGAATCGCTCGATGCGACGCTCCAAATCCTCCACCTGGTCCAGCAGTTCACCCAGAAGCCAGCGGTGATGATCGGTGACGTGACCGTAGAGGGCTTCCTGCAGTGCGGGGATCTTCTCTCGCAGCTTGCGCCGGGCAAGGTCGGCCATCTCCGTCGGTGTTTGACGACCTTCGATCAACGCACGCAGCATGTCGCGACCGGAGGCCCCGAGAATATTGGAAGCCACCGTACCCAATTTGATATTGGCGTCTTCCAACGTCTTGTGGATCCTGTTGATCACCGACGAGTGTTGATTGACCAACTGCGCCCGTTGGCGTGTCAGTTCACGCCATTCGCGCTGCGCACGCTCCGGAATGAAGCTTCCCTGCAACAGACCACATTGCAGCAATTGCGCCAGCCACTGGCTGTCTTTCACATCCGTCTTGCGTCCCGGGAGGTGCTTGACGTGATGAGCGTTGACCAACAACACCGTACAGCGCCCCTCGAGAATGTTGTAGATGGGCTTCCAGAACACGCCCGTCGACTCCATGGCCACATGCGTGACCCCTTCCTCATTCAGCCAGTCGGCCAGCATTACCAGATCCCGCGTCATCGTACCGAAGGTGCGCACCTCCTGTTTGGTACGACCTCCTCCGATCAATCGGCGCACGCACGCCTGCACACTCTTGCTGTGCACGTCCAACCCGCTGACGCACTCGTAGATAGCTTCCATGATCGGCTCTCCTGTTTGAACTTGAGTCGTGCAATCAGGCCCGGTCGACGGAAGGCATCGGAAGAGCGAACAATCTGCTCTGCGTGCTCATCCTCTAGCAGGAAGGCAACAGTCTTGGGTTAGTGTCGATGCCTGGATCAGACTGTGGTGCGAACTCGTAGTATCACCGATTTGCGATCATGATCCATCGCCGGTTGCCTGCTGCGAATATAGCGGAACCCTGAGTCATTTTCATTCTCCCGGGTGTGACGAAGGAACATGTAAGACTGTGGTTTTG
>JAMIQH010000081.1:0-28047 GCA_035914695.1 Bacteroidota bacterium | reverse complement strand
GATGCTCCCCTCACTTGTTCAGGGATTTGTCGAGCAACGACACCGCGTCACCGTGCTCAATCCGGACGCATCGGAATGCGATCAACTGGCCCAGCTCTCGCGCGGACACATCATTCTCGGTCAGCCGACCAATGTGGACACACTGCGCACCGCGCGCATCGACGAGATGGATGCCCTGCTCTGCATCATGCACCCCGATCACGTGGCCTTTGTGGTCTGCTGGATTGCATCACGATACTTCGGCGTTCCGCGAACGCTCGCCATCATTTCCGACACTGGAAGCGACAGATTGTTTCAGGAACTTCGTCTCCCGAGCTTCTGTCCCACACCCTTGATTGCATCGTTGATACAGGAGCGCACGGCGACCGAGGCCATTCGCTCGCTTGTACCGCTCGCCGATGGGCACGTATACGCGTCGGAAATCAGCATACCCGGCGATGCTCCCGTCGTGGGAAAATCCCTGAACGATGTTGCTCTCAATGAGAACGCCTTGATCGCATGCATCGTACGCGACGGTTTCACCGTGATTCCCCGTGGCAACACCATCGTTCATCCTCATGATGCCGTCACAATCATTTCCGAACCCAAACACCACCACGACGTTGTGAACTCGCTCCTGGGTGCGCACACATGACGGCTTCCACGTACAAGGATGCATCGACGCGAGGAGTGTTCACGCACGCCCTTGCCCATGCGTTGCGCATCAATGGCGCCCTGTTGCTTGTGCCCGCGAGCACACCACTTTTCACTGCGGATTCCTGGTGGTGCGCTCTGCATTACATCACTCCCGCGATACTGTGTCTCGCCATCGGGCAGCTCTTGATACGAAAGCATCCGCTTATCGCCGAGCCGAACAACAGAACAGGCCACATCATTATTACCAGCGTCTGGGCGTTGGTCATGCTGGTATCGAGCATCCCCTTGATCACTCTCGAAGGAGCGGGCATCGTCCAAGCAGTGTTTGAGTCGGTGAGTGGGTGGACGACCACCGGGCTGTCGATTTTCGATGTCACGCGTCTCAGCATGGCCACCCTGCTGTGGCGCGCGCTGATGCAGTTGGCGGGCGGCGCGGGGCTGGCCATTCTGTTTGTGGTGTGGTCCACCTTGCCCGGTGGCTCCGTGTTTTCACGCGTCGAGGGGAGAGTACTGCTGGTGCCGCAGGTCCGTCGATCCGCGATGATCGTCATTCGGATTTACGCCTCCTATCTCGTTGTGGGCACCGCAGCCTACATGCTGGTGGGCCTCAACTCCTTCGACGCGTTCACGCACACCTGCGCGGCGATATCCACCGGCGGCTTTTCAACAAAAACCGCAAATATCGGCGCGTGGAATTCCGCACTTGTGGAAAGCATCAGTATCGTGCTGATGATTCTCGGGAGTATGAACTTTCTCACTGTATGGCTCGCGGTGACGGGCGAATGGAAATCCTTCACCCGCAACAGCGAGCTACGCGTGATGACCGTGGCTCTTGTCATCACCTTGCCGCTGCTCGTCCTGGGAAGTGCCATCCCACTCTACGGCGAGACGTGGAAAGCGGTTCGAGTGGGCATATTCGAAGGAGTCAGTGCGCTCACGACCACGGGATTCTCCACTGTCGGATACGCGGACTGGAACGGCCTTGGCATCACCCTGATGACGATACTCATGCTCATCGGTGGCGCGGCATGCTCCACCGCGGGAGGCATCAAACAGATCAGGATCGCGATTTCATTCAAGCTCATGTGGCAATCCATCCGGCGCTACGTTGCTCCCCAGGGTACCGTGTCTCTCGTCCGCGTACATGAGGGCCGCGATTACCGCACCTTACGCGTCGATGATTTCGTGGATGTTTCCGCGTTCATCATCATCTACCTGACGACATTCGTGGTCATGAGCGTTCTCATCGCCGCGCACGGACACAGCGTCGCGTTCTCCTTTTTCGAGGCGGCCTCCGCATTGGGCACCGTCGGTCTCTCGGTGGGCATCACCGGAACCACGACTCCAGACAGCATTCTTCTGGTGGAAATTATCGGAATGTTTTTGGGAAGGTTGGAGTTCTTCGCAGTATTCGTGGCGCTGAGTGCGGCATTTCGGCGACGCGTCCGCCCCGATGCAACCCGATCGCTGCCGCTGTCACAACCACCCTCCCCACGACCCTACGTTCGTTCCGAAACGGATTGAACTCCGGGCAATCCGATGTCCCGAAGGGAATCCAGTATGATGTTGACCTGCTCGGAGTCCTGCTTGGAAACACGATGCTCCATGGCCGCAATAATTTCGTCGAAATCCCCAATCTCCTCCAGCACGCGCAGGCCCTGTGGGGTGATGCGCACGTTGGCTTTGCGGCGGTCGTGATCGGACACCGCGCGCTCGACAAGTCCCTTCACGCGCAGGCGTTCCACAAGGCGGGACGCGTCGCTCATCTTGTCAAGCATGCGCTCCTTCAGCAAGGAAATGGTGGCGGGGTTCGGGTACTGCCCTCGAAGAATGCGGAGAATATTGAATTGCGCCAGCGTGATATCGTGCGGCTTGAGCGCTTCGGATAAAAGTGACACAAGCCAGCCGTGAGTATACAGGATATTCACGGCCAGCTTGTGCATTTCACTGCTGAATTTGCGTTGTTGAATTTCGTTTTCGAGACGCATTACGACTGTTTGGCCAACTGCACGTTCATGTCGAGACGGACTTCCTTGCCGACGACGGCGCCACCGGCTTCGGTAATAGTATTCCATTTCAGATCGTAATCAAAACGGTTGAGGGCACCCGTGATCTTGAAACCGGCCTTGGTGTTGCCCCAGGGATCCTTCACGGTGCCGTTGTGGCGCACGGTGAGTTCGATTTTACGCGTCTTGTCGCGCATGGTCAAATCCCCCACCATCTTGTAGGTGTTCTTCCCGGTCTTCTTCATCGACGTGCTCTTGAAGGTGATCTTGGGGTATTTCTCGGCGTTGAAGAAATCGTCGGAGCGCAGGTGCTCGTCGCGCTTCTCGTTGTCGGTCCAAATGCTCGCCACGTCGATGGTGAACTCCACCTGCGCGTTGTCGAAGCTGTCGCCCTTCGTGCTCACCTTGCCGTCGAAGGTCTTGAAAAATCCATCCACCTCGGAGATCACCAGATGAGTCACGTTGAACTTGATATTGGTATGTGTCTTGTCAAAATTCCAGTTGGTCTGGGCGGTCGCGCCAAACACGGTGGCCAACATCAGCGCGAGGGCGAAAGCGAACGATTTCATGAGAACTCCTGTGTATGATGAATAGATGTACCATTTGCTTCAAATTGCAATATGTGTTACAACATCTATTTCCTCGTCGATAGTTCCCGTGAACCTTTCCCAGCCACAGCATTCACTCCGAGAAGCGGAGATGTCCCGCGCTGTGGTGCAATTGATCGCGTCCATGGCGCTGCGCTTCAAACACCCGATGCTTGACCGCGAGCAGCAACTCATCGGCCGAGATGCCGTCATCCGGATACACCGCGATGCCGCCACTCACCGTGGTGAGTACATCATGTTCGGTAAAGGTGTGTGCTCGTATCGCGGTACACACGCGCTTGGAAATCTCCACCGCGACCTCCACATCGGCGGCAGGCATTAACACGAGAATCTCGTCGGGGCCGTAGCGGCAGAGTTCGTCGAAACTCCGCGCCTGCCTGCGCAGCAAACCGCCGAATTCGCGCAAAAACGCCCTGCGCACCTCGCCACCGTAGGTGTTGGTGATGCGCTTGTAGTTGTCGATGTCCAACATCAACAGGCCCAGCCGCTCGCCACTCTCGCCTGCCCGATGCAGATGCTGTGCAAGTACTTCGGAAAAAGCGGAGTAGCGCTGTAAGCCGGTTTCACTGTCGTGCCTGTCGAGACGGAGATTTTCGTCATACAAGCGCGATATATACAGCGCGAGTCCCGCCAGACGCGCAAAGGAGAGCAGCAGCGGAAGCTCCTCCTCGCTGAAGGTCCCCACTTCCCCGCTGTCCGCGTAGAGATACCCCAAGGTTTGATGATGCACGGAAATGGGAGCGATGACACAGGAGGCGAACGTACCTTCCATGGCCACTTCTTCATGCAATTCCGGCGCCAGTTGCGCGTCAGCAATGACCAGCGGCTCGCCGGTCCACATCAATCGGCCCACCGCCCCGATGGCCAGGTGGGAACGGAAGGCCTTGCAGTATTCATGCGACAGGCCGTACTGATTCTCGATACGGAGATATTCGCTTTCGCGATCCACCAGTACAATGGCGCATGCGCGGCAGTGGTACAGCCGCACAAGTCGGTCGACGATGAAGTGAAACACGCGCTCGTAATGCCTGTTCGTGGTCACGAGCTTCATCATCTCGTGAAAGAATTCGAGACATTGCGACTGCCGCAGCTCTTTCATGACGCACCTCCGCTTGCCGATGAGTGATCGGTGATTCTCTATGAATGCCGGATCGTGATTGGCTGCCTAGGTGTGGATTACAGGCGCATTGTACGCGATGCGCGCATGATTGTCAATGCCCACGGAGCTGCGTGCATAAAAAACACCGGACCACGCGGGAGGAGCGTCCCATGTGGTCCGGATTGTCACCAACCGCGAAGCGCCGCATGAGCGGCACGCCGCGTGGAATCAGTTCTGCGCCGGCGTGGCGTTGAGCAGCACCTCGTCGATGGCCTGTTTGAAGGACTCCTTGGGCAGCGCACCGGCGGCCATTTGCGGACGATCATTCATGGGCACGAAGAGAATGGACGGGATGCTGCGGATACCGAACACCGCGGCGAGTTCCTGCTCGGCTTCGGTGTCGATTTTGAAAATGTCGATTTTGCCTTTGTACTCCTCGGCAAGTTCCTCGAGAATCGGGGCAACCATGCGGCAGGGCGCGCACCAGTCGGCATAGAAATCGATAATGCAGGGGCGTTCGCCGCTGAATTCCCATTCCTTCTTGTTTTCGTAATCGAAGACTTTCTCGAGAAAGGTTTGCTTGGTGAGGTGTTCCATGAATCGCTCCGTGCGGATGGTGGTAAAGTGTTCCAAACTGCACGTGTGATGCGGAGGGGTCGTGCGGGGATTCACGGCGCTGTCAACGGGAATGCCACCTCAGCCGCGTCGCCCTTCATTCACAGCGGCGGGATGTCGGTCACACCCGTGCGCGCGCTCCCGAACACGCGCGCAGCCGCTGTTGTATCGATACAGTGCGATCAGGCCCCGGCGCGGGCGTTGGCCAGATTGTGCTCTTGCGAGCTTCCGTTGAATGCGGCGGCGGGGAGGTCCACTGTGAACACCGATCCGCGCTCATCCCGGCGACGATAGTGCACCGTACCACCCATGGTGTCGGTGAGTTTTTTCACGATGGAAAGTCCGAGACCCGTCGAGGATTCACCGCCGGTGGGTTTGGCCGAGAGCTTGGCGAACTTCTGATACATGCGCTCTTCGTCCTCTTCGGTCATGCCCTCGCCTTCGTCCCACACTTCCAGCAGAATACGCGCATCCTCGCGCCGCATACGAAGAAGAATCGTGGAGCCGAGCGCCGTGTATTTAATGGCGTTGGAAATCAGATTGTCCAGAATCTGCGACATCGCCCCCTTGTCGCCCAGAATCAGCGTGCCGTCGTCGGCCAGATCCACATCGATGCGAATATGTTTGCGCTCGGCCCAGCGGGCATGGGCATGCACGAGTTGCATGAGCAAGGGACGCACGTCGATCGGCAGTTGATCGAGTTGCATGCGGCCGCTCTCAAGGCGATTGATGTCGAGGAGGTTGCGCACGAGTGTGATCACCATGCCCGCGGTTTCGTGTATCGACTGCGCTTTGGCGCGCAGGTATTCGGGCGAGCGGCCTTCCTCGGTCATGGCTTCCGCCACCATGAGAATACCGCCGATGGGATTGCGCAAGTCATGCGAGACAATGCCAAGCAGCTCGTTTTTCTCGTTGTTGAGTTGCTCCAGCATGGCGTTTTGCCGCGTCAACTCCTCGTTTTTCCGCTCGATCTGTACCGCCTGATCTTGAAGCAATTCCTCGTGCTTGCGTATGTCGGCGTTGGCGGCTTCAAGTTCCTCGGATTTCTGTTTGAAAATGAGCGCCGAGCGCCGCTTGAGTCGGTAGCTGACGCCGAGCAGGAAAAGGATGATGACGAGGAAGAACGCGCCGATGATCACGGAATTGCGCAACGACACCTGACGCTGCAATTCGGCATCCTTCAAGGCGCGTTCGCGGGCGAGGAGTTCGCGATCCTTTTGCAGCAGGGCGATTTCATCTTTGCGCTGCTCGGCCTCGAGGCGCTGAGTGACGAGCTGTGCATCCTGTTCCTTGAGCTTGAGCGTGCTGATGGTGCGCTCCTTGTTCAGCAACTCGATGCTCTGGTCCTGCTCCTTGAGCTGTGCCGCGCGGCGCTCGAGTTCCATTTGCTTGATCTGTTGGTCGCGCTTGAGTAATTCGTTTTCCTTGTCGCTCTTCTCCCGCTGCGCCAATTCGTAGTTGGCGGTCATGTCGTTGATGATTTTCGAACTTTCTTCGTTGAACAAAGAGTCCTTGAGCGCAGTGTGGCGGCGGTAGTAGTCCAGCGCGGGAGCGTGATTTCCGAGTGCGGCATTGGCGTCGGCGCAGAGCTTGAGCGCATTGCGTTCCACGGCACGCGCGTTGATGGCAGTGGCGAGGGCCAGGGCGCGTTCGCCGAGCTGCAGCGCGGCCGGGTACTGTTTGCGCGTCTGCTGCAGCATTCCCATGCGCAGATAGGTTTCGGCCTGACCGGTTTTATCGCCGATATTGGTGTACAATTCCGCCGCGCGTTGGAAATTCTCTTCGGCACGTGCGAACACGCCTTGCAAAAAGTAGCAAATGCCGATGTTCAGATGCGTGCTGGCCAGGCCCGGCACATCGCGTAAATCCTTCTTCAGATCCAGCGAGGCGACGAAATGCTGCAAGGCCTTGTCGTATTCGCCGCGATCCATATGAATGACGCCGATGTTGTTGTAGGAATACGACAAACCACGCACATCGTTCGTTTCCTGAAAATACTTCGCCGCACGCTGGTGATAGCGCAACGCGCGCTCCTCGTCGTTGAGCTTGCCGTGCAGCACGCCGATATTCGACAGCAGCGCTGCCATGCCCTGCTGGTCACCCAGTTCTTCCTTCAGCTGAAGCGCCTTGAGAAAATGGTTGAGCGCACGCACCCAAGCCCCTGTCTGCGCGTAGGTTATGCCGATGCTGGTGAAGGCGTTCGCCAGTCCGGGATTGTCGTTGATTCCTCGCGCCAGCGATTCGGCCTCACGCGCGATGTTCAAGGCGCGCTCCGGATTCCCTCGCCGGTACTCCTGCGCGAGATCGAGGAGCAGTCGGACGAGCACCGAATCGCGCTCACCCCGCTGCTGACGACTGCGCACCAGCAATTCCAGGCGCTCGATTTCCGTCTGTTGCTGGGCATGCGCTCGATCCGTCACACCCAGGGCCTGTGCGATTAGCAGCAAAGCGGCGAACAGTATGGAAGCGCGTAGCATGTTCATGGCGGTCTTCCTTTCGCGAAGTCCTCAGCGTTGGTTTCTGCCCGGCACGCGCTGCGACGGGACACGTTGTTGCTGATCGGGACGCAGTGGATCGGAATCCAGCTTGCGAATTTCATCGTAATCGGTGGCCCCGTCGCCGTCGGTGTCCACTACGAGTGGATTGGTGCGGAACAGCCGAATTTCCTCGAAATCCGTCAAACCATCCTTGTCGGTATCGGCTTGCACCGGATCGGTGCGGTGCAGATAAATCTCGTCGTAGTCGTTGATGCCGTCCCCATCGGAATCCGGCAGCACCGGGCTGGTGCGCCATACCGACACCTCGTCGCCATCGTACATCCCGTCGCCGTCGGTGTCGACTTTGCGGGGATTGCAGCCGAGGCGCTTTTCGTCGCTGTCGCGCAGGCCGTCACCGTCGCTGTCCACTTCCTTGGGATCGGTGCCGAACACCATGATCTCTTCGCGGTCGCTCAGGCCGTCGCCGTCCGTGTCGGACGCGTTGGGGTTGGTCTTGTATTTGGTGACCTCGACATGGTCGCCGAGACCATCGTTGTCGCTATCCCAGAACAGCGGATTGGTGCGATAGCGCTCCACTTCGAGAAAATCGTCGAGGTCGTCGCCGTCGGTGTCAGGATCGTAGGGGTTGGTGCCCGCCGCCGCTTCCTTGTCGTTGCTGAGACGGTCGCCGTCGGTGTCGTTATCGGCGAACAGGTACCAGCTCACCCCGATCCGAAGGGACAGGTAGCTGTCGTAGGCGGTTTTCACGCGCTCGGGATTGCCCGCGGGGTTTTGCTGCTGATCGTACAAATTCACCAACTCGCCGGAATCGAAGGCGTCGAGTTCGCCACTCAATACGAAATGGCCGTTCGCCGAAGCGCTGACGGAAATGTCGCGCGAGAAAAAGTACTCGATTCCGGCGCCAAGCTGAGCGGACAGCGCGGTGATGGGGGTCCGTGCGAGATACTCCGCCGTGCCTTCCACGTAATCACGCGGCGAAAACATGGCCGCGCCCGCGCCGACATCCACGAAGACGTTCACCGGCTGATACGCGAAGAAATTCATTCGCGCGAGGCCTTCGATAGATAGAAGGTCGGTGTCGCGGTCGAGTGGATCGATGGATCCAAATTGAAATGTGTAGGTCTCGCCCATGTTGCGGCGATTGCGTCGCGTGTACCGCAAGGACCCCCCGTAGACATTCGCGCCCACATCCAACCACGGCAACACCGCGTAGCGCAGCAACACATTCCACTCAAAGCCGTTGGATTGATCGGTGAATTCCCCGAAATAGCGCGTCGCACCCGGGCCGAGAGTCATCGACAGTTTTCCGTCCGCCATGCGGGGCCGCCCCGGCCAACCGCCCGTGGGTTGCGCCATGGCGGGCAGCGTGAGCAGCAGCAGCGCCGCGCACGCGCAGGACAGCGGTGGAAGGAAGCTTGATGTCATTGCCTGCCCCCTCCGCGATCACCTTCCATCGAAATGATGAACAGCTCCACACGCCGGTTGCGCTCGCGGCCTTCCTCAGAATCGTCGTCGGCGATGGGTTTGCTCTCGCCAAAACCCACGGTGCGGAAGCGCGTCGTGGCAACGCCTTTTCCCACGAAATAGTCGCGCACACTGCGCGCGCGCCGCTCGGATAACGCCTGATTGTAGTTCTCGTCGCCATCGCTGTCGGTGTGTCCGCGGATTTCCACCGTCATGCCCTGATTGCTCTGGAAGAGGCGCAAGGCCTCGTCGAGCAGCGGCAGGTACGATTGCTGCAACTGATCCCTGTCGTATTCAAAGGTGATGTTGCAGAAGGAAAGTATGTCTCCCGCGCGCAGGGTCAGCGAGTCGATGCGCAGCATGGTGCGTCGGCTCCGCGGAGGCACATGTTGCACGGTGCGACGACGGTAGGGATCGGCCTCGCGATGGGTGATCGCGCCTGTGGCGTCGCGAGAGGCCTGCAAGGTGCTGTCGGCCATGTTCGCTATCAGACTGTCGAGGGTGCCGGGCTGGAAACGCGATGCGGGAGGCGCGGTGATCACCGGCGCGATGAGGTAGGAAATACCGCCGCCCGGCAAGGGCCGGGTCTCGAGCAACTCGGCGAAATAGCGCCGATCGCCCCCTTGCGACACGGGAAGATTCTCGTCGTAGCGCAGCGGATTGCTCCGCGTTTCAAACACCTCGCTGTAATCGCTCGTTTTGTCGCTGTCGGTGTCGGGATTCAGCGGATTGGTGCCATAGTAGGCGATTTCGTCGTAATCCAGCAGACGATCGGCATCCGTGTCGTTGCTGCGCGGGTTGGTGCGGTAGGTGACGACTTCGTTGAAATCGTAAATGCCGTCGTCATCGGTATCGGGGCGCAGCGGATCGGTGTTGTTCACCTTCACTTCGGCGTAATCGTCCAGGCCATCGTAATCGGTGTCGGGATTGCGGGGATTGGTCGTGTAGAGAATGACCTCCTCGTAATCGCTCAACTTGTCGAGATCGGTGTCGGGATTGTTGGGATCGGTGTCGTGGCGCATCAATTCATCGTAATCCGAGAGTAGATCGTCGTCGGTGTCGGGCTTGCGGGGATTGGTGTTGTACTTAATGATTTCCATGTAATCTCCGAGGCCGTCGTCGTCGGTGTCGAATTTCAACGGATTGGTGACATAGAGCCGTACTTCCTCGAAATCCGTCAGACCGTCGATATCCGTGTCCACGCGATACGGACTGGTACCGATTTCCTCCTCCTCGGCATTCAACAGCAAATCCCCGTCGTAGTCGTTGCTTTCGAACAAAAACCAGCGCAGCGACAGCGAAGCGCTGAGGAAGCCGTCATTGCCGCCCTCCGGAAGATCGATGCGCGGACGCCGACGGCGATTGTATTCGGCCGCGATCTCGGCCGGATCGAAGGCGTCGATATCGCCACGGAAAAGAAAGTGCTGTTTGATCAGCAACTGCGCGGAAAGTGTGCGCGTTATGAAGTACTCGGCGCCCACACCCACCGGCACCGCCACCGTGGCAGGGAAATCGGCCGTGGGACGCACCACCGCCTGATCGAAATCCGAGGATTTGTAAAACGCGAGCCCCGCGCCCGCCGTGAAAAACACATTGTAGAACTGCCGGGGAAATACATTCACCTCGGCGGATATGGTGAAGCTGGTGATGTCGATGTTGCTCTCGGCGCCGCGAAGTTCGGTATCACGCGGGAATTGGAATTTGTACAGCACGGGATCCACCGCTGTCGCATCGCGCTTGACACCCATGCTGCCGATGTCGGCGCTGAAGGTCACGCCCAATTCGGGAAACATGGTGTAACCCAGCTCCGCATGCAGCAACGGCGCGGTGAAGCTTCCGGCGAATTCTCCCTGATGCAACAAAAAGCCGCTTCCGAGGCCCAGGGACAACAATCGTCCGGTGTAGCGTAGCCGCGGCGAAGGTTGTTGCGCATCCGCCTGCGCAGGCCCGTTGCTCGCCGGGATCTGCGCCTCCGCGATGTCCGGTGCGAACAGCAGCAGGAGCGACAGCGCAAACAGCAGTGAAAACGCCGTCGAGTCGCGACGCCGCGCGAGCGATATTCTGTGTGCTATGGGCAGGCAAGGAACCATGCGAAACAACGGCATTCCTATGTTCGGATGCATGAATTGACGCATCACGGGCCGCGCGCGCCTCGGCAGGTCGGCAACAGCGAAAACACGCGGCATCGTGATGACACAATCATGTAAATGTACGGAAAATCGCCCGGAATCGCAGCGATAATTCTTCTCCCCCTTCGAAACACCGTTGAATGCGCTCCGCACCGCCCCGTTGCCCTGTTCCGGCCGGAGGCGGTATTCGCTTCTCTCGTTCCCATGAAATACTTTGTCCCTGCGACCCTTCGCAGTACTGCGCAACAACAGCGGAAAAAAAAACATGCAGGTCCATTTCGATTTCACCAACAGCAACATTGTCGTCAGCGGCGGAACACGCGGCATCGGTCACGCCATCGCCACACTGTTTGCCCGCGCCGGAGCCCGTGTGGCTGTCATCGCACGCAACGCCGATCAACTGGCTGCGCGTCGTGAAGACTGGGCCGCCGAAGGTTTGACGCTGACCTGCATACAGGGGGATGTCTCCGATGCCGCTCAGCGAGACGGTATCACGCGGCAATGCCTCGAACAGTTCGAGAACATCCATGCGCTGGTCCTGAGCGCGGGGACGAACATCCGAAAACCCACCGTGGATTACAGCGCCGATGAGATCGCACGCGTGTGGGACACGAATATGCACGGCAGTCTGGAGCTGGCGCGGGCCTTGTATCCTGCGCTGAAACGCGCGCGGACGTCCTCCCTGCTGTTCATCGGCTCCACAGCGGGATTGAGTACCGTGCCCACCGGCGCGCCCTACGCGATGAGCAAGGCGGCCATCGCCCAGCTCACGCGCTACCTCGCCGTGGAATGGGCAGCGGATGGCATCCGTTGCAATTGCATCGCTCCCTGGTACATTCGCACACCACTGGTGGAAGGCGTGCTGTCCGATCCCTCTTGGTACGAACGCGTGCTTTCGCGCACGCCGCTCGGACGCGTGGGAGAAGTGGAAGAAGTGGCCGGACTGGCCGCGTTTCTCTGCAGCGAGGCCGCGTCCTATATCAGCGGACAGGTGATCGCGGTGGATGGGGGCTTTATGGCAAAAGGCATGTGAACCGCGACGGTAAACACCGCCGGTCATGACAGCGGAGGCGGGGCACGCGATCATGAGGGCATGAGAAATGGGTTTGGATTGGGTGAGGAATCTCTGTAACATTGCTCGGTTGTGCCGGGGAGCAGGCATTTCCCCTCCTACAACTTGCTGGAAACCAGCGGCACGCTCCGGCGTGCGACGGTTCGCCTGCGTGGCTTTGCCCACAGACGGGATGTCCCTCCAGCCAACGGAGCAGGTCTCCGCACCGCGATCAGGGCATGTCGGCAGCACACCGGCACTCGCGGGATTGCACGATGGTCGAGCATCGACCTGAGAGCGCGGCAGACGCAACGACGGAGTTACACCATGTCACACACACCTTTGTATTTCGACAGAAACGAGAATCCCTACGGTCCCGCACCCGCGTGCTTCGAGGTATTGCGCACCGCGGGTATCGATCAGATGAGCAATTACTCCCGTGATTTCGCTCGTGGAGTCAAATCCACGCTGTCCGAACGCCTCGCCACCGATTACGGCATTCCCGAGGCCTCCATTCTCCTTGGCTACGGAGGCGAGGATATTCTCAAGCAGACTGTCCATTGCTACCTCCCCGCAGGCGGACGCATTCTCATCCCTTCGCATTCCTGGTGGTATTACAAAACCATCGCCGATGAAGTACACGGCATCAAGGTCGAGTACCCCATCGTCGAAGGCGAAGAAAGCTACTACTACGATATCGACACCATGCTGCGCCAGTACGAGGAACAGCGACCCCAACTCGTACTCATCAGCTCGCCCAACAATCCCACGGGCAACAGTCTCGGACACGAGGATTTGCTGCGCGTACTCGACACCATGCGCGACACGGTGGTGGTGCTGGACGAAGCATACTGGTCGCACGACAGCTCCGACGCCGGTCGCCTGCGGATGCTGTACGAAACGTATCCGAACCTGGTCATCGTGCGCACCTTTTCGAAGTATTTCGCGCTCGCCGGCGTGCGCATCGGCTATGCGATTGTCGGCGCCGGACTCGAGCAACTGGGGCGGTTCAGTGCGCGCTACCTCGGCTATCACCGGCTGTCGGAACTCGTCGCCCAGGCCGCGCTGGATTCTCCCGAGTACTATGCGGGCGTGGCGCGCGCCATGGCCGAGGACAAGCAACTGTATCGCGAGACCTTGGGCTCCTTGCGCGGATTCAAGGTGTTCGCCTCCGAAGCGAATTTCATTCTCGTGCGCATCCCTTCGGAAATCAAAGGCGCGTTGAAGTCCTTTCTCGATGCACGCGCGCTGATACCGAAGTTCATGAACGAAGAAGCGCTCAACAGCCATCTCCGCATCACCATCGGGACGAAGGAACAGAATCGTCTGTTGATCGATGCGATCAGCGAATTCATGGCCGGCCGGGTCGACGCATGAAGTGGCTTGACGAGTACAAGCGCTCGTTGAAAATGGTCGAGGTGGAGGAAGTCCTCGACATGGTACTATATCGGCCGCTTGCCTTCCTTTTTGTCAAATCCATTCTCCGCACGTCCATCACGCCGAATCAGATCACCGTGGTGTCGATGCTCTTCGGCATCGCGGGCGCGGTGGCCATCGGTCTCGGAACGGCGCAGGCCGCATTGCTCGCCGCCTTGCTGCTCATCATATACGACGTGCTCGATTGCAGCGACGGGCAGCTCGCGCGCCTGAAGAAAAACGGCACCAAGGCGGGGCGCATACTCGATGGCGTGGCGGATTACATTGTAAACGTCGCCATGTATTTCGGCATCGCCATCGGCTACGCCTGGCAAAGCGACAATCCCCTGCTCTGGTGGCTGCTCACCGCCGCGGCGGGGGGTAGCAACATGCTGCACTCGATTCTGGTGGATTACTACCGCAACCGTTTTCTGGATGTGGTGCTGCAACGTCCCGGGACCTTCGACGACGATCTCGAGGATTTCCGTCAGGAATACGAACGTCTGAAAGCGGCGCGGCAAGGCGCATTCGACCGTCTCATCATCCGCGTCTATCTCGGATATTCGCGATTTCAGGGTGGGCTCGCACGCGGTGAACGTGCGCAGGAGGCAATCACGAACACCAGTCCCGAACGCTTTCTGCGGGCCAACCGCCGCGTGATGCAGGCCTGGCTGCTTGTCGGCCCCACCAGTCAGCTCACGTTCGTGGTGATCGCCGCGCTCTTCCACCGCTTCGATCTCTACCTGCCACTGCTGGTGCTCGTCGGTAATCTCTGGGTACTGCTGGTGTATCTGGTGCAAAAGCGTGTGGACCATTCCCTCACCCTGGAGCAGCAATCATGACCGCTCTGATTCTCGCGGCGGGCATCGCCTCGCGCCTGCGTCCGCTCACCGAGCACACGCCAAAATGCCTGCTCGACATTGGTGGACGCAGCATTCTTGCACGCACCATGGACAATCTTCTCGTCAACGGCATTCGGGATTACGTCATCGTCACCGGGTATCTCGACCACATGATACGCGAGCACATGGCGACGCATTATCCGGAGGTGCAAGTCCGTTTCATCCATAACGCGGATTTCGCCTCGACAAACAACATTTACTCGCTGTGGCTCGCGCGCGAGGCCCTGGTTGATCGGGAAATGCTGCTGCTCGACAGCGACATCCTCTTCGATGCCGCGATCCCGCGCGCTTTGCTCGACGCGCCACACGCCGATTGCGCCGCGGTGAACATGGCGGCAGTCGGGGAAGAGGAAATCAAGGTCCGCCTCGATGGCGACGGACGCATACTCGACATTTCGAAAACCGTCTCCATCGCCGCGGCGGCGGGAGAATCCATTGGCATCGAGCGCTTCTCGCGCGCCTTCGCAGCCGCGCTGTTCGCCGAGACGGATCGCATGATCCGCGACGAAGAGCTGGTGAACGTGTTCTACGAGGCGGCTTTCGAGCGTGTGATACGCGCTGGCGAGCATTGCTTGTACGCGGTGGATGTCAGTGCCTGGCCGTGCATGGAGCTTGACACCGTCGCGGATGTGGAGCATGCGCGATCGGTATTGTTGCCACGCTTGTCCTGAGTACCGGTACGCGGACTCGCACACCTTGATCCTCCACAGCACCCACTTCATCCCGTCTGGTGTGGCGCACCAGGCCGTTTTCACACGTACGGGCTGTATTTGAACAGCGCGGGGAAATCTTTATGTTTGTAGGATAGTGTTCTTCACTGTTGACATTCGATTGCCCGCATGTTCGCGCGATATACTGTTTCCCTCGGTCTGTATGTGCTGACGGCGTTGGCATTGCAGGGTTGCCTGCAAGCCGGCGGCGGTAACGCATTGCCCGAAGACGGCGCAACGCAGGAGGTCCACGTCTCGCGGTCCTTCAGCGATGCGGATGTGCGGCAAACTATTGAAGCGATGTTTCTCTCCGCTTCGCTGCCGAGGGGATTGGTGCATCGCGACACCTTGCGCAACTTTTACGCCGCCAGGGGTTTTGAACCGCTGTGGATTCACGAGGACCATTTCCCTGGCCGCATCCAGTCCATTTTACCCTGGCTGCTGCAGGCCTGGGAGCATGGACTCAATCCCGAGTGGTACCACGCTTCCGCGTTGCGGCGTGAGATGATGAACACCATGGCGGGGAGCGAGGACGTGCGCGCGCTGCATGGCAGTCTCGCGCGTATCGAGTTGTACGTATCCGATGCGCTGTTGCGCTACAACCAACATCTGCGCTACGGCGTGTTCGACCCGCGCATGCTCGATGCGTCGTACTATTTACCGGTACATCGACCCGGCTACAGGGAATTTCTCGAACCCCTCCACAGCACGAATATCCTGGCCTACCTGCGGAGCATTCAACCCGTCGACACGCGATACACCGCATTACGCGATGCCTTGCGCCAGTGGCGCGAGGCCGACAACGGCACGCACTGGCCGCGCATACCCGCGCCGTCGGTGGAGAAAATTTCCGCGGGCGACACCTCCTCGCTTTTGCCGTACATCGCGCAGCGTCTGCTTATGACGGGTGAACTTCCCGCCACCTACGCGCGTCCCTCGCCGCTGGTCTCACCGTTCACCGCCGCGGCCTTGCGTTCGTACGAGCTCGACAGTATGCGACTATCGCGCCTCGGCAGCCTCGTGTACGACAGCGCACTGGTGTACGCCGTGATGCGCTATCAAACGCGTCACGGCTTGTTGCCCGACGGCGTGCTGGGTCCTCGCACCATCGCCCGCCTGAACAAGACCAGTGGAGAGTATGTGGCGCAGATGGAGCGCACGCTCGAGCGCTTCCGTTGGGTGCGCTACCCCGAGCGCGGACGCTACGTGCGGGTGAACATACCGGAGTTCTGGCTCTATGGCATTGAGGATGGAGAGGTGAAAACGGACATGAAGGTCTGCACGGGACTTCCCCGGGCGCTGTCCTACGATCCCTCCTACGCGCGCATGATGGCGAAGACGCAGCAGTCCTACGACCGCAAGAACTACGAGACACCGATGCTGCATGGATCACTGACGCATTTGATTCTGAATCCCCCGTGGTATGTGCCGAGCAGCATCGGGGCACGCGAGGTGTACTTCAGCGCGTTGAAGGATCCGGGCTTTCTCCGACGCAAGGGGTATCGCGTGTACAAACGCGATTCTCTGGTGGATCACAGCAGCATCAATTGGTCGGAGTACAATCCGCGCAACCTGCCGTTTCGTTTCGTGCAAAGCCCGGGCGATCTCAACGCGCTGGGGAATATCAAATTCATTTTCACGAACGACCACAGCATTTTTCTGCACGACACGCCGCAGCAGTGGGCATTCAAACGCGCAACGCGCGCGGTGAGCCACGGATGCGTGCGTATCGAGAAGCCCATGGAATTCGCCCGCTTCCTGCTTGAGGGCAGCAGGGACTGGACCGCCGAGCGCGTGCAGCAGGCAATCAGAAGCAGGGTACACAGCAAGCCCGTGTTTCTTCCGCACAAAACTCCCCTCTACATCGACTATTACACGGCGTGGGTGGACAGCAACGGCGTGCTGCAATTCCGCGACGATGTGTACCGCAAGGACGCGATGCTGGCTTCGGCCTTCACCGCCTTCCGCCGGGGGCAAAGCGCCTTCCGCTGATCCGCCCTCCGTTCCATTCGTGAAAAAAAACTTAATCTGCCTGAATCATTTCTGCTTCGGTCGCGTACACCGTTGCTAGTGGCAAGTATTTCGCGGATATTGGGTGTTCCGACGAAATACTGGTGCGAAGGCACCGCCACGAGTGACTATCCAACGTTCCTTCACCAATGGAGAGAGTTCGTACAATGCGACGAATGAAAAGGATCCTTCTTGCCCTGCTCGCAGTGATCATTGTGGCGCTGGTAGGCGGCTACGCGTACATGATGCTGGCATTTCCCACGGTCGGCGACGCCCCGGACATCACCGTGGCCATCACACCCGAGCGTGTGGCGCGAGGCAAGTACCTCGCGGAGAATGTGTCGATGTGTATCGACTGCCATTCGAAGCGCGACTATTCACGTTTCGCGGCGCCCATGGTGCCGGGCACGGCAGGCATGGGCGGTGAGCGCTTCGACGAGAACATGGGATTACCTGGCACGTTCACGTCTTCGAATATCACGCCCGCCGCGTTGCGGGAGTGGACCGACGGCGAGTTGTACCGCGCCATCACCAGTGGCGTGAGCCGGGACGGCCGCGTGCTCTTCCCCATCATGCCCTACCCGAACTTCGGGAAAATGGACAAGGAGGACATTTATTCCATCATCGCCTATTTGCGCAGCTTGCCCCCCATCGAACACGATGTGCCGAAAGGCGAAGCGAATTTTCCGATGAGTCTGATCATGCGCACCATTCCAGCGGAGCCGGCGCACGAGACGCGTCCGCATCCTTCGGATCGTGTGGCCTACGGCAAGTATCTCGTCAATGCCGCCGCGTGCGCCGAATGCCACACACCGATGGAGAAAGGCGCACCCGTGCCTGGCAAGGAATTCGCCGGTGGCTCGGCCTTCGAGCTTCCCAATGGCACGCTACGTACAGCCAACATTACTCCCGACCGCGAGACCGGTATCGGCGCTTGGACCGAAGACATGTTCGTTCAGCGCTTCAAGGCCTATGCCGATTCCGGCGCGCATGAGGTGTCCGTACCCGAGGGTGGCTTCAACACCGTCATGCCGTGGTTGTTCTACAGCAGGATGACCGAAGAGGATTTGCGCGCCATTCATGCCTATCTGCGGACGCGCAAGCCCGTCTCCAACCGCGTCATACCCTTCACTCCCCGACAGTAGCGCCACTTCTGAACAGCGCTCTCCCCGCACGCCCTCGGTGCGCAACGTCTGCTCCTTCCGTTTTCACACGGAGCATGCGATGTCCGCCGGGGGCGTCGCGGTTGTTGGGACAGCAAAGCGCGCAGTAACGCCACGCCCTCCGGCCTGGCGTTGCGCTTGTCGGGCACAGCTCGTTCCAGCGTTTGGAGCACGCAGCCACACGCGCATCCGGTCGCATCATTCCACGGCGCGACGCATATCCCCAAAGTCCGCATCCTCATGAAATCCCTGTTGGAGACAAAACGCCCGCAGGTAATGCGGAGCGCGCAGCAGCGGCACACCCGCTTCGCGGGCCCGGCGAAGCACATCCTCCATAATCGCTCGACCCACGCCCTGGCCCCGCAAGGATTCGTCCACAATGAGCATTTCCATGGAGAGCAGCTCCGGCGCGCGCAACACGTATCCCGCGCCACCGAGAATACGCTTCCACGCATCTTCCAGAACGATGTACTGCATGTTCTCGACCATCAACATGGGGAAACGCTCGCGCAGGAACAGATCGTAGAGCGCACCGATTTCGGATGCGCGGGTGGCTTCGCGCAGCGACAGCTCCGCTCCATCGCCCGCACGCAGGCGCCGGACGAGAACGGGCTTCCCTGCCACGGGACGCAGCGCATGTCTACCCGCATCGGCCAGCGGAGCCACGAGGTGCAGCAAGGCCTCGCGCTCCTCTTCACCGCGCAAGGCGTCCTGAAGCTGCGCCATGGCGGGCAAACGCATGGGTTGCACGTCACCATGCCTATGCATGTCGCGCAGCAATGCGTCGAAGGCGGCGCACACGGCTTGGTCGGCAGCAGCGAACAGGGTGTGACGATACACGGCATAGCGCTCGATCGGTGCGGCCTGCTCGAGTGCATGCACACGCAGCAACTCGCGCACATGGTCATGTCGCGTTGCCGCCGTGCGTCGCGGATTCCGGACATCCCACTCGCGGAAACATGCGATCACGCGTTCCACGGCGAGTGTGGGAATCCACGCCGCGTGATGCTCCCGCAGGCGTTCCAGCAATCGCTCGCGAAGAGCGGCGCGGTCCCGCGGCAGTCCCTCCACCGCGGCAAGCAGCACACGTTCCGCTTCCGCATCGCCAAGGGCTTCTCGCGCAGCGTCGTACAGCCACCCCGCATCAAGGTGGTCGACACGTTCGGGAAACTGCGCGCCGAGCATTTCGATGAAGTGCATCGCCAGCTCGCCGAGCAGGTCAGACGCGCTGTGCGTGCTTCTCCACCCTTCGATGTCCAGTATCATCGCGCGGCTGCGCAGACAGTCCGATGGAACGGCAACATTCGCCGGATGCACGCGTCCCGGCAGCATGCTTCGCCCGCTTTGCTCCCATGCGATTATAAATGCGGCCATGCCCTCGACAAGCGAGGCGCGCAGTTGCGAAGCGTCGCTGCGGTCAGCGGTTGCACAGGCCGCAACCCCTCGCAATGCCTCCCACACCGAACGTGCGTCCACATACTGCAGCGAGACCGCGCCGTGTTCGGGCATGAAGCTCCCGAAGCGCGGCAGCACGCGCGGACCAACCACAGCTCCCGCCAGCGCAATGAAGCGCTGCAAGGTGTCGAGCGCCTCGTCGCGCATAAGCCCGGCGTCGAGTACGATCTGAAATGGATAGTGCTGTCCTTCCTTCGTTCGAATAGTTGCCAGAAATCGTCTGGACTGCCCCTGCGAAGGCAGCAGCGAAATCCAGAGCCCGCCATCCGCAATGCGACGGCAGTCCAATGCGGGAAGCCGATGAATCATGAGCAGCGACAGCGCCAGGAAGGGCGTGCGTGCGAACAGCGCTCCCAGACGTTCGCGCAGCGCGTCATCGATCCCCGCCTCGAAACGCAAGGTGCGTGGGAGTTGCTCCGCCACCGCAGCTTCCCACGAGACGCGTGCGTACATTCTCGTATAGTGGCCCTTCAGCGCGAAAAAGGCGCGCAACGCCGGGCCACCATCGCCTCCATGCTCCCTGTCGTGCAACAGCCAGGCGCAGAGTTCGGCACGTACCTCGTACACGGCGTCCACGCTGCTTTCACCCAGACGCGCCAGCAGGGCGATGATGGATTCCGTCAGCTCCACATTGCGCTGCAAGGCGAGATCGTCATTCTCGCGGTAGGCGCGCAGGCGCGCACGCAACGCGGCCAGCCGTCCGTGACGCACATCCCGCTCCGCGATGGCCTTGATAGACGGTTCGGAGAGGAAGGAGCGTCCAGCGCGAACGAATTCCGCGTATGGTGTGCCATCCTCCGGTAGTGGATCATTAAGCAGCAACGTCATGTACGCTCCGCTGCGTACGCGCTCGTCCGTGTGCCACGCGAGGGCGGCGAGGCGTGAACGCAGCACCTGAGCGAGATGACTGCCCGCATCTTCGAGTTCGGCTCCGACGTCGTCCAGAAGTTGCGGTACGGCTTCGGCCGGCGCGGTGAGTACGCGCGCCAGCAGAGCATGCACTCGCAGTACGCGCGGCGACAGTGCCGCGAACATCGCGGGTTCCGGCAGCGTTGGCAGGATTTCGTGGGACGCATCGGCGGCACGGAGCGGTGGCAATCCATCGCTGGCCGCATCCCATCCCTCGCGACAGGGGAAAAACGCGGCGAGCGCTGCATTCCCCATCCACCCCCGTGGCTGCCTGCACAGTGCGCCGACATCGATCCGCGCATCCATGGCCACATATTCCACATCACCCACAATCCAACTGTGCGCATCCCTGCCATAGCGCACGGGGAGCAACGCAGCACTGGCGCGGTTGCGCAAGCCCTCGCGTTCGGCGAGCAATTCGTTCGCCGTAATGCCCATGGCGCGGAGCAACCACAGCGGGATGATGAGCTGCAACCCCCGGACAGTCGGTGTCAGCGTTCTGTCCTGATACAAGTTTTCGATCACGGCGGAAAAGGCGGAGACGATGCTCCGGCGGTTGTACGATCCTTTCGGAGTGACTTCCCCTGATGTCGCATCGAAGTCCCGCTCCAACATGGCGTAGCGCACGATGCGCTCGAAAGGCGCCAGACGTGCGTTGACACTGCGCACAATTTCATTGACATACGCTTCGCGCTCTGCATCGTCGTGCGCCGGGGTGAAAAGCGGATGCTCGGTATCCGGAACAATGAGCGCCACGTTGTACTCGTGTCCATCGCCCGCAATGAACACGCGCCGTATCGCCGGCACGTCGCGGAACTGCTGTTCGATGGCGAGCGGCGAGACCGTTTGTCCTTTGCTGTTTTTGTAAATGTCCTTGATGCGGTCGATAATTTCGAAATGTCCGCCCTCCAGCACACGGAAAATATCACCGGTGGCGAACCATTCGGGCTGCTCGGGATCGACCACGGGCAGCGCGCCTTGCTCCGGGAGCACGGCTGCGACATAGCTGCCGCGGATCAAGAGTTCGTCCCGTGCTCCCAGACGCGCCTCCAGCAGCGGGAGGGGAATGCCGACAGAGTGCTCCTGATACGCACCCGGCGGCGTCATGGTGATGCCCCCGGTCGCTTCGGTCATGCCGAAGCCACTGCACAATTCGACGCCGAGTTCGTGGAAGAAGCGGAACACCGCGGGATCGAGATACCCCGCGGCGGACAGACCCCAGCGCAACGATCCGCCGCTCACCGCGCGAAACTGCTCGCGCGCTTCATCCATCGATTTCCCTTCCATGCGTCGCAACGCGGCGTCGCGCAACTGCGACCAGCGCAGCGGCACACCGATCAATCCGGTGGGACGCACGGTGCGTACGCCCTCGAGCAAGGCCTCGCGTGAGCCATCACGTGCCAAGACATACCGTCCCCGCCAGAACAGCATGCCTTGAAGCTCCAGGAAGCGACCGAAGGTATGGAACAGGGGCAGGTAGCACAGCAATGTTTCATCGCGGCCCACCGCGGGCAACGCCGCCGCGCGGGCGAAACGCTTCGACAGCATTGCCCAGTGCGAAAAACACACTCCCTTGGGCTGCCCGGTGCTGCCGGAGGTGAACATGACGGTGGCCGTGCTCAACACGTCGACGGGCGCCGCCACATGCGTCTGTTGTCCATGCTCGGCGAGTACCGCGTCGAGATAGCGTACATCGTTCCCCGCTTCGAGGCCATCCAAACGTGTGGCGAGCACGACCGGCGCGGGCTGCTGTTCCGCTGCGGCATTGCGCAGCACGGTCACGCGCTCGACGCTGTCGCCTATTGCGATGGTGATGCCGAGACGTCGCATCACCCACGCCACCTCCTCCGCGCTGCTATGCGTACTGAGCGGAGCGACGAGTATGCCATGCGTCAGGCAGGCGAGATCGATCAATGCGGACTCGATGCTGTTCGCGCACAGGAGCAGAACGCGCGCGTCCGGGCGCACGGCGCGCAGCGCGGCGGCCATGTGTCGCGCTCGCAGCCATGCCTCGGCGTAGCCAATGCGGCGCTGTTCGGAGGGCGCTTCGAGGAAGGTCCGGGACGCGCCCTCCTCGGCTCTGTCGGCGAACAAATCGCCCAGAGTGTAGGGCAGCAGTCGGAGCAGACGCGCACACAGCGCGGCCCAGGAGTGGCGCTGCGCAGTGTCCAGCGTTTCGAGCACATCGGGATGGGCGGACCAGGAAAGAAAGCCGCGCCAATACGTGGCGTCGCCGGGCAGACTCGCCGAGGAGGCGTGTTCGAGCGCGGCGCGCAGCGCGGCGCGATTGTGTTCGGGATCCTCACGGTGCGGTGGCAGATCGAGGTGCGTGATCATGGCGGGCTCCAGGTGCTGCAAGGGAGTGAGGCGCGGGAAATCGGATAAACGCCATCCGTAAACTAGCACTGCGCCTGCACATTTCCACCACACGCACAACCGTGCGCAGCTGCCGAGCGCCCCGGAGCGTGCGGATTGCACAGCCGTGAAATGCATGGTCAGGAATGAACATTCGCAGGACCCCGTGACAGCAACCCTGACTGCACGATGCAAAGCAGCGACAGCTTGAAACAGAGGATGTTATACCGTAACTTGAGGCGATTGCTGTAAATCGCGTTCTTCACGCAGTTTTTCTCGATTCGCCAACGGAGCATGCCATGTTTGCATCGCACTCCTCCGCCCTCCGCATCCTGCATCATTCGATCACCGCTCTGCTGCTGTTCATCCTCGGCGCGCCCGCGTCGCACGCGCAATTACATGTGCAATTCACCGTTGACGTGGATTCGGGTGCGGCTCCCCTCACCGTGCGTTTCACCGATGGAAGCACGCCCGGGGACTCGGTGATTTTCCGCGCGTGGGATTTCAACGACGACGGCGTCATGGACAGCGACGAGCGCCAACCGTGGTGGACCTACGAGGTACCGGGCCGCTACAGTGTGACGCTGATTGTTGCCGACAGTGCGGGCTACGACACCTTGCGCATCGCGGACATGATCGACGTGGCGCCCATTCCGGAAAGCGAAATCGCCGTCGGCATTCGCGTCGTCGAACCGGGAGGGCCGTATGTGACGACGGTGGAACTGTGGGGCTACGCGGGCAGCGGCGATCCCACGCCATTTTCTCCCATCGGTATTCGGATGCCTGTCGACACCTTGGGGTACGCGAATTTCTACTGGATGAAATTTCTCCCGATGATGACACAGAACATCACCGAATTGCTGTTGCTGGACGCCAGCGGCACTGTGGTGGGAAAAACCGGATTCCATTATCCGCTGAAGGACCTGAGCGCGCGACGCCGCAAAGACGCCATTGTTGTCCACCACCGCGACATGAGTTCCTACGCGGATCATCCCGTCGAGCAGCCCGCGGCCACGGGATGGCTGTTCCCGACGGCTGTACGCTTCCCCTGGCATCCCGGTAAGGCGCTCGCGCCCTTCGTGGCCATGGGCGAACCTGTCGTCGGACGCCTCAATCCCACGACGCTGCTCATTCCTCCTGCGAGCTTCAGCGGGAATCCGGACAACCGCGGCCAGTACCGATTCAACAATATTCGTCCCGACCGGCGTCCGCTCCTGCTGCTGGGCGATCTCGCCCGGCGCGACGCGGCCTGGGGCGCGGATCTCGACGTTCTGGGCGCCACCGACATCGCCACTCCCGGTTTCAATGGGAAATCGGACTACGCGTGGACGAGTTACGCCGGCCGCGTGCAGCGTATCGATGCCGCCTCTGCCGACGCATTCGACGTCTGGCAAGTCGTGCATCCTCCGGACCAGTCGTTCGAGGAGAACGGCTGGCTGCTGGCGCGCGATCTGGATGTGCTGGCGGGTCTCTACGACACGAATCTCGTGGCGGCTGTGGGCCATGGCACGGGCGGGCTTGCGTTGCGCGCCTATCTGCAGGGAAGCGCGCGCGCGTACATGTATTTCGGCGATGAATCCACCGTGGCCTTTCGCGGCGACATCACGGACGCGGCATTCATTGCCACACCGCATGCCGGCCGCTTCCGCGCGGGACTGGCCTACGGCACGAGTCCGCTTGTGTCCGGCTTCATGGATGCGGCCGCTCCGGCATTGCGCGAGCTTTCGCCTGCCGCACCATCGCTGCTGCGGCTCGCCGAGACTCCGCTCCCCGCCGGTGTGCGCATGCTCTCCCTGGCTGGGAGTCCGCCTGTGCACCATGTGGAAGCGCAACCCCGCGAATCGCGTATGCACGACGACGGTGTTGTGGCGCTTTCCTCCGCGTTGCTCGACAGACCCGGCGTGTGGAACGGGGCCTTGGCGGGATTTTCCAACGACATGCTTCACGCCCCCGATCTGCACGATCCGGGTGCGACCATTCCCGATGCGCAATTCCTTCCCGAGGTGCTGCATGCCTTTCTCCGCGGCGACAGTGCACTGTGGGCTCAGCGGTCACGCATGCTCTTCCTCATGCGACCCGACAGTCTCCGCTTCGGCGAGGGACAATTACTGCCCGCAGGCGCGGCACCGCTGCGCGTGGATGTGTCCATCCCCGTGCTGCGACTTTTCGAAGCCCCGGCGCTGCCGTTCGATCCGGTCCTTCCATGGCGTATCCGCCTGACACAGGATAATTTGCTCCGTTTTGAACTGGAGACCATCGAGGATGAACAGCGCTTTGCCGATGCGGGTCTCTTTTTCTATCCCGCGGATGTCCGCTGGCTCGCTCCCCCGCAGCAGCGGCGCATCGAGGATTGGAATGCGCTCTATCCACTGACGCGTCCCGGTGGTATGCATCCGCTCGCGTCGCAGACCGTGCAGCACGATGGATATGGTTGGCCCATGCCCGCAATCAATGGGGGGATCTTGTTCGACCCTGTTTTCGCGTTGCGGGACGATCATGGCCGCCGTCACGACGTTGCCACGCTTGGCGGCGCGTTGGACTGCCGCTGGTCGCGAAGCACGTTGAACGATTTCGTGATGTCGCCCCAGGTGGCGCGCGTTGCACGCGATATGCGCCGCCTGCGCGCCGTGCTGGGCGGACTGCCCACCATCACCGCGGATTGTCTGACCCGTTCGATCACATTTGTCGTATCGTATCCCGGACGGCCCGCTCCGGTGATTGAAGTCACCGCGCCGGACCAAAGCGTGCTCACGGCAGCCAATGCCAACGACAGCACCATTTTCCATACAAGAATCGACGCGCTCGGAAGTCTGCTCTACACCATTCTCGATCCCATGCCGGGCGAGTGGACGCTGCGTCTCGATAATGAAGTGGTGGTGCCCGAGCAATGCACGCTCGCGGTGCATGTGGAGAACGGCAGGAATGTGCGGCTCCACACCTCCGCCGAACATGTGTTCACCGGCGACACCGTACTCGTTTCCCTGAGCATCGACAACGACGGGCCCCTGCCCGGCGCCCCCACTGCGCAACTGCTGGTGACCGACAGTGCCAATACCACGAGCGTTTTCCCGATGCGCGACGACGGCATCGCGCCCGACACCTCGGCCAACGATGGTGTGTTCACCACTCGTTTCCTTCCCACTGTGGAAGGAATGAACCGCCTGCGTGCGGAATACTCGGCACTCAGTACAAACTGCGCCATCGCACGCGTGGCGATTGATACCGTGCATGTGCGCATGGGCCTGCAACTGCTCGCACCGAACGGCGGCGAGGAGTGGCGCAGCGGTGCTGTGCGGCGCATTGCGTGGCGCGGCAGCGCTCCGACAAGTATTCGCGTGGAGTACAGCGTCAACAGTGGCACGGATTGGACGGTGTTCGCTCCATCGGTGGCAATGGTGGACGGCGGCATCGATTGGAGTATCCCCGACCTCACCTCCGAGCACTGCCTTGTACGCGTGCTGGATGCCGATGGCTGGCGCAGCGATACTTCGGACGCGGTGTTCACCATCTACCGCCGTCCCGAACTACAGCTGTTGCGCCCGGCGGGTGGCGAAGAATGGCAAGTGGGCGACAGCGAGAACATCGCCTGGGACGCTCTTGCGACACGTCGCATCGACATCTCCTATTCCACCGACAACGGTACGAGCTGGCTCCCGATCGCCTCCGGCGTGGACGCGCGCACGGGAGTCTACACCTGGACCATCCCCGTCACACCCGCCGACAGCTGTCTGCTGCGCATCACGGATATGGACGAGGCGTCGGTATTCGCCACCTCTCCTCCCTTCCGCATCCGCCCCATCCCCGCGCTGCGTGTAATCGCACCGAATGGAGGCGAACGGTGGACAGAGGGAAGCACACAGCTGCTCCGCTGGCAATCCGCCGCGGTGGACAGCGTGGAGTTGCGCTACAGTGTGGACGCTGGGGTGACCTGGCTTCCGATCGCGCATGCGCACGCTTCCGATGGACTTCGAGGGTGGGTGATTCCACAAACGCCCTCCGC
Organism: Bacteroidota bacterium; assembly: GCA_035914695.1. Classification (GTDB taxonomy): domain Bacteria; phylum Bacteroidota; class Ignavibacteria; order SZUA-365; family SZUA-365; genus JAOSJT01. Next base: position 1,021 of record JAMIQH010000081.1, on the reverse strand, counting down.
GCATTGCCTCTTCCGCATCACGGGCATCGATCGTCCCGAACTCGAGGATGTGAGTGACGACGTGTTTGAAATCGTGCCGATTCCACGTCTCCGCGTGCTCGCCCCCTCGGGAGGTGAACAATGGGAAATCGGCAGTGTGCGGCAAATCCGATGGGAGAGCGCGGGAATCGAGCGCGTGGATATTGCCTACACGACCGACAACGGCGGATTCTGGCGCAGCATTGCCATCAATCTTCCCGCCGCCGTGGGCGCCTACAATTGGACCATACCTGTCGAGCCATCCAACGCCTGCCGCATCCGCATCAGCGACACCTACGACAGTGCGCACGTCGCGGTATCGCCGCAGGTGTTCAGCATCAGCGAATCCTCCACGCGGCCCACGTTGTTCGCTCCCACAGATGCATCCACCGGTGTGTCCACGCGGCCGGGATTCTGGTGGCTGCCGTTCTCGGGCGCGGCAATGTATCAATTGCAGGTGACCACTGATCCGCAACTGGGATTCTGGACCATCGACCGCAACGATTTGCGAAGCACGAATTTCTCATCGCCCGAACTCCTCCCGACGACCACCTACCATTGGCGTGTCCGCGCTCGCGTGGGCAGTGTGTGGACGGATTGGTCCGCGGTGTGGTCATTCACCACCAGCGCGTCCACCATCGGCACACCACGGCTGGAGTCGCCGTTGGATGGAGCCATAGGACTCGCGCCGTCCACGCAATTCGTCTGGGCAGCCACCGACACGGCTGCGAGCTGGCATTTGCAGGTCGCGGAAGATCCCGGCTTTGTCACACTGGTGGAAGACCGACTGGGCATCGTGGGTTTTGTGCATTCCTCGGGTGTGCTCGAGGTGAACAGCGATTATTACTGGCGCGTGCGCGGAGGGAATCAGGGTTCGACGGCATTCGGCGACTGGTCGGAAGTCCGCCGCTTCAGCACCGCTCCCCCGCCACCCCGGCATCTTTCTCCACTGGATGGCTTCCCGGATGTGGCACTCACGCCGTTGCTCCAGTGGTATCCCGTG
>JAMIQH010000080.1:0-6505 GCA_035914695.1 Bacteroidota bacterium | reverse complement strand
ACACCGCCACCTCCCCGTGGCATCGAAGCACTGGTGAGCTCAGAACGGGTGGCGGAGTTCAGAAAGTGGATTGACACCTGAGGGATATCAGGGTGCGGCGTATTATCGTCCGCTGCTGATGAGGAACTTTTGCAGCATGCTGTGTCGTCCGTTGCTGACACGCACGAAGTAGACGCCGGCCGTGGGAGCGACCCATTGAAAGCGTTGCACGCCGATGGATTCAGTACGTGCATCCATGAGCGTGCTGAGGCGTCGTCCGTGCAGATCCAGGATATCCATACGATAGTGACCTTCCTCGAACATATTGCAGGAAAGATGTACCACTCCTTGCGCGGGTTGTGGCCAGGGCTGCTGCACGCGGAAGCCAAGGTCGCGCGCATCGTTGTCGGCGAGCATTTCCGCAACGCCGGTGGGTGAGTCGGCTTCGTAGTACGGATTTCCCAATTCTATCCATCTCCACAGCGCGAAATCCGGTGCGTGAATAACGTGGATATCCGCATGCACATGCTGCTTGCGGTCGGCGTCGTTGGCCAGGCGCGTGGGGGTGCCATTGCCTGTGGTGTACACAAAGCCCTGCCGACCAGAAGCATGCGCGAGACCAACACCGGGAATACCGATACTGCGCACGCGGAAACTTTCCATCACCTTGCCGGCGAGATGGGTGAAATACGCGTTGCCCACCACATCCAGTTCGCCCTGATCACGCAACGAAAGGAGGACATCGATGGCGGTGACCACGCCCGGACGAAACGGAGCGCGATACAGCGTGTCTCCGCCGCTGGCGCGCAGATTGTGCGCGGCGACCTGCACATCGCGATAATTGCGCGTCACGGAAATGCGATGACTTTCGGGTGGATTACCCTGAAAATCGCCGGGATTGATGTTGATCTGTACCTGTGGTATGCGATGACCGTATTGTTGCTCGCGCTCGATTTCCTCACGAAATTCCGCTCGTAATTCATCAAGATTCTCGCCCATCACCAATTGCACCCAGGCACCGGGCTGATAGAGCAATTCGTCCCAGCGAATTTGACGGCGGTTGCGAAGCTCCGTCGCAGTTCCGCTGCCGGCATCATAGCTGAAGTGATACCAGAAATTTCCCGCCACACCATCCACGGAGTCGATGAAATGTGTCTGGCACGATGCATCCCAATGCCAGGAAAGAGAATGCCCATTGCGCTTGGCAACGGCGAGCAATACGTCGAACAGCGAAAAATATCCTTCGGCGAACATATCCGGTCGCGTGGTGGAAATGGAATATGCCGATGGATCGAAGGCGTAGGTGTTTCCTCGGATCACCACGGCTGAACCCTGCGTTGCAGGTCGCTGTGCGCGTGCGTTGAGCGTTCCGGTGGTGGCAAGACGAGAAAGCTCCATCGAGGCGGGATAGTGGTGACAATGTGTGCAGGCGTTATCGACGGGAAGTTCGGTATGGAGACTGCCCAGCTTCAGGTTTCGCGAGGCATTCGCGTTGCCACCGGCGATATGGCAAGCGTTGCAATCGCGCTGCTCAGGCAGCAGATGCCAGGTTCGGCTGCGCAACGAGGCCAGCTCAATGAGATAGCGGCCGGAATCCAGGGTTGGAGCGAATATCCTTCCCTCGGCATCCGAATTTCCGAGATGCACCACACCCCCGGTGGATGTGCGCAGAATCAATGGCGCGTCTCCGAACACTGCGGATGCGTTATCATCACCGAAGACCGTGGCGCCAAGTGCAAACGAGGAGTGACAGGAAATGCACCGCTCTCCGGGGTGATGCTGCGCCATGAGCGGTGCTATTGCCACGAGATGGACGGCGAGCGGGAGAACGAGCGCGAACAGGCGCCGTGCGAGCATGTTACCTCACGATGAAGGTTTTCTGGCGGAATTCCCTGCCATCGGAAATTCGATACCAATACACTCCGGGGAGCAGCGAAGCTGCATCGAAACGCGCGACATGCGCGCCCGGTGGGAGTTGTCGATGGGTGAGAACGGCAACGCGACGTCCGAGCACATCCATGATTTCCAGCAGCACAGCGCGTGATGCGGCCTCGCTGCCGAGTCGGAAGGGAATGCTGATTTCGCCCCCGTTGCGATGTGCCGGATTGGGATAGCTCTGTCCCAATTGCAACTCATCTGGTGCCGGGGGATTCCCGACCGCTGTCGGATCTTCCTGGAAAAAGACATGGCTTACCCACACGCTGTCGTCACAGGCCTCGAGGCGCATGCGGATGAGCAGATTGCGCATGAAAGGATCGCGCGTGCGCCGCACCAGACGATATTCGTCGAATTCGCGCTGGGTGAATCCTTCGAACGCTTGCAGGCTTTGCGGCAGGGCTTCACCCGAGGGCGGCTTGAGCACAAAGCCGCCAGTATTGCGGCAGAGCGTGGTGAGCTCCTCCGAGGCAATAACGTCGCCAAGCGGTAGCACGAAGACGCGAATGTTCTGATTAATGCTTGCGGAAGCGATTTCCGGCGGCAGGGTAATACCGGTACTGTTTTCGCCAGTGGTGAGCGCGAGCACCAATTTGTTTCTGGCGCTCCCATTTGTGGAAAGTTCTATCATACCCGCCAACATCGCATCATACAAGGCGCGGCGTCCTCCAAGCGTCATCGAGGCGAGACTTTGTTTGCTTGCATCACGGTCGCTGCTAAGAAAAGAAAGCAGTGTGGGACGATCCGCATACGTGATGATACTGATCGTCTGGCAGGGCAAGGTCATACTGTCGATAAAGGCGATAGCGGCCTGCGTCGCTTCCGCCAGCATGGTGGCGGTCATTTGCGAGGAATTATCGATCAGCAACGCAATATCATAGCATGCATTGCGCAGCGAGTCGGGTTGCATATCGATGATATAGTCGTTGGTGTCCACGAGGCCGAGTCTTTCCTCGAGTATCAGTTGCCTCTTTTCGAGATCATAGATGGGTTTATCGGCACAGTATGCGGCAAAATAGAGCTGATAGTAGTAATAATCCGGAGTATTCGGTTTAAGCAAACGCAATTCGAGGCGCGGCTGCGAGAGTGCCTGCGATCCCAGGAGGAGCAGAATCACCGCGCAGAGGAAGGTGCCGCGAGGATGGATGGTATGGAAGTTGCGGTTCATGATGGTGTTCTGCCCGCGTTGGAGGTGAACAGCGGTGTTTCCACGGGCCAGGGCAAAGGAATGTTATAGCGCTGCGCATCGCCGCGGACATTGATAATGAAGATGGTGGCAAGATAATCGGGAGAGGATCGGAAGCGTGGATAGCTGCTGTTGTCCGTGCGAATCAGCACATTGTTGCCAGAAAATACCGATTCGAAGGGCTGCTTCGATACCGTGCTCATTTCTCCTTCGGTGAAGGCGTAGAGACTTTGTTCGTCCGCTCCGTAAATCGTTTCCTGAATGTCGAAATGCTCGTTTTCATTGTCGTCTCTGTAGAGCACTATGAATGCCGAGGCGAGTCGCGCACAATCGTATTGCCGAAAATAGCCCGGCGGTATCACGACTTGAAATGGGAGACCGGTGGCGGGGATGTCGAGGTAATTGGCGGAAACGGAATACACATCCAGATACGGCAACGGTGATTGATACGGCGGAATCAGCACCACCGATACGCGGAGGCCGCTGCCCGAAAACCGTTTGAGCGGGTAAAGCATGGTATCCACCAAGGCCTCGAATCTGATGGTCGTGCGCACACGGGCGGTGTCGTTGCGCCAGGGATCACTGCATGGATCCGTTCCGATAATCGTACTCGGATCATCATCGCCCGGCGAGGTGCAGGCCGCCGCGCAGAGACAATACAGCACCACCCCCATCACCGTGAGGAAGCTCAACGCCCGCCGCAGACTCGAACGAGGGTGTGGCGATGTGACGAAGGATCCGTATCTGTCCGAACTAGAATCGATAGCGAAGGCCGTATGTCAATCCGAGCGTGTGACTGGTGAAAATGTTGTCTTTGTACTTGTAGGCCAACAGCGAGGCATCCGCGCCGATGACTATGCCGAGGCGTTCGAGCGGAGCGAATTGCACCGCAAGGCGACCACCGAACACGGGTCCGAGGCTGGTTCCGCCAATGCGCAGGGTGAATTCCGGTGTGATCCCGGTCCAGAGGGGTTGGGAAAAACGATAGAATCCCGATCCCACCACCATGGCGGACTGTCGCTGGAAAAGGTACAGTGAATCGTTCTCGATACGATAATATTCCATCGCGAAGGATTTCTCCGCCAACGACACTCCCACGGCATGATGCATATCGAAGGCGTAGCCCGCGTGCAGCGCGAAATGCTGCTGCTCGCGATCAACACCGAGACGCTCGTGATCGATGTACGGCCAGGTGGTGAGGTGCTCGCGCTGAATTTCCACATCGAAGCGGCCCGGTCCCGGAGCGAAGGGCTGAAGGGAAGGCGATTGCACAATGGTGATCGGACGCGTGCCGTGGTCTGTTTGCGCAATCGCGATCAACACGGTATCGATGCGGGTCACGCGGACGGTATCACCGCGCTGCGCCACTGCGGGGAGGTACACGGTGTCCACGCGCGTGATCCAGACGGTACGCGTCGGTGGCGGACTTGTGGCCGTGTGCCGTGATGCGGGTGTTGCGCCATCGTGTGCGTCTGTTGCTCCGGTTGAAGCGGCGGATGATGCACTCTCTGCCGCAGTGTTTAATCCGTCGCGCATCGCCATGGGCTGTGACGAAGTGCCGGGTGTTTCCGGCTCGGCGTCGTTCTCGAGCGAGGAAAGGAGGTAGCCGCCGGTGAATAGTGAGACTCCGAGCAAGGCCGCCACGAGCATACGCCGTACCGTCCACCACGTGCCCGTGGCAACCGCGGCGACACCGGAGGCACTCGTGGCGGTGGCTGGAGCGCTTGAAGATGCAACACCGTCCGCGATGCCCGCCCCCAGCGAAGCGGCTGTCACGGCGGCGCCCGTCATTGCGGTGCCAGTGGAAACAGCGCTCGTTGACGTACCCAAGGCGAGGCCGCCCGCGGCGGCACCGCCCGCGGCGCCAATGCCCGCGCCCAAACCCGCCGCGCCGAGAATCGCGGCATCCAGATGCGATGGCACCGAGGCAACACGCGCATCGGCGGCGAGCATCGAGCGAAGGCCGAGATGCTGATGCAGCATGGCGCGTTTCTCCGGGGAGACGGAGAGGATGTGCAGAAACTCCGTTTCTTCGGACGGGCTCAATGCGCCGTCGAGAAAAGCGGATACGTATTCCTCGAATTCCATGGCGGTCTCTGATTATCCTTGCGGATTCAACAATTCACGTAACTTTTGCCGCGCCCGAAAGATACGCTTTCTCACCGTGGTGAGCGGCACTTCGGTCATGCGGGCGATTTCCTCGTAACTGTAGCCACCGTATTCGCAAAGAACCAGCGCTTCGCGATTTTCATCCGGAATTTCCCGCATCGCCCCTTGAAGAGCATCGTGCGCGTCGAATTCCACTGCGCTGTCGTGACCCAGGCGATCTTCCACATCGGCGATATCCACGGGAAATTTTCTGTCGCGCAGCACATTGAGACAGCGATTCCTTGCGGATCGCATCAGGTACGCGGCGACATTTTCTATCTCGCTGCCATTGCGAATGCGTTCCAACATGCCAATGAACACGTCCTGGAACACATCCTCGGCCGTGCCATCGTGTCCGACGAAGCGGGTGCAATACACATACACCGGCTGCTTGTGCCGTGTATACAGCTCTCCGAAGGCATTGTTGTCGCCATTTCGAATTCGCTGCTGCAGCTCGCGATCCAGCGATACACTTTGACTCACTTCATCCAGCACGTCGTTCCTGTTGATAATCACGACACGAGGGTGGTGTCGCGGGAATGACACGTGATACCGGGAAAAATTCCTTCAACGTGAAAAAAAACATCCTCTTGGCCGCTCATCACGGGCAAGAGAGCCCACACGCTCAGCGTTGAACCATGAACGTACGCGCGAGCGCCGAGGTCGCACCGCGCAAGCGCAGTATGTACATTCCTGAAGGAAGCGCATGGGTGTCCAGCTTCAGCGTGGAGAGCCGGCCATCGCCAACCGGACAAGGTATCGCTGCGAGTGGCCGTCCGAGCATATCGAACAGTTCGAGCGTCGCTTGCTGACCGGCGGGAACGAGATAATCGACGTGCACACTGCCACCCGTCCGCACGGGATTGGGTGCGGCGGACAGCCACAAGCCCGAAGGCAGCGCTGTTTCGCCGATGGTGGACACCAGCGATCCGAGTTCGTAGTACACCGTGTCGCCGAGCGGCACTCGGCTTGTCCAGCCCCGGTTATCCGTTGCGGTGACGTACCATTGCATCCACGACGCATCCCCGGGTACATCGATGGGTATGGTTTCCTCCATTTCGGCGGCGATATTTCTGGTGTGCGTGGAAAAGTTGTCGCCGGGGTGATAGCGGCAGTGGAGGGTGACCGACGTGAGTTCCCACGCTGGATCCCAGCGGTCGCCATGCACTCGCAGTGGAAAATCCAGCGTTTCGCCGGGACGCAGCGTCATGGGAGGTAGATGGTAAATGAAGGGGGCGTGATTCCACGCATAATCAC
>JAMIQH010000079.1:0-1833 GCA_035914695.1 Bacteroidota bacterium | reverse complement strand
ACCTGCTGGTCGTGCGCGAGCTGACCGGCGGCATCTATTTCGGCGACAAGCAGCGCAGCCCTGATCACGACAGCGACATGTTCATCTACAGCGTGGTCGAAGTGGAACGCATCGTGCGTCGCGCCTGCCAGCTCGCGCGCGCGCGACGCGGCAAGCTCACGTCGGTGGACAAGGCCAACGTGCTGGAAACATCGCGACTATGGCGCGAAGTGGCCACGCGCGTGGCGCGCGAGGAATTTCCCGACGTGCAGATCGAGCATCAACTGGTCGATGCCATGGCCATGCACCTGCTGGCCCGTCCGCGCGAGTACGACGTGATCGTCACCGAGAACATGTTCGGCGACATCCTCACCGACGAGGCCTCGATGCTGGCCGGATCGCTCGGCCTGCTGCCGTCGGCATCACTCGGCGATGGCCGCCGTGGACTTTACGAGCCCATCCACGGTTCGGCACCGGATATTGCCGGGCGCGGCATGGCCAATCCGTACGCCAGCATCCTCAGTGCCGCCTTGCTGCTGCGCCATTCACTGGAGCTGGTCGACGAAGCGGATTGCATCGAACGCGCGGTGTCCGAGGCGCTGCATGCCGGCGCATTCACCGCCGATCTCGCGTCCACCACGGCCCCGCTGTCCACCCGCGCCGCCACCCGTGCGGTGCTTGCGCACCTGTGCGAGGAACGCCAGCCCATCGTGATGCGGGATTGATCACAGCCAGCGCCGCACGCGCGTGGCATAGGCTCGAAAGGATTCGCCGAACAAGGCAAGCATGGCGCGTTCTTCCGGACGGATCTGCAAGCGGTCGATGAACGCCACAAACGCCACCACACCGAGCAGCGATGCCGGCGCGGAAAGGAATAGTGCCCAGCCGAGCAAAACCAGCGCCATTCCGAGATACATCGGATTGCGTGTGATTCGGTAAATGCCGCCGGTGACCAACTCACTGGCGGATTCGGGTTTCAGCGGATTGACCGTGGTGCGTGCGCGACGGAATGCCGCAACACCCGCCACCGCAATCCCGATACCCAGCAATGCACATCCCGCTGCCAGGGCGAGACGCAGCGCGCTTGGCATCGCAAACGCTGGCGTGGCCCGTGCCAGACCCCACATGGCGATGGCACAGACCAGGCCAACCAGCGGCGGCGGAATGCGGTTTTCAAGAGTCTTCATGTTGCCTCCCCGTGACCGGCACCCGCCATCTCCTCACGGACCGGCACCCCGATGAGGCAGTGCAAAGTGTAATCGCCAACGGCAGTGCTCCGACACGCACAAGAAGAGGCCGACGTCCCTGTCGGCCATCGAGGCAACGCTGATCGAGTGGCACAAACCGGCTTCAGGCTTCCGTTGCCTCGAATGCAGCGGTCCAATGCTGACTACTCGAATCCATTCTCGAAGATCAGGTCCGAGATGTAGGCGATGCGCACGCCGCAAAATTGCAGGCTGTTATCGTTCTGGGTGCCGAGGTTGGCAACAATGTTCGCGGATTCGAGCAAGCCGTTGATCGTGTAGTTCATCTCGGGCCCCAGATTGGAGACGTACCCGCCAGCGTTGGTCGAGTCCACGGAAATGAGTTCCGTGAAATCACCGCCACCATCATAGGTGGTAAAGAATGCGGTTATCGCCGAACTCGCGGAATTGTCGTAGGCGTACAACCGCACAAACTTGACGACCGAACCCGTCGGCAACACGACCTTGTGGGCAAACCGCTTTTCCGTTCCGCCTGTCGCGTGGATGCAGCCCGAACCGGTGTAGCTGAACGCAGCGCCTGTCTGAAATGGATGGAACACCGATCCCGGCAGCCACAGATACTGATAGCCGCCGCCACCCAGCATTTGCT
>JAMIQH010000078.1:0-6226 GCA_035914695.1 Bacteroidota bacterium | reverse complement strand
CCTTTTTCAGTTTTCCGAGCTGCGAGGTGTTGTCGAGCTGCGAACTCGCATGCTTGAAGCGCAAGGTCGTGAGATTCTCCAGCTCTTCGGAAATCCGCTGACGGATTTCGGCGGTGCTCATCTGTGTAATTTCGGCTGATTTCATGTCTATCGATACTCCAGCGCTTATTCGCCCGTGAAATCGGGGCGTTGAACAATCTTCGTTTTCACGGGAAGCTTGTAGGACGCCAGTGCGAGCGCCTCGTGCGCGAGTTCCGCAGACACACCGCCGACCTCGAACATGATGCGGCCCGGCTTCACGACAGCAACCCAGAACTCCGGCGCGCCTTTTCCCTTACCCATACGGGTTTCGAGCGGCTTCTTGGAAACGGGCTTGTCGGGGAAAATCCGGATCCACACCTTTCCGTCGCGCTTCATGCGACGGGTAATGGCGATACGGGCCGCCTCGATCTGGCGGGACGTGATCCACGCGGGCTCCATCGTCTTCAGGCCGAAATCGCCGAAGGACACGCGCGAACCACGGAAGGCCTTGCCGGTCATGCGGCCGCGCTGCTGTTTTCTGAACTTTACTCGTTTGGGCATTAACATGGTCTATTTCCTTCTCGATTCAATTCGCGAATCCCTGCGTCACATCCGCGCGGCAGCCGCCGCCGAACGCTTGCCGATCACCTCGCCCTTGCAAATCCACACTTTCACGCCGATCGATCCGTAAATCGTCTTGGCGGTGGCGCGGGCGAACTCGATGTTCGAACGCAGTGTGTGCAGGGGGATACGGCCTTCCTTGTACTGCTCGGTGCGCGACATTTCCGCGCCGCCCAGACGGCCAGCGCACATGATACGCACGCCGTCGGCGCCCATGCGCATGGCGGAGGTGATGGCGCTTTTCATCGCGCGGCGGAAGGAAACACGGCCTTCCAGCTGATTGGCGATGTTCTCGGCAACCAGATACGCATCCAACTCGGGACGCTTGATCTCCGTGATGAGGATTTTCACCTCCTTGTTGGTCACCTTCCTCAGCTCTTCTTCGAGCTGCGCGATTTCCTTACCGCTCTTGCCGATCACCACGCCCGGGCGCGAAGTGTGAATGGCGAGCACCACGCGCTTCGGCGTGCGCTCGATCACAATGCGGGCGATGCCGGCTTTCTTGAGACGATTCCGAACGTAGTTGCGGATCATCAAATCTTCTTCGAGCTTCGAGGCGAAATTGCGCTCGTCGTACCAATTGGCATCCCACTCTCTCACGATGCCGAGGCGAATTCCAACGGGATGTGTCTTCTGGCCCAAGATATCTCTCCTGCTTGCCTACGCTTGTTCGGATACTACAATAGTTAAATGATTCGACCGTTTACGGACACGGTACGCACGTCCCATCGGCGCCGGAAGAATTCTCTTCGCCATCGGACCGCCGTCCACAGTAATGGTCTTCACCATCACACGCTGCGGATCGATGCGGCCACCGTCCTTCGCGTTGATCAGGTTCGACACCGCCGAGCGCAACGTCAGTTCACAGACTTTCGAGGCGTGCTTCGGCGAGAAATGAAGAATATTCAGCGCTTCCTCCACGGACTTGCCGCGGATTTGGTCGGCCAACAGACGCATTTTGCGCGGTGAGCCCTGAATGTATCGTTTGATTGCGCGTGCTTCCATACTCATGATTCAACCTGTTCGGATCGTTTAGCGGGACGATTTTTCGGCTTTGCCGCCCGGATGGCTGCGGAAAATGCGTGTCGGGGAAAACTCGCCGAGTTTATGACCGATCATATTTTCCTGCACATACACCGGGATGAACTTGTTGCCGTTGTGCACGGCGAAGGTGTGGCCGATGAAATCGGGCGGAATCGTGCTGCGGCGCGCCCAGGTCTTGATCACTCGCTTCTGGTTCGTCCGGTTGAGATCGTCAACCTTCCGCGCAAGCTTCTGGTCGATGTACGGGCCTTTTTTCAGTGATCGTGCCATTATTTCTTCCGCGACTTGATGATGTACTTGTTGGACGGATTCTTCTTCTTGCGCGTCTTCAGACCCTTGGCGTATTTGCCCCAGGGCGACACCGGGTGCTGACGACCACCGCCGGATTTCGACTTGCCTTCGCCACCACCGTTCGGGTGATCAACCGGGTTCATACACATACCGCGCACGTGCGGACGGCGTCCGCGCCAGCGATTGCGTCCGGCCTTGCCCCAGCTGATATTCTCGTGCGTGGAATTGCTCACCACACCCAGCGTTGCCGAGCAATCGGTGCGCACCATGCGCACTTCGCCCGACGGCAGCTTGACCTGCGCGTAGTCGCCTTCCTTGGCCACGAGCTGCGCGGCGTTGCCCGCGCTGCGCGCGATCTGGCCGCCCTTGCCGGGCTTGAGTTCGATGTTGTGGATGAACGAACCCACGGGGATGTTGCGCAGCGGCAGCGTGTTGCCGTCCTTGATTTCCGCGCCAGCGCCGTTCATGATCACATCGTTGACCTTCAGGCCATTCGGCGCGAGGATATAGCGCTTCTCGCCGTCGGCGTACACGATGAGGGCGATGCGCGCCGTGCGGTTCGGGTCGTACTCGATGGTATCGACGCGACCTGCGATGCCGATTTTGTTGCGCTTGAAGTCGATGATCCTGTATCTGCGCTTGTGACCGCCTCCACGGTGACGGGAGGTGACGCGGCCTTTGTTGTTCCGGCCGCCCGATTTGGTCAGGGGCGCAAGCAGCGATTTTTCCGGCGTCGTGCAGGTCACTTCCTCGAACGTCGAGATCGAGTAATAACGCGTTGCCGGCGTCATCGGACGAAGTTTTCTAACAGCCACTGCTCGGTTCCTTCTCTAGAATGAAATCAAATCTCGTTTATGCTTCCAGAAGCTCGATCGTCTGGCCTTTTTTCAGCGTGACGATGGCTTTTTTCCAGCTGGGACGCGAGCCCTGCAGGCGGCCACGCTTGGTGAACTGCGCCTTGCGCTTGCCCTTGTAAAGAATGGTACGGATACTGGCGACATCCACGGAAAACCGCTTGCTGATCGCTTTCGCGATTTCAATCTTGTTCGCCTTGACATCCACTTCGAAGGCATACTGTCCATGCTCTCCGAGCGTGGTCATCTTTTCCGTCAGTATCGGCCGCTTGATGATGCTATTCATGACCTGCTCACAGGGTTAGATTTTCGTAAATGTCTGCTCGATCACGGGAAGCGCGCTTTTCTGAATCAGCAGCACCTGATTATTCAGCACGTCATAGGTCGAGGCCTTCGAGGCCTCACGGATCTCCAGCGTCGGAATGTTGCGACCGGCCATCCACAGATTCTTGTCGTACTGCGGCACCAGAAGCAAGGTCTTGGTATTCTCGATGGCCAGGGCCTTGAGAATGGCGTACACTTCCTTCGTGCGCGGCTCATTCACGCTGAAGTCGTCCACGATCATGATTTGCTGATCGGCGGCCTTCATCGAATACGCGGACTTGCGTGCAAGCTGGCGCATCTTGGTCGGGAAGCTCTTGCGGTAGTTGCGGGGCTTGGGACCGAACACGGTGCCGCCGCCGACCCACAACGGCGAGCGCGTCGAACCGGCGCGGGCCGTGCCACGACCCTTCTGACGCCACGGTTTCTTGCCGCCGCCGCTGACCTCGGAACGTTCCTTGCTCTTGGATGTACCTTGCCGGCGATTTCCCAGATGGATGCGCACGGCCTGGTAGACGAGGTGCGCATTCGGCTCCATGCCGAACACGGCCTCATTCAGGGCGACCACGTCGCTCTTCTGTCCTGCTGTTGTGTATGCTTGCACGTTCATGGTTCAGCGTCTACTTGCCTTGTTTATGAATCTCGAGGTAACCCTGCTTCGCACCCGGGACCGCGCCCTTGACGATGAGCAGATTGGATTCGGGGATGACACGCACCACCGTGAGGTTCTTGTACGTCACACGGGCATTACCCATGCGACCCGCCATGCGCATGCCGCGAAACACGCGCGAGGGGTACGAACTCGAACCGATCGAACCGGGAGCGCGCAGGCGGTTGTGCTGGCCGTGCGTGGCCCCGCCGACACCGCCGAAACCGTGGCGGCGCATGACGCCCTGAAAGCCCTTGCCCTTGGACGTGCCGGTCACTGTGACCTTCTCGCCCGCGGCGAACAGCTCCACCGTCACAGCATCGCCCGAGTTCATCGCGCTCATGTCAAAACCCTTGAATTCGCGCACCATACGCAGCGGACGGGATTTGAACTTCTTGAATTGACCCATGTCGGGCTTGTTCGTGCTCTTCTCCCGCTTCGGATCGAAGCCGAGCTGCACGGCGTTGTAGCCGTCCTTCTCCTTCGTCCGCAGCTGCAGCACGGTGCAGGGACCAGCTTCGATGACGGTGCAGGGAATCAACTTCCCGCTCTCATCGAACAGACTCGTCATGCCGAGTTTTTTTCCAAGTATTCCGGGCATAATATCAACCAGATTCTACGTCGTTAGACTTTAATTTCCACATCGACACCGGCGGGGAGCTCCAGCTTCATCAGCGAGTCCACTGTCCGTTGCGTGGAATTGAAAATATCGATCAATCGCTTGTGCGAGCGCGTCTCGAACTGCTCGCGGGATTTCTTGTCCACGTGCGGCGAGCGCAACACGGTATACACCGAACGCTTTGTCGGAAGGGGAATCGGGCCGGACACCACCGCTCCGGTGGATTTCACGGTCTTGATGATTTTCTCCGCCGACTTGTCGATCAGATTGTGATCGTAGGATTTCAGTTTTATGCGAATTTTCTGCTGCGCCACGGTCTCAAACCTTCTTCTTGGAGAGAAAAAAACAGTGGGTGGTGTTTCCACCCACTGTCCTTATCACGTTCGTTTACTCGAGGATCTTGGTGACGAGACCCGAACCCACGGTGCGGCCGCCTTCGCGCACGGCGAAACGGAGACCTTCTTCCATGGCGATTTCGGAGATCAACTCGATGGTCATACCGTCGACGTTGTCGCCGGGCATAACCATTTCCACGCCTTCCGGCAGGACCACGATACCGGTCACGTCGGTGGTGCGGAAGTAGAACTGCGGGCGGTAGTTGTTGAAGAACGGAGTGTGGCGGCCACCTTCCTCTTTCTTCAGCACGTACACCTGCGCGAGGAATTTCTTGTGCGGGGTGATGGAACCGATTTTCGCAAGCACCATGCCGCGCTCGAGTTCGGTCTTGTCGACGCCGCGGAGCAGCAGACCGACGTTGTCACCGGCCATACCTTCGTCCAATTCCTTGCGGAACATTTCCACGCCCGTGACGACCGTCTTCTTGTGGGCGCCGAGACCGACGAGTTCCACTTCGTCCTGCACATGCACGCGACCGCGCTCGATGCGACCGGTACCCACGGTACCACGACCGGTGATGGAGAACACGTCCTCGATCGACATGAGGAAGGGCTTGTCGGCTTCGCGCTCGGGGATGGGAATGTAGCTGTCGCAGGCATCCATGAGTTCGAAAATGCAGTTCAGGCGCTCGTCGGTCACAGGGGTGGCCATGTCCGTACCGGCTTCCAAGGCGCGCAGGGCGCTGCCGCGGATGATCGGAGTCTCGTCGCCAGGGAATTCGTAGGAGCTGAGCAGTTCGCGCAGTTCGAGTTCGACCAGTTCGAGAAGTTCGGGATCGTCCACCATGTCCACCTTGTTCATGAACACCACGATGCGGGGCACGCCCACCTGACGAGCGAGGAGGATGTGCTCGCGGGTCTGCGGCATGGGGCCGTCGGAGGCGGCAACGACGAGGATGGCGCCGTCCATCTGCGCGGCACCCGTGATCATGTTCTTGACGTAATCGGCGTGGCCCGGGCAGTCAACGTGCGCGTAGTGACGATTGGCGGTCTGGTACTCTACGTGCGCGGTGGCGATGGTGATACCGCGCTCGCGCTCTTCCGGAGCGTTGTCAATCGAATCGAACGTGCGAATCTCGGACAGACCCTTGCGAGCGAGCGCCATGGTGATGGCAGCGGTCAGCGTGGTCTTGCCATGATCAACGTGACCAATGGTGCCGATGTTGACGTGCGGTTTTGAACGATCGAATTTTTCCTTGGCCATGGTTCTGTAGCTCCTGTGACTGTATGACGTGAACGTTAATAATCAGATGTTGGAAACCGTTACTTGCCCTTGGTGCGCTCGATGATTTTCTCGCTGATGCTCGCCGGCACTTCGTCGTAATGACTGAAATGCATGGTGTAGATCGCGCGGCCTTGCGAGAGCGAGCGCAGCGTCGTCGCATAGCCAAACATCTCCGACAGCGGCACG
>JAMIQH010000077.1:0-19838 GCA_035914695.1 Bacteroidota bacterium | reverse complement strand
GATGCGTGGTCGTGCCACATGATACCAACTCGACCGCGGCGATTTCCGGGGAGAAACAATCTCATTCGCGAGGTCGCGGCCTCAGAGTAAGGATCGTTTTCTCCCGCAGCCGGATGAACCGGTAGTATGCAAAAGAATTTTCTCCTGGTCACGTCTTTCAGGAACGAGATCGGACGAAATACAACATACCAGAGTAAGGAGGATTTGGTTGTGGGTGACTCGACTGTATTGTAGCACTACGGTTCAGGAAGGGTGCACCCTCAACACATCCTCTCCGCTCTCTTCGCTCTCTTTCATCTCTTCAAATGTATCACGGACTCAGCCAGCCGGCAGGATTCGAGCGGGAAGCAACCTCAAACATTTCTCCGCGCTCTCGGCGCTCTCTGCGCTCTCTGCGAATGTATCACGTACGCAGCCAGCCCATGGACAATGTATTGCCCGTGCGCGGTGATTTTCCTATACTACGTGGTTGCATCCGTTCCATGTGCGCCGAATCGGCCAGGGCAACAGCGCGCCGCGTACCGCCGCGATGCGACGGATGCCCGCAGCACTTTCATTCATCGCGACCACGGGTATTTCCAGCATGAAACGTCTCCTCGTCACCTCCGCTCTCCCTTACGCCAACGGTTCCGTGCATTTCGGCCATCTCGCGGGCGCGTATCTGCCCGCGGATATGTTCGTCCGCTATCATCGCCTCAAGGGAACGGATGTGCTGTACATCTGCGGCTCGGACGAGCACGGGGTGAGCATACTCATCTCCGCGCAGAAGGAGGGAGTGGAACCCACGGTGGTCATCGATCGCTATCACGAACTCAACGCGCGCGCCTTCGAGCGTTGCGGCATCAGCTTCGACAACTACTCGCGCACTTCGCTGCCGGTGCATCACGAAACCGCGCGCGAGTGGTTCGTCACATTGCGTGACAAGGGCGTGCTGCGGCAGAGCAGCGCCATGCAGCTCTTCGATCCGCAGGTGGGCATGTTTCTGCCTGATCGCTTTGTGATCGGCACATGCCCGCATTGTGGCTTCGATCGCGCCTACGGCGATCAATGCGAGAATTGCAGCAAATACTACGACCAGACCGAACTGCTGCAGCCACGGAGTCTGCTCAGCGATGCCACGCCCGTGGTGCGCGAAGCGGTGCACTGGAATTTTCCGCTCGGCGATTTCCAGCAGCAACTCGAGCAGTATGTGGAATCGCATGCGGACGACTGGAAGGACAATGTGCTGCAGCAGGTGCGCAGTTGGCTCAATGCCGGTTTGGGCGATCGTCCCATCACGCGCGACTTGACCTGGGGCGTGCCCGTTCCGGGCGAGGAAGGGCAGGGCAAGGTGATTTACGTGTGGTTCGACGCGGTGCTGGGCTATATTTCCAGCACCAAGGAATGGGCCGCGCGCAAGGGAACACCCGAGGCCTGGAAGGACTACTGGCACGGCGATGACACGCGCTACGTGGCCTTCATCGGCAAGGACAACATCGTGTTTCACTGCCTGATGTTTCCGGCGATGATCATGGCACGCGGTGGGGTAGTGTTGCCGGACAATGTCCCCGCCAACGAATTCCTGAACCTCGAAGGGAAGAAATTTTCCAAAAGTCAGAATTGGTCCATCGAACTCAACGAGTTTCTCGACAGCTATCCCGCCGATCCCTTGCGCTACACGTTGACGATGAACATGCCCGAGACGCGCGACAGCGATTTTTACTGGAAGGATTTCCAGGCGCGGAACAACAACGAATTGGCCGACATTCTCGGCAATTTCGTCAACCGCTCGCTGCATTTTCTCGACAAGCATTTCAGCAATCGCGTGCCGACAGCCGGAACGCTCGACGCGGAGGATACCGCCTTCCTCGCTGAAATTGACACCGCCGCGGAGAGCATCGCCTCGTGTTACGACCGTTTCCGTTTCCGCGACGCGGCCACCGCGACCATGAATCTCGCGCGCGCGGCGAACAAATACTTCAACGACCGCGAGCCGTGGAAGACTGTGAAAAGCGATCCCGCGCGCTGCGCCACGACGCTGTACTGTTGCGCCCAGGTGCTCTACGCTCTGCGCGTCTACCTTGAGCCGCTGCTGCCATTCAGCGCTGCGGCGCTGCACGACATGCTCAACCTCGCAGATTCCCTGCCTGTGACCTGGGACGCACCGAAACAGACGCGTCTCGCCGAGGGTCATGCCTTCGGCGAAAAGCGCATTCTCTTTGAAAAAATCGACGACGCGCATATCGATGCCGAAATCGCCAAACTGCGCACGCTTCCGCGCGAGGAAACAACGGAGCGCAATTATCCCGAACTCAAACCCGAAATCACCATCGACGATGTAGCCAAACTCGACCTGCGCCTCGGCACGGTGATCGAAGCGGAGGCCGTGCCGAAATCCAGCAAGTTGTTGAAGCTGCGCGTGGACATCGGTTCGGAGCGGCGACAGGTGGTGGCTGGCATTGCCGGCAGCTACAAGCCCGAGGAACTCGTGGGACGCACCGTGGTGCTGGTGGCGAATCTCAAGCCCGCGAAACTTTTCGGCATCGAATCTCAGGGCATGATACTCGCCGCCTCCAATGACAGTGCCGGACCGATCATCGTTGCGCCCATCTCGCCGATGGATGCTGGAGCGATAGTGAAATGACGCGGCGCCGGACGCATATCGCCGCCGCACTGTCGCTGTTGCTCGCGCTGCTCGTTGCCGCCTGCGACGAAGGGCTCGTACCCGATCCCGTGGACGCGGAGATCGCGGGCTTCGAAGGCACCTTGCGTGTGGTGTCGGATTGGCCTCCGGCCGACAGCGTGCGCGACCTGCGCGTGATCGCCTTTCGCGAGTATCCGCCGAAGGATATTTTATCGGAAGTGGTGGGGGGGACGGCGGTGTTTTCCGAGCCCCTGGCGTACGACAGCAGCGCCCAGGTCTACCGCGTGCAGAACGCCCAGCTCACGGGCAGCTTTCGCTACATCGTCGCCGCGCAGCAGTATGGGGACAATCTCTTCCAGGACTGGCGCGTGGTGGGCGTGTACACCGTGGTGAACGATGTGACGCAGCCCGGCGCCATTGATCTCGGCGGTGGACGCTTCGTGCGAGACGTGGACATACGCGTCGATTTCCGCAACCTGCCTCCACAGCCATTTTAGTCCTTTTCCGCCGGTATTTCCGGATGTTGCCCTCCGATGACAGTTGCTCGTCGGAGGGCATTTTCGTAGCTTGGATTACGGACATTTCTCATCCCCATCACCAACCGCGGCCGGCGTATGAAAGCAGTGATTATGGCTGGTGGATTCGGTACACGACTCCGCCCACTGACGTGCAACATTCCCAAGCCCATGGTGCCGATGGCGAATCGGCCCATGATGCTTCACATCGTTGATCTGTTGAAAGAGCACGGATTCAACGACATCATCTCATTGCTGTTCTACCACCCGCAGGTGATTCGCAACTTCTTCGGCGAAGGAGGCGATTTCGGCATTTCCATGCAATACATGCTGGCCGAAGCCGATTTCGGCACGGCGGGCAGCGTGCGCAACGCGCTGGAAAAAATCGGCGACGACCGCATCATCGTTATCAGTGGCGATGTGCTCACAGATTTCGATCTCACCGACGCCATCCGCTTTCACGAGGAGAAGGGCGCCGACGCCACCATCGTGCTTACGCGCGTACCGAACCCGCTGCAGTTCGGCGTGGTGATTGTCGACGACGAAGGCAACATCACCCGTTTTCTCGAAAAGCCCTCCTGGGGCGAGGTGTTCAGCGATACCATCAACACCGGCATCTACATTCTGGAAAATCATGTCCTGCAAATGATTCCCTACAAGGACGAGTACGATTTCAGTAAAAACCTCTTTCCGCAGTTGATGCTGGGCGGAAAAAAGCTCTGCGGCTACATCGCCGAGGGCTACTGGCGCGACGTGGGAACGCTCGAGGAATATCACGAGGCCTCGATGGATACGCTCGGCGAACGCGTGAAGGTGAACATCGACGGGCGGGCCGTGGCGCAGGCGCATATCGGCGAAGGCAGTGTCGTGCCCGACGAGCGCGCACAGTGGGGCGGGCATGTGATCGTGGGACGCAATTGCCACATTGCCAACAACGCGCGCATCATCAACAGCGTGATCGGCAACAATGTGCGCGTGATGGACGGCGCGGTGATTCTCAACTCCGTGATCTGGGACGGCTGCGTGATCGAGCAATCGGTCAACATCTCGAACTCGGTGGTGGGCTATGAAACCACGCTCCACGCCGGTGCGACGGTGTCGGACAATGTGTTCATCAGCGACCGCTGCAATATCGGGCAGGAAGCGACATTGCTGTCGAATATCAAACTCTGGCCCGAAAAAGTGGTGCAGGATGGCGCCGTGCTCACCAAAAGTCTTGTGTGGGAGGATCGCTGGCTGCGCGAGCTGTTCACCGACGCGCGCATCACAGGTTCGGCCAACATTGAAATCAATCCGGAATTCGGGGCGAAAATCGGTACCTCGCTGGGCGCGGTGCTGGGCGTGGACGGACAGGTGCTGGCCAGCCGCGATCCCGACAACGCTTCGCGCATGGTCAAGCGCGCCATCGCCTGCGGCCTGATGTCCGCCGGCGTGAACGTGCACGACATGCAGAGCACATCCATTCCCATGCTGCGGCAGATTCTCCGCAGCGGCCGCTACACGGCGGGCTTCCATGTGCGGAAATCCCCCTTCGACAAGCGTTCGATGGACATCATCTTCTTCGATGCCGACGGACAGGACATGGCTTCGAAGCGCACGAAGGCCATAGAGCGGCAGTTCTTTTCCGAGGATTTCCGTCGTGCGGACTACGACGGCATCGGATCGTTGTACTTTCCCGAGCGGACAACGGAGGCCTATCGCGAGCGCTTTCTTTCCACGCTGGATTTCGAACTCATCGCTTCGAAGGGCTTCAACGTGGTGGTGGATTACAGTTACGGGATCACTTCCTCCATTTTCCCGAACATCCTCGCCAAGCTGGGAGCGCAGGTCATTTCGCTCAACGCGTACATTGACCGCACGCGACTGACGCGCACGCGGGACGAATTCTACGCCGCCTGCAATCATGTCTCGAGCATTGTCAAATCCTTGTCCTGTGAAATCGGCATACTCATCGACGCGGGTGGCGAGAAAATATTCGTGTCCGACGAGCATGGACGTTTCGTGGACGAGGAGCGCCTGATGTCGCTGGTCACCAAGCTCTTCCTCGAAAGCCGCCGCGTGCAGGGCAAGCCGGTGAGTAAAATCGGCTGTCCGGTGGCCGCCAGCAGCGAGATGGATGCAGTGGCCAGCGAATACGGTGTGGAACTCGTGCGCACGCCCAACACGCATGGTGGCATGATGAATGCTGTGCTCAAGGATCCGAGCATCGAATTCATCGCCGGCACGCGCGGTGGCTTCATCTTCCCCGAATTTCTCTTCGCCACCGACGCGATGTACAACATCGCCAAGATTCTGGAGATGATGGCCGTCACCGGCTGGCGTCTGGGCATGATCGACACCACGGTGCCGTTCTACTTCCGTCGCACGGTGGACATTTCCTGTCCCTGGCAGGCGAAGGGCCGCGTGATGCGTTACGCGATGTTCGATACCGAGTCGCGGCGCCGCGAACTCATCGATGGCATCAAGGTGCATTTCGATGATGGCGCGTGGGTGTTGCTGCTACCGAGCAAGGAATTCGAACTGTTCCACGTCTTCGTCGAGGCGCACAACGAGCAGCGCGCGGCGGAACTCGCGCGCGAATTCGAGGAGAAAGTTGTACGCTGGCGAGATAATGACTAAATTGCGTGGTCTTATCGTGTAACCGATTATCAGCACACGGACATGAAAATTACCAGCATACTCACCGAAGACCTGATTCAAGTCAACATTCCCGGCGAAACGAAGGAAGACGTCATCAACGCCATCATTGATCTCGCGGCGAAGTCGCAGAAGATCAAGGACATCGAAAAAGTGCGCCAGGCCATATTCGAGCGCGAAAAAATCATGTCCACCGGCGTGGGAAAGGGCTTCGCCATTCCGCACGGCAAAACCGATGCCGTGACCGATATTGTCGCCGCCTTTGGCATCACCGAGAATCCTATCGACTATCAGAGTCTGGATCACGAACCGGTGCGTCTGCTCTTCCTCCTCATCGGCAAGGACAGTCTTGTCGGCGCGCATATCAAACTTCTGAGTCGGATTTCCCGCCTCATGAACAAGGAGGAATTGCGCGGCAAGCTCCTGCAGTCCACCTCGGCCCAACAGATTCTGAGCATCCTCAAGGAAGAGGAAATGAACTACCTCGACGTCTGATATTTCGGGCGTCGCAACCATCCGGAAAGGCATGCCTGTGGCGTGCCTTTTTCGCAACAGCACAGCAGGACAGCATGTATCGATCAGTGAAAGGAACCCGGGACTTGCTTCCGGCCGACACCGCCGCCTGGCAGCATGTCGAAGAGGTGGTGCGTGCGGTGATGCGGCTCTACCGTTTCGATGAAATCCGTACCCCGATGTTCGAGGACACCGCCGTGTTCACGCGTGGCATCGGCGAGGAAACCGACATCGTTGGCAAGGAGATGTACACCTTCGTGGACAAGGGCGGCAGCAGTTTGACGCTGCGGCCCGAGATGACGGCCCCGGTGATCCGCGCGTTCAACCAACACGGCCTGGGCAATCTCGCCGGCTGGAACCGTCTCTACTACATCGGTCCGATGTTCCGGCAGGAGCGCCCGCAGGCGGGACGCTTCCGGCAGTTCCACCAATTCGGTTTCGAATCCATCGGACTATCCTCTCCGGAATGTGACGCCGAGATCATCGCCATGGCTGCGGAGATTTATCGTCGCCTCGGTATCGGCTATACACTCAAACTCAACTCCGTCGGCGATGCGAGCTGTCGCCCTGCGTATCGCGAGGCCTTGCAGGACTTTCTCCGCGGCGTGGCGGGTGATTTGAGTGCGGAAAGCCAGCGGCGCATGGAGACCAATCCGATGCGTGTGCTGGATTCGAAGGATGAAGGTGATCGCGCGGCCACCGCCGCTGCGCCGGTGATTCTCGATTATCTTTCCGAGGAATGCGCCGAGCATTTCGCGGCTGTGCGCGCGCGTCTCGACGCGCTGGGTATCGCCTACACCATCGACACCCGCCTGGTGCGCGGACTGGATTATTACACGAAAACCGCTTTCGAGTTCGTGAGCGCGGACCTCGGTTCGCAGGACGCGCTTGGCGGCGGTGGGCGCTACGACGCTCTGGTCGAACAACTGGGCGGCAAGGACACGCCGGCGGTGGGCTTTGCATCGGGTATCGAGCGCATTCTCATGGTGATGGAAAAAAACGGCTATGCTTTCCCCGAGGATGCTGCCGATGTGTACATCATCGCGTTGGACGAGGCGAGTCGGCGCTGGGCCTTCGCCACGGCGGCCGCCTTGCGCGCTGCGGGCGTTGGCACGGACATCGATTACGCCGGCCGCAGTTTCAAGGCGCAGATGCGCGAAGCGAACAAGGCGCGGGCGCGCTTCGCCGTGATCGTGGGCGAAAGCGAATTGGCGGCGTCCACCGCTGTGCTCAAGTCCATGGCCGATGGCGCGCAGGAACAGTTGCCGTTCGATGGCCTCGTCGCTGCGTTGCTGACACGACTTCAGGATAATGCACGGAGCTGATCATGTTTCCACGGATTGACAAAGGCCCGATCGAGTACCTGCTGTGGATGGGTCCGGCTTACAACGAGGAGCAGCGGCGGGAGTGCCTGCGATTTCACTTTCGCACGACCGAGGAATTTCACCATTTTCAATATCGCATCGCCATCGAAGAGCTTGTGAAAAAGGAGACGATGCGCTTCACGCTCAAGGGGCTGAAAACCAAAGGCCTCACCCTGCCCGGCGTGGGCATGGCCGAGGGAATGGTGGATCTCTTCGACGTGAGTGGCACCTTCCGGGTGTCGGTACTCAAGCCCGGTAACATTGAGAATGTCTTTGCCATTCAGGTGGAGAACAACCGTGTGTCCGTGGTCGAACCCGTCAGCGGGGAGCAACTGTTTCTGGAACTTTTCATCGATGAATAGCATGTCATTGTCCATTTCTCGGCTTCGCCTCTCACTCCTTGTTTCAACTGCTCTGCTCCTGCTTCCGGCAGCTCTCGCCGATGCGCAGTCCTCCTCGGTGCCTTCACCCTCGGGCGAACTACGCATGTGGAAACCGACAGTCGTGACCGATACGCTGCCGAATGGTCTGCGCTACTATTTCACACGCGTCAACGAGCTTCCGCTATGCGAGGTGAACGTGGTGGTGGATGCGGGCATGAGCAGGGAAGGAGAGAATGAACATGGCGTGTCCTACGCCGTGACGCATCTGCTGTTGCGCGGCAGCGAGAAGCGCTCCGGTGAAATGGTGGAGAGCTTTCTGGAGGAGCAGGGCTCGGTGGTCGTACCCTACGCGCACTACGACTACGCGCAATTGTACGCCAAAGCGCTGTCGAGGAATTTTCAGGCGGTGACCGAAGTGCTGGCCGACGCGGTGATCGCGCCGAAGTTCGAGGAGAACGCCGTACTGGTGCTCAAACAGCAGGCGTCGCGTCTCGCGGAAGCGCATTACAGCGCGGGCGAACTCGCCACTGCAACCGTGCTGCAGCGCCTCTGTGGCGATGGCGTGGTACTTGCGCGTCGCTTGCAACCGTCGGGCAGCGAAATCGAAGCTCTGTCGCGCACAAGCATCGCCGCCTTCCATCAACGCCATTATCAGCCACAGCACTGCACGGTGATTGTCACGGGAAATCTCGACCCGGCGTTTGTACGCACGGTGCTGCAGGAGCATTTTGGAAGCTGGCGGCGCGGCGTGGAAGTTGCCCGGCGTCCACTCACCATTCCTTCCGACAACGCCGTCGTGCTGCTCAACGATACCAGCAACACCAAGGGTTTGGCATTCTACCGCATCGGTGTGCCCGCGTTGCGACAAAACGACCCGCGCTTCGCCACGTTGGTGCTGCTCAACAATATTCTGGGCGAGGGGCAGGATTCGCGGCTTCGCTCGCTGTTCTGGCAGCGACGCACGGTGTCGTCCACATTCAGTTCGAATGTGGCCGTCACACGCGACTGCGCCTACCTTCTCATCACCGGATCGGCTTCGCCGTTGCAAGCCGATAGCGTGCTGCTGCTTCTGCGTGAGGATTTGCGTGCGCTGGCCACCGACGGTCCATCGGCGGAGGAGCTGGAAGCGCGCAAGAAGGCCTTGCTGAAAGATCGCTCGGTGATGTTTGCCGCCAATCGCACGGTGCAAAGCGTGTTGAAAGAAGCGGCGGTGTACGGCGAGAGCATCGAGCAGGCGCTGGGCTTTGCCGAACGGGTGGAAGCCGTGACGCCGGCCGATGTTCGCACACTGGCGGCGGAATTGTTCGCGACGGATCGGCAGCGCATTGTCATCGCCGGCCATGGCGAGCGACTGCGCAACGTGCTGAGCTCACATTTCCCCACATTGCGTGTCATCGATCTCTGACGGAAGAGTACCATCCCTGAAAACGAACGCGGCGGAGCATCACTCCGCCGCTTCACATTTACACCCGACACTACTGAACAATGCGCAGCACTCACTCGCTGATAAAGACGAGAATGCTGTCCTGCACCGTGCTGCCGTCTCTCAGCACCAGGCGCGCGGCGATGCTGTGCGCTCCGGTGGCTCCCGCTGGATCCCAGTCGTACGAATAGAAGGCGAGATAATCCGATGCGGTGAACACACCATCGATCCAGAATTCCACGTGCGCATCGCAGCCACATCTGTTGCTCGTCTCGGTCAGAATGCGAATGGGCGCGTTGGGCAGGATGCTGCTGTCCGCCGGTTGCGTGATCCGTATGGACAACGGCGGCTCGGGCGAAGCGCCGTCGTCGCAGGAGGCGATGGTCAGCATGGCTGCACCGACGACGCAAAGCGAGAACAACGAAAGGCGTTTATACGTCATGGCATTCCTCCACTAATGCGAGAGTGGCGTCGAGTACCGGCGCGACAGCGAGATCACGCATGCAAATGGTACCGATGGGACAGACGGTGCGATTGCAGGCGAGGCAGTCCAATCCTTCCAAGCGTATCCAGCGGCCGCGTGGGCTGTACGGGCCCTGAAGCAAGGGATTCGTGGGTCCGAAAATACCCAGCGTCGGCGTACCCATGATGGCCGCGATATGCATCGGTCCACTGTCGTTGCTGACCATGGCTGTGCAATGGGTGAAAAGAGCAGCGAGTTGCTGGAGCGAGTTCGCCGGCGGGATGATTGCTTCATGCCGCATCCGCGAGGCGATGTGGCGCACATCGTCGAGTTCACCCGGTCCCCACACGAGGAGGATGGCGCAGCCGAGGCGTTCGATCAGCGCGTCGCCGAGTTCCGCGAAGTGTTCCAATCCCCAGCGCTTGCTCTCCCAGGTTCCGCTGGGATTCAGCGCGATGACCGGGGTATGCGCTGGAAAATGCTCTGTGGCGTACTCTGCCGCCCAGCGCCGCGCTTCCTCCGCTACCGCAAGCACCGGTCGCGTTTCCACCACGGGAATCCCGAGCGAGCGCAAGGCATCGAGATTGAATTCCACATTGTGCACCTGGTCGGCGCGCGTCCGGATGTGGTGGTTGTAGGCGTAGGCGCGTCCGCGAAACGGATAGCCCGCCCGCAGCGGCGCGCGCGTGGCGAAGGTCATTTGCGCGCTTCGCGGATTGCAAAAAAGATCGATGACCAGATCGTAACGCGAGCGGTTCAGGCGCCACAGCAGGGTGAGAAAATTGTCGTGGCGGGGCGAAAAAACGATGGCATTGTCGAGATACGGATTGTCGCGGATGATGTCGCCCGCGGCGGTCTCGGTAAGGAAATCGATGCGGGCATCCGGAAATGCGGCGCGGAGGTTGGGTGTGACGGCGGTGGAGAGCAGCACATCGCCGATGGCGCGGGGTTTGATGACGAGCATGGATTGTATGGGACGCCCATCGGGTCGAACAAGCGGCGTCGCCGCCTCGGAAGTCGATGGACGTCCCATGCAATCGTCGGAGTTAGCTGATCTTGTCGAGGGCCTTGTTGCGCACCATGTTGCTCATCGACGGCGGAAGTTCGCCTTTGACGATGGCCATGGTGTCGAGGGCGATCACGAGTTCCTCGTTCGTCGGAACCACGCCCACCACCACACGCGATCCCTCGCGCGTGATGAAGCGCTCTTTCGGGCCGTCGTTGTTGAGCTGCGGATCGAAATCCACGCCGAGGAAGCCGAGTTTTTCGCAGACCTTTTCGCGCACCATGGTGCTGTTCTCGCCGATGCCGCCGGTGAACACGATACCGTCGATGCCACCCATCGCCGCCGCGTAGGCGCCGATGTACTTGGTGACACGGTACACGAACATGTCGAAAGCGATGGTCGCGCGGCTGTGCTGCTTCTCGGTTTCGCTCTCGATCTCGCGCATGTCGCTGCTCACGCCCGAAATGCCCATCAGGCCGCTGTGCTTGTTGAGCAGGGTGGTGGCTTCGTTGAGTGACAGACCTTCCTTGCCCATGATGTAAAGAATGAGCTGTGGATCGAGGTCGCCACTGCGTGTACCCATGATCAGGCCTTCGAGCGGAGTGAAGCCCATGGTGGTGTCCACCGACACGCCATTGTTCACTGCCGCCATGCTGCATCCGTTGCCGAGATGGCAGGTCACGATGCGCAGATCGGTGATGGGCTTGCCCATGATGGTGGCCATGCGGTTCGACACGAAGAAATGCGACGTTCCGTGGAATCCGTAGCGACGGATCTTGTACTTTTTGTAAAACACGTAGGGAATGCCGTAGAGAAACGCGTGCGGCTCCATGGACTGGTGGAAGGCCGTGTCGAACACGCCCACCTGGGGCACATCCGGCAGATGCTGCTTGCACGCCATGATGCCGCGAATGTTGTGCGGATTGTGCAGCGGCGCGAGTTCGATGTTGTCGCGCAGCGATTTAAGCACATCCTCGGTGATGAGCACGGAACCCGCGAAATCCTCGGCACCATGCACCACGCGATGGCCCACGGCATGAATTTCGGATTTGTCCTTGATCACTCCGTGATTCTTGCTCAGCAACACGGCAAGCACGTACTCGATGGCCATGCCGTGGTCGAGAATTTCGCCGGTGAGTTTGATGGTGTCATTGTCGAAACGCGTATTGGTGAGCACCGCGCCGCTCATGCCGATGCGGTCCACAAGACCCTTGGCGAGGCGATTCTGCGTTTCGGTTTCGATGAACTGATATTTGATGGAAGAGCTGCCGCAGTTGACAACGAGAATATTCATGATGTGTGCTCCTAGGCCTGCATGTCAGGGATACGTTTGCCCGATTCGTCGTATGTGAAGAAACCCTCGCCGCTTTTGAGTCCGTATTTCTGCTCGCGGACTTTCCGGCGCAGCAGCGGACAGGGGCGGTATTTGGAATCGCCGAGTTCCTGGAACATGGATTCCATCCAGGCGAGCAACTCTTCGAGGCCCATGGAGTCCGCGAGTTCCAGCGGACCCATCGGGAGATTGTAGGCCAGGCGCATGGCGGTGTCGATGTCCTCGGCCGAGGCCACGCCTTCCATGAGCACATACATCGCTTCGTTGAGCATCGGGATGATAACGCGTGTGGTGATGAAGCCCGGGTACTCGTAGACTTCCACCGGCGTTTTGCCTATGCCCTGGATGAATTCCCGCGTGCGACGGAAGGTTTCGTCCGAGGTCTGAAAGGCGCGCACGATTTCGCAGAGAGGCGTTTTCGGCACGGGATTGGCGAAATGCAAACCGATAATACGCTCTGGATGCTTGACGGGCTTGGCGATGCGGGTCAGACTGAGTGTGGAGGTGTTCGAGGCGACAATGGTGGTGGCAGGACAAATCGCATCGAGCTTGATAAGCAACTGCTGTTTGAGTTCGAATTGTTCGTCGACCACTTCCATGACAAAATCCGTGTGCGCAACCTCGTTGATGTCCGTTCCCACGCGGATACGGCTGAGCAGGGCGCGCTTTTCGCCCGAGGTCATGCTCCAGCGTTGGATTTCACGATCCATGTTTTCGGACAGGCCTTCGAGGCAGAGCTGTGCGCGCTCCTCGTCCTTCTCGACGATAAGCACGTTGAGGCCTTGCGCCGACAGTGTCTGCGCGAGGCCGCGGCCCATGACACCGCCTCCGACGAGACCCACGTAGTCGATTCGCGCCTCCTCTTGATGCGGCGTGATGGCCATTTCATTTTCCAGTTCCTTCAGTGAATACGGTTGTTCAGGCATTGGGGCACTCCATTACATTCCGGCCGGATTGTATTGCTTGATGAGATTGGTTGGCGATGGGGAAACGGAAGCGGGCGAAGGGCATTGGCGCATGTCCACACGCACGGGAGCGGGGATGGTTCGTGAAAATCGCGATGTCGTTCCCATCACGGTCATACAACAAAGTTACCGCCGGGGAAGAGGAGAAGCAACACGTTTTCTCAGGAAGAAAACGGTCCCTCGCCTCCGATATCGCGGTGCATCCATGCGTGGAGCACAATGCCAATGGCGAAGCAGCTCGTGAGGAAAAACGAACCGCCGTAGCTCATGAAGGGCAACGGAATGCCGATCACCGGCAGCAATCCCACGGTCATGCCCACGTTGATGAACACGTGGAAAACAATCATCGCCATCACGCCCAGTATGACCAGACTGGAGAAGCGGAAATCGATGTTCCGCGCCATGTGCAACCCCCGCAGAGCGATAGCGCCGAACAGCAGCAGGATCAGCGTCCCTCCGATGAATCCGAATTCCTCGGCGGGCACGCAAAAAATGAAATCCGTCCATTGCTCGGGCACGAAGCGTAGCTGCGTCTGCGATCCATGCAAATACCCCTTGCCAGTGAGTCCCCCCGATCCGATGGCGACCTTGGACTGAATCACATTGTAGCCGGCCGACAACGGTGCCTGGGAAGGATCGAAAAACACCGCTACGCGCGCCTTCTGATATTCCGGAAGATGGTCGTAAAGATACTGCACGCCGAAACCCAGCGCGAGATTGATGGCCAGGAACATCAACGCCACGCCGAGATTGCGCTTGAGTACATAAAACAGACCGGAAACGAGTATCGCCGCGCCGAGAAAGTACCATAGATCCAGCACAGACAGCACCATGATGAGGATGGGGGAGAGCAGCGTGAGCAACAGCACCAGCTCGGCACCGGCCCAGAACAGCATGGCGATGTAAATCGCCCAAAACACCAGCCCGGTGCCGAAATCGGGTTGAAGGAAAATCAGCACCCAGGGTGCGAGCACAATGCCCAGCGATTTTGCGAGATCAAGCAACGAGCGCAAGCTGGTGGTGCTGTCCGAGAGAAAACGCGCCAGAGCGAGTATGGTGGTGACTTTGGCGAATTCGGAGGGCTGTATACCAAATCCTCCGACGCCGAACCAGCCCGCGTTACCCGAAACTGTCTTGCCGAAGAACAGGACCAGCAACAGCAAAAACAGCGACACACCGTACAGCATCCACGAGCTGTAGTGGAAAAAACGCGCCGGCGCCAGCAGTATCAATCCCACCGACAGCAGACCGAGGATGGTCCAGAACACCTGCTTCTGAAACTTGACGATAAGCGCCGCATTGTGCGTGGCGCTGAAGATCGACAACAATCCCGCCGCGATCAGCAGCACCGTCGCGCCCAGGACGATGGGATCGAGTCGCCGCGCGGACGTGGAGGAAAACAGCGCTTTCATCAGTCGGAAATCGGCAGTGAGGGACGGACAACGGGCAGCGCTTCTTCCACGGTTTCAGTACCTTCGTCGCTGGGCGTGACGCTGACGGGCGGACCCTGGAGGTATCGCCGCATCACGGCGCCTGCCACGGGAGCTGCCGCGGCGCCACCGAATCCGCCGTTTTCAATGATCACCGCCACGGCGATGGTCGGACTCTCGAAAGGAGCGTAACCCACAAACCACGCGTGGTCGCGCTTCGGGGGATTTTGCGCTGTGCCGGTTTTCCCCGCCACGCGTACACCCGACACGCGAGCGGCGTAGCCGGTGCCGCTGCCCTGCACCACGCGCAACATGCCGCGCTGTATGATGGAAATCGCATCGTGCGACAGAGGCAAGCGCTCGCGCTTCACCGGAATCTGCCTTGTTTCCTTGCTGTACCTGTCGCGGACCTTCACCACGGCATGCGGCACCACGTAGGTGCCCCCATTGGCCAGAGCAGCGGTGTACGCAGCCATTTGCAGAGGCGTGGTGTTCACCTCGCCCTGTCCGATGCCGAGATTGACGAGGTAGCCGATATTCCAGCGTTTGCCATAGCGCTCGTTGTAATACTCCTCGGTGGGTAAAATGCCGGGACTCTCGTTGCTGATGTCGATGCCCGTGCGGCGGCCGAAATGAAACATCAAGCCGTATTTTTTGAGATTCTCGAAGCCGAGCTTGAAAATCAACTTGTAGAAGAACACGTTGCACGAGTGCTCGATTGCCGATACCACGCCGATATCCCCATGCGCTCCATGGCAACCGAAGTCCTTGCCTGCCAGCGTGTACGAGCCGGGACAGTGAATGCGGGTTTCCGGCGTGATGATGCCCTCCTGCAAGGCCGCAATGGCCACCAGCATTTTGAAGGTCGAGCCCGGCGGATACGCGGCCATGGATGCGCGATTGTACATCGGCATCTCGGGATTGTCCACCAGCGAACTCCACACCTCCGGCGTGATGCGCCCGCTCAGATCGGCAAGGTTGTAATCCGGAGCACTCACGAAGGCGAGCACTTCACCGTTTCGTGGGTCCAACGCCACGATCGCGCCACGGCGACCGCGCATCAAACGTTCGGCGTAGTGTTGCAAGTCCATGTCGATGGACAGGAAAATGTCGCTGCCCTCGCGTGCGTTGATATCCGAGCGCCCATGATCGAAACTCTCGACCACGCGGCCGGTGGCATCCACCGTGTAATAGCCGTACCCCTTCGATCCACGCAGTACGGGTTCGTAGTAGGCTTCGATGCCGTTGAAGCCCACAATGTCGCCCGGTCGGTAGTACTCGCCCAAATGCTTGAGCAGTTTCGGGGAAATCTCCTTCGTGTAGCCGAGCAGATGCGAGAGATGCGGCGTCATTTTATAATTACGGCGGCTTTCAATCACGTAATTCACGCCGGGCAGAGCAGTGCGGTATTCCTCGAGCAGACTGAGCTGATGGAAGGTGAGTTCGCGGGCAATTTTCACCGGTTCGAATCCGTTGATGCCGGCCCGGGTGAGACGGTAGCGCACCAGATTGGAATCCACACCGAAAAAACGCACCAGTGTGGGCAGGGAAGACCACTGGAATTCGAACGGGGTGATGGTGAGTGTGTAACTTGGATTGTTGTCTACCACCAGTTCGCCGTTTCTGTCGAAAATCAGGCCGCGGAGGGGATCCTTGGCGATTTGGCGAATGGAATTTTTCTCCGCTTTCGAGCGAAAGGCGTCGTATTGCATGAATTGCAGATCGGTGAGCCGGAACAGCAGCACGCCGAACAGGCCCAGTACCACGACGCCGAGAAACATGCTGCGTTGTCTGCTCGCGAATCCCGATTCATCCATGGGCATTCCTTACACTTTCAATCCGCCGCCCGTGCGTGCGATGAGCAGGAGCGGTATCGTTCCGACCACGGTGGTGTACAGTGTCGCGCCGAACACATGTTTCAGCACAGTACCGAGTATATCAATTTCCAACGTTTGAACATAGGTAAAAACGAAGATCGCATGGAAAGCGAACGCCGCGGCCAGCAGCGCCCACACCATACGGGGGCTCCGAATGATCGAGGCGGCACGTTCCTCATGGTGGAAATATCCCGCCACGAACCCCGCGATGACCAGCGACAGCGCGCTGATGCCCACCACGTCACCCAGGTACAGATCGAGCAGCAAACCGGCGGGGAAGGCGTGCAACATGGCGGGAAGCTGTCCGTGGCGCACGGCGATGAAGCCGATACCGATCAGGAGAAACGATGGCTGCACCGATGCGATGGTCACCAGATTGGCGGTAAGTATATGCAGCACCACCAGAATCAACATCATGCCCGCGAGTTTGGCGTGCAGGCGATATTCGGGCTTCATTGCGCGGCCTCCTCCTTTGGGAAGTGCCGCTCCTCCAGTTGCCGCCGCTCGCGGTTCATGGGATAGCGCACCACGAACACACGCTCAAGCGAGGAGAAGCTCACGAAGGGACGCACGACGATTTGCGAAAACAATCCGCCTTCGCCAGCGCCGATACTCTGTACCGTGCCGATCAGCACCTCCGCGGGGAACACACTGCTGTACTCGGTGGTGACGATGGTATCGCCCGGCAATACGTCGGCGGTTTTCCACACATTGCGCAGCTGCAAATCGTCGCCATGCGTGTAGGCGATGATGCCGTCGATACGCGAACGCTTGACCTTCGAGGGTACGCGAAAATCACGATGCAGCGCGAGCATGCCGATGCTGTAGCTCCCCGTGGTGGCCACGATCTTTCCGACCAATCCTTCTTCATTGATGATGGGCATGTTCACGCGCACGCTGTCGTTTTCTCCCACATTGAGCGTAACCATGTTCTGGCCGAGGGTGAGACTTTTCCCCACGATTTCAGCGGAGATCACAGGATAGCTGCTACGCTCGCGAAAACCGATTTTGCGGCGCAGTTCGATGTTTTCCTGGCGTAACGCGCGCAAACGGAGCACTTCCTCGAGCAATTCCACATTGACCTCGCGCAGTTTCTCCTCGTCCACGCGGGGCGAGGCGAGATCGGCGATCCAGCTCGATGTGGATTGCAGCGAAGCGAAGGTGAAGACGCTGAACGAGCGCAGCACGCGCACCGGCGCGCTGTCGCTGTTGAGAATGAGCACAATGCTCACGGTAGCAAGCAGCGTGAGGACGATGTATTCGCGGAAGGTATTGAGAACAGCGAGCAGTAAACGCACCGCGCACCCTGCCGTCGTGGAGGATTAGTACTTTTTGCCCTTGAGGATGACCTTGCCGTAGTGATGCAGGTTATCCATGATGGCGCCGGTGCCCCGCACCACGGCTGTGAGAGGGTCCTCCGCCACATGCACGGGGAGATTGGTTTCCTTGCGCAGGCGCGCGTCCAAACCCTTGAGCAAAGCGCCGCCGCCGGTGAGCATGATGCCGCGATCGAGGATGTCGGCGGCAAGTTCGGGAGGAGTGCGTTCGAGCGTGACTTTCGCGGCTTCGACAATGGCGGCGATGGCCTCCTCCAGCGCTTCACGGATTTCCACCGAGGAGGCTTCCACCGTGGTGGGGAGACCGCCGATCATGTCGCGGCCCTTGACGCGCACCACGAGTTCCTGCTTCAGGGGCATGGCCGAGCCGACTTCGCATTTGATAATTTCGGCCGTGCGCTCGCCGATCAGGAGGTTGTGGCTTTTCTTGAAATGCTGGATGATGGCGCTGTTGAGTTCGTCACCCGCGATTCGAATGGACTCTTCCTGAACGATACCGGACAAAGCGATTACAGCGATCTCTGTCGTGCCTCCGCCGATGTCGATAATCATGTCGCCAACGGGCGCATCCACATTGAGACCGATACCGATGGCGGCGGCCATGGGCTCGGCCACAAGATACACTTCCTTCGCGCCGGCATGTTCGGCGGCGTCGCGCACCGCACGCTTTTCCACTTCGGTGATGCCACTTGGCACGGAAATCACGATGCGCCGGGAAGGGACCCAGCTGTTCATGATTTTTTTAATGAAGGCACGGAGCATGCCTTCGGCGATTTCGAAATCGGCGATCACGCCGTCGCGCATCGGGCGCACCACCTGCAATTCGCGGTGGGTTTTGCCCTGCATCTCACGGGCGTCATTGCCGATGGCGATGATCTTTTTTGTGTTTTTGTCGAAGGCCACAATCGAGGGCTCACTGAGCACCACGCCCTTGCCCTTGACCCAGATCAAAGTGTTGGCTGTGCCGAGATCGATGGCGATGTCGTTGGCGAAAAGACTGAAAAGACCCATAATTGCTCTTTGAGATTCAATGCTTGAAATGACGGGTTCCGGTAAAGATCATGGCGAGCCCATGCTCGTCGGCGGCGCGAATCACTTCCTCGTCGCGCACCGAACCGCCGGGTTGAATCACTGCCGTCGCACCGGCTCGAGCCGCTTCGATCAGTCCGTCGGCGAAGGGGAAATAGGCGTCGGAAGCGACAACCGAGCCCGCGAGACCGAGGCCGGCATTGCCCGCCTTGATCACCGCGATGGCGCTGGAATCGACGCGCGACATCTGTCCCGCACCCACTCCCAGCGTTTGCCATTCGTTGGTGTACACGATGGCGTTCGATTTCACATGCCGTGCCACGCGCCAGGCGAAACGCAGGGCGCGCAGTTCCGCGTCGCCGGGCTGGCGGGCGGTCACCACCTTCCATGCCGATTCGTCCACCGGCAATGCATCGCCGAACTGACAAAGATAACCATTCCGCACGGATTTTACCTGTAGCGTGGCCGTGCGCTCGCGCGTGACGCGTCGATGTACGAGGCGACGATCGCGTTTGCGCTGCAGGACGTCCATCGCATCATGCGCGAACGCTGGCGCGATGATGACTTCGCAGAACATCTCGTTGAGCTTCTCCGCGAGCCGCACGTCCACCTCGCGATTCAAAGCGATGATGCCGCCGTAGGCGGACGTCGGATCGGTGGACAACGCGCGCTCGTAGGCCTCGAACAGGGTGTCGGCCGTGGCGCAACCACAGGGATTGGTGTGCTTGATAATGGCAGCGGCGGGGGTGGCGAATTCATCGATCAATGCCGCCGCCGCGTCGATGTCGACAATATTGTTGTAGGAAAGTTCCTTGCCGTGCAATTTCTCGAACTCATCGAGAAAGCCGCCGTAGAGCGCCGCGCGCTGATGCGGATTTTCGCCGTAGCGCATGGGCATGACACGCTCGGCCGAGATCAGCAGATGCGCAGGGGTCTCGTC
>JAMIQH010000076.1:0-6249 GCA_035914695.1 Bacteroidota bacterium | reverse complement strand
TGCAGAATGAGCACTGAAGCGAAAGGCGGACTACGTCCGCGGGTACGCGACGGTATACTGCAGGCGCTTCGCGCGGGAGTCACCCCGCGCTATGGCTTGCAGCATCTGCAGGTCGGACGTCTGCGCGAAGTGGAGACATTGCTCGAGGACATCGAGCGCATCGCCGACGGGGGCGCGGCCATTCGCTTCATCGTGGGCGAGTATGGTTCGGGTAAAAGCTTTTTCCTGCAACTGATTCGTTCGATCGCGCTGGAGAAAGGCGCGGTCTGTCTGCACGCGGATCTGGCTCCGGATCGGCGGCTGCATGCGAGCGGCGGACAAGCGCGCATGCTCCACGCGGAGTTGCTTCGAAACTGTTCAACGCGGAGCAAGCCCGAAGGCGGCGCGCTCGGCAGCGTGGTGGAGCGCTTTATTGCCGAGGCCCGTCGTTACGCGGGGGAGGCGGGGATGCCCGTCGGGCAGTGCATCGAGGAGCGCCTGCACGAATTGTCGGAATCCGTGGGCGGCTACGATTTCGCCATGGTGATCGCCGCCTACTGGCAGGGGTACGAGCGAGGCTGCGAGCAACTCCGCGACGATGCGTTGCGCTGGCTGCGCGGTGAATTCACCACGCGCACGGAGGCGCGCAAGTCTCTGGGCGTGGGAAGTACCGTGGACGATGGCAACGTGTACGACCGACTGAAATTACTGGCGCGCTTCGTGCGGCGGGCGGGATATACCGGACTGCTGGTGTGTATCGATGAAATGGTGAATCTCTACAAGCTGCCGCAGCGACAAACGCGTCTCGCCAATTACGAGCAGATACTTCGCATGCTCAATGACTGCTTGCAGGGGAGCGCCGAGCACCTAGGCTTTCTCTTCGGCGGCACGCCCGAGGTGCTGTTCGATACGGGCAAAGGGTTGTTCAGCTATGAGGCCTTGCGCTCGAGATTGGAGGAGAACAACTTCGCCCGTCGGGCCGGTGTGGTGGATTACTCGGCTCCCGTACTCCGCCTCGCAAATCTCACGCCCGAAGAATTGTACCTCCTTTTATGCAATATACGCCGTGTGCATGCCAACGGCGATCCGGGCGCGAGCAGCGTGCCGGACGAGGCGTTGGAGGCATTTGTCCACCACTGCTCGCGTCACATCGGCGACGCCTACTTCCGCACGCCACGGAATACCATCAAGGCCTTCGTGGATTTTCTCTCCGTACTCGACCAGCATCCCGATCTCCAGTGGTCGCAGCTGCTCGGCACGGTGCGCATCGAAGCGGATGCTCCGTCGGACATGCCCGGCATCGTGGAGGAGGACGACGACGCTCTAGCGGATTTTCGACTGTGACATGCCATGAAGGTCTCCACGGCATTTTCGCTGTTGCATGAAGACGTCCGGCAGTGGGTTTGGCGGCAGCGTTGGGATGCCTTGCGCGATATTCAGGAGCGTGCCATCGTGCCCATACTCCACGCGGACAGGGATGTTCTGATCAGCGCTGCCACAGCCGCGGGGAAAACCGAGGCGGCGTTTTTGCCCGCGTGTTCGCACCTCGCGGAATTCCGGCCCGATGGTGTGGGTATTCTCTCCATCAGTCCGCTCAAGGCCTTGATCAACGATCAGTACCGGCGTCTGCGCGAACTGTGCGAGATGCTACGCGTACCGCTCACGCCCTGGCATGGCGACACGCCGTACTCGGCGAAGCAGCGTCAGCGAGATGAACCCGGCGGTGTGCTGCTGATCACACCCGAGTCGCTCGAATCCCTTTTGCTGCATCGATCCAAGTGGTGCGAACGTGCCTTTGGCGCGACGACTCATGTTATCATCGATGAATTCCACGTGTTTCCCGGCACGGAGCGTGGCTGCCAGTTGCAGTCGCTGCTGCATCGCCTTGAATTTCTCATCGGGCGAACATTGCCGCGCGTGGCGCTCAGCGCCACCATGGGTGATGTGCGGCGCATGGCGGAGTATCTACGTCCAACGCCGGGGAGTTATCCCTGCGAAATCATCGTATCGGACTCTTCGCACAGTGATGTGAAAATGCAGTTGCGCGGGTATCGTATTCCTCCCGAGGTGTTGCGGAGCAGAACGGGAGTAGACCAGCGCATGGCGGACGATCTGTACCGCATGTTGCGCGGTACCTCGCATCTGATTTTCGCGAACAGCAGGGGATGCGCGGAATCGCTCGCCGCCGCATTGAAGGATCGCTGCGAGCGCAACGCCGTGCCGAATGAATTCTTTCCCCACCATGGAAGTCTGTCACGCGATTTGCGCGAGCGCCTGGAGGCACGCTTGCAGGAGGAAGCCCTTCCCACGTCGGCGGTGTGTACCATGACACTCGAACTGGGCATCGATATCGGCTGCGTGCATTCCATCGCGCAGATCGGCACGCCGCATTCCGTGGCAAGTCTGCGTCAACGCCTCGGTCGCTCGGGACGGCGGGGCGAGGCATCGATACTGCGCCTGTTCATTAGCGAGCACACGCTGAAGGAGGAGAGTCATATCTCGGACCGCCTCCGCATGGAGACGGTACAGTGCATCGCATTGCTCGAACTGTTGCTGCAAGGACGCAGCGAACCCCCGCCTCCACGACAGTTCCATCTTTCCACACTTGTGCAGCAGACGATGTCGCTGATCGCCCAATACGGCGCGGTGCGCGCGACACAGCTCTGGTCGTTGCTGTGTGGCAGCGGACCTTTTTCGTTGGTGACGCGGGAAATGTATGCCTCGATACTGCGCGCCCTGGGAGAGCGCGACTTGATCATCCAGACGCGGGAAGGCGCGCTGGTTTTGGGTTGTGAAGGCGAGCGTCTCCTCGGGCGCGCGCATTTTTATGCGGCGTTCAATACGCCGGACGACTACCGCCTCGAATGCGACTCGCGGGTAATAGGGCGTATTCCCGTCGACAGGCCGCTGGTGGAGGGACAGCAAATAGTCTTTGGTGGCATGCGCTGGGAAGTGCTGTGTATCGATCAGGATAAACGCGTCGTGTATTTGCGCCGTTCGCTCACCGGCGTGCCTCCGGCATTCGGCGGACAAGGTCCGATGGTTCACGACATGGTTCGCCACGCCATGCGCGAGGTGTACCTGCGGCGCGACGTCCCGGCATATCTGGATGGCAGCGCGCGAAGATTGCTTCATGAAGGGATGGAGTGCTTTCACGCGCTGAATCTGGGGCGGGTGTCGCACGTGTGCATCGGAGGCACAATCCATCTGCTGCCTTGGGGGGGTGATGCGGTGACGGGAACGATCACCCGCCTGCTGTGTCGCGCGGGCCTTGCGGCGAACCACTTCGGAGGCGTGATCGACATCCGCAGGTGTTCCATCGAGCAACTGCAAGCGGTGGTGGCGGCACTGCTCGACAGTACTCCTCCCGACGAGGAGGAACTCGCCGCCGATGTGGCGAACACGATCGTGGAGAAGCATGACGCCCTGCTGCCCGATGCCCTGCGCCTCCGCGCCTATGGCCGGCGCTACTTCGATGTGCCCGCGGCGATGGAGTGGCTGAGGGATTCGCTATTTGTTGGTCAACTGTGAGTGGTTCACCATGGGTGCCTTCCGCTCGAATCTTGCCAGCTGGCTGAGTACGTGATACATTCGAAGAGCACGGAGAGCGCCGAGAGCGCGGAGGAATGTTTGAGGTTGCTTCCCACTCGAATCTTGCCGGCCCGCTGAGTGCGGTATACATTCGAAGAGAGCACGGAGAGCGCCGAGAGCGTGGAGGATGGGTTGAAGGTGCATCTCTCCCAATCCGGAGCGTTCCCGCACAGTCGAGTCAGCCACGACCAATTCCTCCTTACCCTCATCTCCTCCTTACTCATTCCTCACCGTCTTCGCGAAGCGCTCTGGGTACTCTGTGTTCCCGCGGAGCCCCTCCTCCTTACTCTCCCCACCTCATTACCCTCCTCTTTTATGGATTCCACAGCTAAGTCCGTCACGCTCCTCGGGTGCGGCAAGAATTGAGTATCTTTGATCATGTTTCATTGCAGGAAGCGGTTTGCGCGATGCACCATGACGACGTACGGAAGGAAATTGCCGACATGCTGCGGGCGATGCTCGCGGCGGGACTGACGACGGGATCGGGCGGCAATATCAGTGCGCGGGTCGGGGAGCGAATGCTGATCAGTCCGAGCGGCATGACCTACGACCGCGTGACGGCTGAGGATATGGTGCTGCTGGGAATGGATTGCTCCGTGCTGGAGGGGACGCGCCGCGCATCCAGCGAAGCCGCAATGCATGCCGCGGTGTATCGCCGTCGCAGTGATGTACAGGCAATTGTCCACACGCATTCGCCCTATGCCACAACCTTCGCTTGTCTGCGCGAGGCCATTCCGGCCGTGCACTATCTGGTGGGTTTCGCTGGACACAGTGTGCCTGTCGCGCCCTACGCCACCTATGGCACGGAGGAACTCGCCGCCGCCGCGGTGGACACTCTGGGTGATGGGGGTGCGGTGCTGCTCGCCAATCACGGAGTGCTGGCCGTGGGCGATACGCTCGCGCGGGCCCTCGCCGTGGCGGAGGAAATCGAATTGGTGGCGCGCGTGTACTATCAGGCCCGATGCATTGGCACACCGGTGCTGCTGGATGCGGAGGAAATGGAGCGCGTGCTGGTGAAATTTCGCGACTACGGTCGAGAGAGCGCGAGCAAGGAGTAGGCATGTTTCTCCCCATGACTCCCGAGGAATTGCGCGCGCAGGGCATTGATCGCTGCGACGTCATTCTCGTGAGCGGCGACGCGTACATCGATGCGCCGCATATCGGTGTGGCCGTGGTGGGACGCGTGCTGCAGGCGGCGGGATTCTCGGTGGGTATCGTTGCGCAACCGCGTAGCGACACGGCCGAGGACATTCTCCGACTGGGCGAGCCGCGCTTGTTCTGGGGAGTGAGCGCGGGCAGCGTCGATTCGATGGTGGCGAACTACACCGCTCTGATGAAAAAGCGACGGAGCGACGACTACACGCCGGGTGGCGAGAATACTCGTCGTCCTGATCGTGCTAGCATTGTGTATGCGAATCTCATTCGACGCTTCGGGCGGGAGAAGCGTCCCATCGTCCTCGGCGGCATCGAGGCGAGTTTGCGCCGTATCGCCCATTACGATTACTGGGACGATGCGGTACGCCGCTCATTGCTCTTCGATGCGAAAGCCGAGGTGCTGGTGTACGGCATGGGCGAGGGCACGGTGCTGGGCCTGGCGCGGCGTCTGCGCGAGGGGGCTCCCATCGACGATATCGCCGGCACCTGCGTGATCGCGCGGGAAGCGCACCCGGCGTACATCACCCTGCCGGCTTACGAAGAGGTGCGTGACGATGCGGCGGGGTTCACGGAAATGTTCCGCCTGTTCTACGACAACCTCGATCCGCGCAGCGCCAAGGGCATGCAGCAACGACACGGAGATCGCTGGTTGCGGCATCACCCGCCCGCCGCCTACGAATCCCAGGATGATTTGGACAGGGTGTACGCGTTGCCCTTCGAACGCGACGCGCATCCGCTGTACAGGAACGAAGGAGCGCTGCGCGCGCTGGACACGATACGCTTTTCGCTGCAAACGCATCGCGGCTGCTATGGCGAGTGCAACTTTTGCGCCATCGCCGTCCATGAAGGCCGGACCGTGCGCTGGCGCAGCGAGGCGTCGGTGCTGCGCGAGGCCGAGCGCTTTACCGCGCATCCGGCGTTTCGCGGTGTGATTCCCGATGTCGGAGGTCCTACAGCGAACATGTACGGTTTCGAATGCGCGAAGAAGCTGCGTTCCGGCGCCTGCCGGGATCAGCGTTGCATGTTCCCCACGCTGTGTGCGAGCATGCCGGTGAATCACTCGCGCTACACGCGTTTGCTCGGCCGTATTCGCGCATTGCCGGGCGTACGGCATGTATTTGTTGCAAGCGGCATACGGCACGATCTCGTCATGAGCGACACGCATTGCGGCGAGGAATTCTTGCGCGCGCTGGTGGAACATCACGTATCGGGTCAGCTGCGGCTCGCGCCCGAGCATGCGGATGATCGCATCCTTGCGCTGATGGGGAAGGGCTCGTT
The DNA here is from genome assembly GCA_035914695.1 of Bacteroidota bacterium. Classification (GTDB taxonomy): domain Bacteria; phylum Bacteroidota; class Ignavibacteria; order SZUA-365; family SZUA-365; genus JAOSJT01. The sequence continues at coordinate 246 of JAMIQH010000076.1, read as the reverse complement.
CGACGATGTGCTCGATTTCCGCAAGCGCTTCTTCACCCTGACGCGTGCGGCGGGGAAAAAGCAGCAATTGTCCTATTATTTCATCGCCGCCTACCCGGGCTGCGGCGAGGAGGACATGCGACACCTGCGGAAACGCATTGCCGAGGAGGCGCGCATCGACGCCGAGCACGTGCAGGTGTTCACTCCCACACCTTCGACCTGGGCATCGGTGATGTATCACACGGGACGCAATCCTTTCACCGGCGA
>JAMIQH010000075.1:0-19314 GCA_035914695.1 Bacteroidota bacterium | reverse complement strand
GCCCATACGCCGCAACTATCGGGTACCGTGATGGCCACGCGCATGTCGCCATAGTCGTGGTAAAATTCATGCTCACCATCGTGCGGCAGCAAATCCCACCCACGCACATCGTCGTAGACGGCGATGCGAGGGAACCAGTAGGCGAGGAACATGGAGCCGTTTTCGTACGCACCCATGCGGGGGTTGCCTCCACCTTCGCCGGTATTCACAGGGATGGTGAAGGACCACGCCACATCGACGGTTGTCTGACCGCCCGGTGCGAGCGGCTTCGGTAAGCGGACGTACATAACAGTGTGATCGATGCGTGCCTCCTCGCTTCCCGGCAACAGGGATCGCTCCACCCCATCCACGCCAAGTGAGTGAATTCGCATGCCATCGGTGATGGCCTTGGTGCCCAGACTTGTTCCGCGTGGCGCCGTCGGAAGGTTCAGATTCTGATACAGGCGAAACACCAGCGTGCGCAAACTGTCGGGACTGTTGTTGGTATAACGAATGCGCTCCGTCCCATCAAGAAAACGGCGTACGGGATTGACCGACACGGTGATATCGTAATCCGCGTTGTTTTGCCAGTACTTCGGACCCGGTGCGCCATCCATCGCGCGCGTTCCCCGGTCGAATGCGCGCTGAATTTCGCGAGGCATGGGCAAACCATCATTGCCGGCGCTCAGCAAGGTGGGAAAAATGGTCAGAAGGCAGAGAACAGGCAGTAATCGTGAAGCATACATCGTCCCGCTCCTTTCGCTACGTGGGAAATCCGTGGAATTCCGACGCTACGAATGTGGGGATAAAAGGTTGCGCATTGTACACAGAACAGGCACATCGCCTGGAATTCCGCACCGTTGTCTCTCCGCGCTGTGCCGACCACAACCCTCAACCGTTTTCACCGTTTTTCCCTTTACCCACCCCCGTGATGAGCGAAATCTCACCACCTCGACACGTGGCACAGTAACTTCTGTCCTACGACGGACGCGATACTGTTATCCCATCTCGCAGATCAGAAGGAATGGAGAATGTTGTAATCCACATGCTCCACGGTGAACGTCCCGTACTCGAAATCGCCTTCGGGCAAATGCCATACGGCGCTTAATCTGGAAGGCAGGCGCCATCCGTCCATATCGACATACGTGCCGAAGCGCCCCGTCCACGGCGTGGGGACCTCGCCTTCGAGTCCGCGGAATCGTTCGGTGGTGTGAAAGGCGATGATTTCGCCTTGATCATCGAAATGGAATTCCCCGCCCACGTTCACGTCGCGGTGCTGGAGGCGCACGCCCACGCGCGAGGCGTCCACGGGCGTCCACTGCAAACCCTCCACGGTGAGAAACGCTGTCGGAAACAGCGGCATTTCTCCGAGATATCGAAGTAGTGTGCCCGTATCAATGCGTGCTCCCTCCATGTGCAGTACCGGGAACGCGGCGAGCAACTTGCCGAGAATGCTACCCTTTCCTTCGATGTATTGATCGCGGATTCTGGTGACAAGCAGCGCGTTCATGCGCAGGCGCGCGCCCCAGACAAAAGCCGGCGCAACGGCGCTGTAGTACTGCTCGCCGCCGATGGGCAGCGCCTTCGATCCCGCTTCCATGCGAAACACGCCCGCGTGCCGCATGCGCGCGAACAGCGGCAAGCCGCTGTCGAATATGGAAGCATCCGCATCCTCGGCCTCGAAGGACGCAGTTTCTTCGACGAGTGCCAGAACTTCGGCAGGCAACACACGTCGAAGATAGCGCTGCATGGGCTCGGGCAGGGATTCGAGGGGAATGCGCCGCGGCGCGTTATTTGTACTCAATGCGGCGATGCGATCCACCGATTCCCAGATCATGCTGGAAAAGGTGTGGTTCTGCACGTACAGATACAGCAGCACGCCGATCAGCACGATGAGTAAGGGGATGAGGACGATCATGCTTCCGCTCCTTCGTGGCTTCAAGTCTTCCCAAAGATACGATGGAAGCGGTCGTGCCACCGCCTGTGCGCAGAAGATAGCGGGTTTGCCGCACCGTGTACCGCGGAGGGGGAACCCGCATGCGGGAGCTGAACATACGGATTCCCCGTCTCTCTCCCCGCGATATGATTACTCGCATGTCACAGGGGCGGCGGCTCACATGTGCCGTTGCTCAGGAGGGACGGCCGCCGTGAGCGCCTCGTGGTGTGAAATTCCCGCAGTGAAATTCGAACGGTTGTTCGCAAATCATATGATCGAGCCGTGTCAATGTGCACACGATGGCTTCGATGGGATGGGTGCTGATGTCCACACTGCACTTGGTGCACAGCGACGGCTTGGGTATGCTGGATGGCTCGATGCGATTTCCCTCATCGTCGTAAATGCCCTGGATTTCAAATTCCGGAAGGGTATCCATGGTGTTCCCCGTTGCAATGGTTTTTGGGCGTGGACGCATACTCCCGTCGCGTCCGTGAATAAAAAGCAATATATTCTCTTGGATTCTTCGATCAATACCGTTTTTCGTCCCTGACAAAAAAGGGCCCTGCCATGCGATATTCGATACTGTTCCTCCTGCTCTGCATGCTCGTCGGGTCGTCGCACGCCCGCACACTACATATCGGACCAGGTGGTTACGCCTCGCTCGAGGCCGCCGCGCGCGACGCGCTTCCGGGCGATACCATTCGCTTTGCTTCCGGCGTGCATGCCGGTGGTTCGTATGTGGCAAATCTCCGTGGCACATCGGACAAGTGGATTCTGCTTACCGGGCCGGACGATGGCATCGCCGTGATCGAAGGCAGTGGTACGGCCTTTCAGCTTTCCGATCCCGCGTACTTGCACATACGGAATCTGAACTTCCGCGGACAGACGGGCAATGGCGTGAACATCGACGATGGCGGCAGCTACGATTCTCCCGCCAAGCATCTGCTGGTCGAGCAATGCGTGTGGGAAGGTATCAATGCCACGGGCAATAACGACCTGCTGAAAATGTCCGGAGTGGACAGTTTTATCGTGCGTAACTGCACCTTTCTCGATGGTTCACCCGGCGGCAGCATGGTGGATATGGTGGGCTGTCACTGGGGCGTGTTCGAGGACAATCTCTTTCGCAACGGTGGCTCGAACAGCATTCAGGCCAAAGGTGGCACGAGCGATATACTCGTTACACACAATCGCTTTCTCAACGGTGGCGCGCGTGCACTGAACATCGGGGGATCCACCGGCCTGGATTTTTTTCGACCCATGAATGCGGATTATGAAGGCGCACGCATTCTCGTGTTCGCAAATTATTTCCGCGGAGGACAGGCGCCCTTCGCTTTCGTGGGTGCGGTACAATGCGAGGTGATGAACAATACCGTCGTGTATCCGGAGAAATGGGTCATGCGCATTTTGCAGGAAAACACCGACGCGCGTTTTCAGCAATGCGGCGATAATCGCTTCCGCAACAATCTCGTTGTCGTGGACAATCGCGCCATCAGTCCGTCGGTGAACATCGGTCCCGACACGCGGCCCGCAACCTTTGTCTTCGAGCATAATCTCTGGTTCAATTCGCAACAACCCTCCTGGCAGGGACCGCAATTGCCCTCCACCGAAATCGCGGGTCTGCGCGCTCTGGACCCGCGCCTTCGCGATCTGGCGACTGATGACATTGCGCTGCTATCCAATTCGCCTGCCATCGGAGCTGGGCTGCCCTTCGCCGCAATGTTGCGTGATTTGTACGGAGCGTTGTACAATGTGCCGCCCAGTATCGGGGCGGTGGAGGGCAATCCTCCCGTATCGGCTCTGGAGGAAGCACACAACGCCGCATTGCCAGCACTGTCCGTGTACCCTCAGCCGGCGCGGGAGCAGGTATCATTGCGTCTGACGCCAGCAGCGAGTAGAACACAAAGCGTCGAGTTGTGCGATATGTCAGGACGCGTGCTACGCCGTGCGCTTCTTCCCGCAGGTACGACGGTGCATGCACTCGATATTCGGGCGCTCCCCGCGGGTCGATATATGCTGATCTTGCGTGGCGGAGTAAATACGACGCGCACCCTGCTCGTGCTACGATAGCGTTACTCTTGAGCGCGCGGTGCTCGGAATCGAACGGGGCGTTCCGCTCGATGTGGCCTCGTCGTTACAACTGCATGAGGATGGTGAGCTGCGCACTGGTCACCGTGCCATTGCCGGTGAACTGCGCATGATACCGACGCACGTTGTATTTCAAGCGCGCGGTGAGCACGGGGTGGGGATACACATCGACATAACTGCTGTTTTCAAAACTCCAGGGCGCCGTTACTTCCACGCCTTCCCATTCATCCCGGCGAAACGTGAATCCACTTTCGTTGCGAATATCAATGCGTCGAAGAACGGGAACGGAGGGGAGGTTCACCGTGATGCCGATGCGTGGTGCGTGGGACCATTGAGTACCATCGCGCAGCGCCGCGTGACGAATGCTGCGGTATTCCGTGGTGTGTGAGAAATGAATGAGCAACTCCCGGCCCAATCGCCGCTCCAGCCACACCGATGGCACAAGCTCCCGTTGCGTCAGCGAGTATTCGCTGATCGAACGCAGCGGCAGTGACAACCCGATCAATGTTTTCTCATTCGGTCGCCAATCCACATACTGTCGCAATTCGCGTGTGTATCCCGCGGATGTGCTGTTCAAACGTTGCTGCTCGCGCTCGGTGTACACGGCCGCAATGGAATAGAGGAAAAGCGATGACGGTCGCCATTCGACACGTGTCTCGAAGCGATCCGAACGGGCCGCCGCCCGTTGCACGCCGTCGGTGGCGCGAAATAGTCCGACGAGCAGCGCAGCGCGCTCCGAAGCGTTGCTGTGATAGCGATAGTCGTCGTGCGCGTGGGAAATATGCAGGGTGAAGGGCATCAGGGCATCAAGCCAGCTGCCGGGCGAAAGCCGTAGATTCAGCAATGCGCTGGAACGGCGAATATCATCCGCCGCGCTGCGCGTCGCAGCCGCCTGCTGCGCGTCGGCGGTGTAGCGTCCTCCAAGCGAAATGCCTCGAATATCATCCATCACCACATCGAGGGTCGCGCGATCCTGCATCAGTTCATGCACCACACCGCCACCGGACAACGCGCGCTGCCGCGCATCACCTTGATAAAACACGTTGACGGTACTCGGCGCCGTAGGCGCCACAACGGTGCGCAGGTACAGCGAATGCATGCCATAACTTCCCGGTCGATCTCCTATATCGATGCGTTCCTCTCCCACGCGGGCTTGGCCGGTCACGCGCAGTGCCGTGATCCCGAGACCGTCGAGCGTGCGCTGCTCCGGAACCCATGCGACGTCCAGCCGCGCGATACCGCGTGTGCGACGCAAGGCCGATGCCGCATCCCGCGCGTGCTCTCCTCGTACGGTGAGCGAGGGCAGGCCCGGAGGAAGCCACTGCATACCGACGCTGCCATACTCGTCCTCCGCTTCGCCTCCACCCAGCCATTCGTCACCGAGTCGTTTGCTCCACGAGGCAAAGCCGCGCAGCGCCGCCCCGAGGTCATACTCGCCCTGCACCCGATGCTCATCGCGTAGACGCCCGAGCGCGAAGCCCGTTGTCGTGGGTTGTGCAAAGCCATTGTTACGCACAGTGGATTGCATCGAGAGGCGAAGACGCGTGCTGCTCAATGCTGCGCTCACGCCATACGCGGCACCGTCGCTTGTATCGGACCAGGTACGCTGATATTCGGGCTGCACGCGAATGTCTATGTCCTCATGTACATAGCGGATTTCACCCGATGCCTGTGCGAAGCGATGATCGGTGTTCCATTCCTGCGAGTGGAATTGGCCGCCGGACAGTGCGAGTTGCACATTGTCCGAGGGAGACACGGTGATGCCTGCCTGCGTGAAGCGCTCGGCGCTGGCATTGCGCACGTACTCGTATGTCACTTCGATACGGCTGTCATCGTGCACCGCGCCATCCCGTGTGAACAACAGAAAGCCGGACACGTAGTCCAGAAGGTAATCGTCTCCGGGTCGAAACAACACGCCATCCACCCTCACCTCTTCCGAGCCGCGCAGTATACGCGAACGCGAAAGTTTGTACCCCGCCTGCAGTGCTTCGAAACGGATGTGCATGCGCACGCTGCCGCTTGCGGGCGTGGCGTATACCTCGGGAGCGAAGGGCTGCGCATCCGGAAAACGCATCGTGCCGAATTGGTAGTACACGAACGCTGCATCCACGGCGCCGTCGCCGTCCGCATCCAGTCCGTAACGCTGCAATGGTATTGCCATGCCGCTCGCATCGGTGATGCGCATACGGAATGAGGCGGGGAGTATGCCTTCCGCACCGAGCGCATATCTGTTCCGGAGTTCCATCGGCGCGTCGATCGAATCAGCCAAGAGCAACTCCGTCACGCCGCTGGCTCCGTGCACGCGGGCGGCGAGCTTTTGTCGGGGGATGGCCGCGCATTGCACCACGCCACGTTCGCGATCAAGCACATAATCCTTTCCCTCCTCCAGTCGCACCCATTCTTCTTCACGATCAGCGATTCTGGCGCGCAATGTCGGTGGTGCAAGTGCCGGAGTGGTGATCTGTGTGCGGAACAGTTCGACACGGTCGACGGGTAACGGTCGCTCGCCACGGTCGGCATGCAGCGAAAAATAGCTGCGTCGTGTCCAAGCGACGTCCTCGATGATTCGCTCATCGCGAATACTTCGTCCGAGAAAGGCATCTGTTTGCGCGGCCGTGGTGTAATGTCCAGAGATGGCGGCTACCTCGACGAGACTGCGGCCATAGCGCTCGCTGCGTTCACCGTACACGCCGCGGCCGGACAAACCAAACACTCCGCCGGCATGTGTCAGCAGTCGCGTGCCGCGTTCGCTGCGCAAATCACCCCAGGCCAGCGATTGCAGTACATCCTGTCTCGCGCCTCGGTATTCGGCGCCATAGGTCACCGTCTCGTAATCCTGATTGTTGTACATGGCGCTGACATGCCGCTCTCCCCCGAGTTCCAATCGTGCTTTGAGATCGTAGCGTTCGCCGAATTGCTCAAACCCCGTTGTCTCGTCGTCCTGGCGGTACCACTGCCAGTAGGCATTGCTCCCCGACAGATCCAGCCGAATTCCATTGCCCATGTCGACAAAGCTCCCCTTCGCCGGATCCAGCGACAGCGCGGCACCGCTTCCCGTTTGATCGTCACGCAGCAAGGGCTGAGTATACCAGCGCTGCTCGCTCTCGACATTGTAGAAAATCCCGGAAGCACCGAAAGCGATCACGCCATCGCCGTAAGCGAACAGCATGTCCACTTCGGTGGAGGGCAAGCCGTTCGCGGGAGTGTAGGACGTCCAGCGCTTGCCCTCGATCTCGTATCGGATCAGACCAGAAGCCGTGGCAAACCATAGATAGCGTCCGTCCTCGGTGAGACTGAAGGACTTGATCTCCCGCTCCGGAAGTTGCTCCGTTTCGAGGAAGGGTTTCAAAGCATCGGATGTGGCCTCGTACGTCCACAAATCGTTGCCCGCAAGTATCCAGAACGTGCTTCCGCGCAGGTGTATGGAACGAATATCCGAGGCGGTGAAGCCCGGGAGCGGATACCGCGCGAATACACGCGATTCATTGTTGAAGCGCAGAAGATCATGCTCGCGCAGCAGCCAAAGAGTGGTTCCGCTCACAAAGGCATCCACCGCGGCGTGATCATCAGGCAGGGAATAGCGCCGATGTCGTTCGTAGCGGGCGTCGTACTCCGTGACGCCCAGCGCGTCTGCAAGAAACACGGCATCGCCCACTGGCAGCGCCGCATGGATGGTGTCGCTTGGCATACCAGCTACGGCGGTCACATCCTGCCATTCCTCTATCAGTGGATCATACCGTGCCGCGCCATGTCCCAACGCCCACACGTATTCATCTTCAAATGCCACATGCCGCAACGGAGCCACGCGCAATGCGCGGGTGCTGTCGTGACGAATGATGGTGTTGCCTTTGGTATCGAATGCGGTGATGCCCCGCTCCTGCCCGATCCAAAGGATGTCGTCGCTGAGTTCCAAACTCCGTACCGCGCGGTCCAACAGGCCATTTTCAGGACCGTAGGCCGACCATACCCGATCCTGTGGACGGTAGCGGTACAATCCGTGCTTGCTGCCGATCCAGATGGAATTTCCCTGCGACAACACCGACCACTCGCGCGTCCGCGTCACGATTGCGGTCTGTGCTTGTCCCGTGCCGACGGGCAGGAAAAAAAGCAACAGCATTCCCGACATCGCCCATGGACGCAGGAAGGTGTGAATGTGTTGTGAATGGAACAGCGTGCCCCCGCTTCTCTTGGTGGCAGGTCGAATCCCGTCCGGAGCTCAACCGAGCGTTGCCCGCACAATGCGTGCTTCGTCGGGATGCAATGTCCCCGCGCCGCGCTCCGCGGCAAGGGCGATGTGGCGGACGCTCTCCGGTGTCAACGTGCGGCCCGACCACGGCGTGAGGCCAAGCGTGATCGCATCGACAGCAACAGGATCCACGCCGGCAACGATGGTGCTGAGTTGCTCGACGCTCCCCGGACCCTGCGGTCCGTTGTCCAGCAACGCGTACCAGGCGTCCATCACAGTCAGCTGCGGACGAAGCACGGTGGCAAGATCGGCCACAGCGCTGCTGAGATTGTAGCGTCCGTGAAATGCGCCGCGATCATGGATCAATCCCATGAGATTCTTCATGCCAAAACTCACCGTCGTACCGTTGTGCGCCTTGGCGGTGGGAAGATTGATGAACACATCCGCCTTGCGCAGTAGCTTCGCGACGGCAATTTCCTTGAATTCCACGCAGTCGGGTGCGGCGATGCTCTCGAAATGTTGCTCCTGCCCCAGTTCCTGAAACGTCATTTCCGGAACTTCGGCCGCCAGCGCGCTGATGCCGCTGCGCTCGAAGCACTGTGTCGCACGCCGCATGGGAAAATCCACCGTGACGATGCGCTTCGCTCCCGCATCCTTGCACAGCCGCACCACCTCGCGTATTACCTCGGGATGCGTGGTGCTGCCCCACTCGGGGGGCTTCGCGAACGATACATTGGGCTTGAGCAGCACAACATTGCCCGGCTTCACATAGGCGGATATGCCTCCCACGGCCTCGATCGCCACGCGCACGGTGGCTGCGATGTCGCTGCCCTTGAGTACCGACAACGTGGCGCTTGCGGATGGGCTCGGCATCGGAAGCGAAAACGCACCCAACCGATGCAGCGGGCCGGCACCGAGCACCGCCGCGCCCAGCATGCTGGCTTTGAGAAAGGCACGACGTCGCATCATTTGATTTTTCCCGCGACATTGTTGGCGAATACGGTGAGCACGTCCTGCGCCTTGTCGTCACTACTGAGTATGCTGAGCAGCACGTAGTATCGTCCCTTCACGAATTTCATTGTCCAGGAAAATAGATCCTTGCGAATCTGCGCCTTGGCGGATGGCGGATTCGCCGGTGTGATGGGATTGACGAAGACGTTGTTGGGATCGTCGAACACGGTGTTTGCGTTGCTTTCCGAACCCTGGTCGTACACCTGAATGTCGCAGCTCACCCCCGACACCGCGTTCACGCTGCCGGAATAACTTTGCGCCGCGGCCTCCACGAAACCATGGTTGGTGTACAGCTCCGAGCCACCATTGATCTGCGCCTGCAATTCGGAGGGATTGGTGGCTTTCCACTGTGTCCCGCTGATGCGTGCCCAGCCGCTGATTTCATTTTCCTTCGGCAACACATCCGTGATGGTCAACACGTCCGGATTACTCCCGGAATCGCTTTTGTCGCAACCGGCGAGCGTCACGCACGCGAGCATGAGGACGATGGAGGAGATGGTACGGAACAGCATAAGCGTACTCCTGGACAGTGCCGCTTCTTGCGGCGTCAGCGGGTGTGGATAAGTTGAATTTCCTGGACACGGCCTTCGACGGTGGCGCGTGCACGATAGGTGCCCGAAGGCAGATCGCGCGCGGCGACATGCATGTAGTGCATGCCCGCCGGCATACTCGCGCTGCTGATATTCCTCACGTGCCGTCCGGCACTGTCGAACAAATCGAGATGCACATGCGCGTCGCGAGGGAGGAACAGCGGAATATCGGTGTCGTGCACGAAGGGATTCGGATAGTTCTGCTCCATGTTCCACGCGGCTTCATCAAGTTGCAGCGCAACCTCCACCACGGAGGAATGCTCCGTGCCGCCGTCGTGATCCACCTGGCGCAGACGATAGAACAGCGAGCGCCGCTCGCGCAGTGGCGCCGCGCTGTCCTCGAAGCGGTACTCCCGGAGCTGCGTGCTGTTGCCCGCGCTTGCCACGAAACCGACGTCCATCCACTCGGTGTGTCCGTCGATACTGCGTTCGATCACGAAGCCGGCATTGTTGCTTTCACTTTCCGTGCGCCAACGCAACACCACCATTCCACGCTCCTGCGTGGCGGTGAAGGCGACGAGATCCACCGGCAGCGCAACCGAGATCACCTGCATCAGCGCCGGATCGGCAATGCCGAGACTGTACGGCGCGGCGGCGGCCTGATCGATGTACGTGGCGTTCTTGCTGCCCAATCCGTTGCTTGTGCGCAGATTATTGATCAGAATGCGCCCCTGCGCGTCAATGGCCACAGGGTCCTGTGAGAGAAGGATTTTCTGTGGTGTGGCCTGGGGATTGCCGCCGGGACCTCCATTGTACACTGCATACAGCGCATCAAGAATGACCAACGTCTGCTTGCTGGTCATCACACTGCTTGCCATGATATCAAGAATGGCTTTCTTGTCGCAATGAATGCCGAGCGAACCACCGGGATTCACCGTTCCCATGTGGTTTTTGAAAGCAAGTGTCAGGTTGAGGTCTGAACCGCAGCTGTGATCCTTGAGCACGGGCATGTTGATGAGATAGTCGGCGTTGTGAAGACTCGCGCTGTAGGGCCGGTTTTTTCCGTTGCAATGGATGGTGTAGCCGAGGTTTGGAAAACTGGCATCGTACACCAGATTCACATTGTGCCCGAAATACGAGGTGGTGTAGCCGACGCTCGAAAACGTGTGCCGCTCGTAAATCGTGATATTCGAAGCGGGGAAGCCGCCCAGCATCTGGGTGAGACGGTTCAGCACGGCTTTCATCAACTCCTTGCGCGTGGGTACCACGCTGTTGAGGAAATTCGGCTTGATGGCGATGCGCTTCGTCGTGCTCAGACCGGGAAAGAACGATGCCAGCGCGGCGGCCGGCGACGTGAATATCCCGGCCAACTGCATGATGCCCTGATCAAACATGTACTGCACCGCCTGCTGATCCACGTTGTTGAAACCGAGCACCGCGTTCGGGTGATGCACGATGGCAATGCGACCGGCATTGGGATAGGCGTAGGTGCGCGTGGTGGAGGGATTGTCGGCGGCGCTTTCCACGGCCGCGCGCAAGGGCGAAGGCAAGGCCGACATTCCGGCGAGCAGACCACCGGTTTTCAAAAAGCTTCTGCGGGAGGAGTGCCGATCAGCCATGGAGTCCTCGCGGGCTGGGAGCGGTGTAAAGAATCCGCGTCACGCGACGCTGGAAAAAAGATACGGGAATCTAGAAAATCGTCCGCCGACGCGCAAGAGTTGACGGGATTGAACCGAAAGTGCGACTCATTGCGGCACCCAACTTCCGGTCAATCCGTACCCAGCCGCACCTTGTGCTCGAAGCGAATCCCCCGCTCCGCCAGTCCATCCATCAGCGCCTGATACACGCGCTGGTCGGCGCCGAGAAACTCCGGCGGAGAAACGCCGACGCGCGTCCACAGCCCGTCGGCCAGAAGGCGCACAGCGACTGCGCAGGTGTAGCCGGTGGTGCGGGCCATGGAAGTGGTATTACTGGCTGTGTCGTAAAAGTCGAGCAAATCGAAGGTGTGCGTTTCCGCGGTTCCTTCACGCTGCCCCGCGATTTCCACGCGCATCACCGACAGATCGCGCTCGCCTTCGCGCATTTCCCACATCGGGAAGAGTAGCTGCGCCGTCAGTTCGAGCGGTACCACGGCGTGTCCATGCACGGAAACGGGATTCTTGTCGAAAAAGCCCGTGTCGCGCAAGGCGCGCATCAGCGCCACATGCCCGGGATAGCGGAGGGTTTTCTCCTTCATGTTGGGAATGGTGAAGGTGTCGGCCAGCGTGCGCAGTCCATCGGTGTTGAAGGCCTCCACCGTACCCACGCCGGGCAAATCCACCTCTTCCACATCGGTCAGTGCCGGTCGAAGCACGAGTTGCCCGTGCTCGATGAAGCGTGCCGGGCGGGTGTACTCCTCGATCACATCGATTGGCGAAAACACCGCCGCGTATTCGTAGGGTTTACGCCGCACCTGCGGCAAGCCACCCACAAGGCAGAGGAAGGAGTCGATGCTGTCCATCTCCTGATGCATACGGCCAAGCAACACATTACCCAATCCGGGAGCGAGGCCGCAATCCACCACAATGCGCACTCCGCGCTCGCGCGCCAGTTCATCGAGAGTGAAGGGATCTTCGGGAAAGAACGCGATGTCCACCGCCGATTTTCCCGCCAGAATCACCTGCCGCATCACTTCATAGCCCATGAATCCAGGCACGGCGCCCACGACCATATCCGCCGGCTCCAGCAGGCGGCGCAGGGTCTCCGTATGCCCGAGGTCGGCCTGAATTCCGGCAATACCATGCGCGGCGCAGCGCTGCAACGCGCTTTCTGAGCGATCGGCAACGGTAACGGTGTAGTGCTTGTCCGCCGCGAGGTCGCGGGCTATGGCCGAGCCCACCATACCGCCGCCAAGTACGAGAATGTTCATGTTACTTCTCCTGCCGAGGTGGCGATTGTTGAGGTGCGACACCGCCCGGTGCGGGTATCTCATCGGTTATGCCGATGGAAGACAAGCGGTACACACCGCCTTCATCACCCACAGCTATGGCCGCGCCGTTCGGGAGAAAACAGATGGAGTACAGAGACTTCGTCCCCAGTACGTCGAAGAGCTTCCAGACAAAGTTCTCCTGTCGCCCCTGCGCCACCACTCCACGCTTGCCCACGGCCCAGCCGCGTCCCGTGCTGTCGGTGGCGACGCACATGTAATCGGCCTGATGCGACGACAACTGCGCCCAACTCGCGCCGCCATCACTCGTGCGCATCACCAGACCGTGGTAGCCGCACAGCAGGCCGTCGTTCGCGGATAGCGCATGCACACTGGTCGCAGGCAGGAAGGTGTTCAGCTTCTGTTCCTTCCACGTCAACCCGCCATCGATGCTGCGCAGCAACTGCCGCTGCATGGATGCCGCCCAGCCATGCTGTTCATCCGAAAACGCGATGCTGCCAAGCAAATAGGGCGAACCGCTGTTGATGGCTTTCCAGGTCATGCCGCGATCGGTGGATTTGAGGACGAGTCCCTCCTCGCCAGCCAACCAGACCGTTGAGCCCACCGCGCACATGCCGGGAAAATTCACATCATGGGGAATCGGCACCTTGCTCCATCGCTCGCCCCCGTCGGTGCTGCGGAATATGCTACCCCGGAATCCAGCCGTTATCGCGGTGCTGTCATCGAAAAAATGCACGTTCCTCAGGGCAAATTGATCGTCCGAGAGCGTGTGTGTCCAGGTGAATCCCCCATCCTTCGTGCGAAGAATCACACCGTAATCCCCCACGGCCACGCCGCGCAGGCTGTCGATGAAGGCCACATCCCACAGCGGAAAGGTGATGTTCGTGGTAATTCTCTGCCAACTCCCGATGGTTTGTGCGTGCAGCGGGCTGGCGAATACGAGGAAAACGAGAATGCTTGCGATACGCGCGATCATGAGCTCCGGAAACAGTAATGGGACAAAGGCGTGGCACGGAAATCTAGCACCGGCATGTGCACCGCGCAAGGCAGGAACGGGTCAATCGCGCAGTGCCAGCAATCGAAGAACCGACGCCGGGCCGACATGGTAGGCCCCTTCCTGCAACTGACGCAGTCGTTGCTCGGCTCGCACCACTCGCAAATCCCGAAAATCCTCGCGTAAATCGCGCAGCGTGTACAGCAGTTCCTCGGAGCGTGGTCCGCCGCTGTCATAGCGCAGTTGCTGTTGTGAAAATGCCTCGAGTATGAGCAGCCCGCCCGGAGCGAGGGCATTCACGCAGAGCGTGTGCAGCCGACGCCGCTGCTCCGAGGGCAGATGGACGAATACAAGTGCCACGGCATTGAACGTGCCTGATGTCGGCACGGCGGTGGAAAGGTCGACAATGTCGTATTGGATGCGCACGCCATGAGCGGCTGCAAGCGCCAGGGCTTTGTCGCGTCCCGCTTCGGAGTAATCCCAGGCGGTGACTTCCCAGCCCGCGCGGGCGGCATGGACAGCGTTGCGGCCCTCTCCCTCGCCCGGTAGAAGGATGCGTCCAGGTGTTCTCCCCCGAAGATGATGGCGGAACCAGGAATTCGCCCGTGTACCATAGGCGTACTCCTCTTCACTGTATCGTTGATTCCAGAATTCCCGCATGCCGCTCCTTCGGTGATGCCGCCTTCGCGATCAACGTCTACGCAAGAGGCGTGGACGTTTCAGCGAGTATAATGTGTCTTCGAAAAAAAATCCCCCGGCAAATGCCCCGTAGCCGTAACGCCGCTGCGTTTCCTCGCCGAGCCGTGCACTTTGCCCATGTGACCGCCACGCCAGCAGGAGACCGTCACGGATGCCTTGGAGATTGGAGGCGAAACTCCCATGACAAGCGGCGGCAACACTGCGACCCAAAACGATGCGCAGCACTCTCCCCCCTACGCGCCGTAAGCCGAAGCGAGTAAGCAGCACATACAGGATGTTGCGGACGGTGTAATACACGCGCCGCTGATCCACCGCGCCGGGGCGATGAATCACGCGGTTGCGAAGAGAGGCGATGTGGCGCACCGTGCTCTCTGGATAATAGTGCACCTCGAAACCCGCATCCCAGGCGCGCATGGCAAATTCGGTTTCATGCTCATAGAGAAATAGCGCGGCATCGAAGCCCCCCAAGCTCCGCACAACACTTCCGCGCAGCAACACACCGCAGCCCACGAAGGAAATCACCGGCCCGGCGGCGAAGCACCAGGTCTCTTCGCGTCCCTGCTGCTCGTTGATCACCCTCAGTCCGAGCACGCCGATGCGCGGATTACGCTGTATCTCGGCGAGAGCTTGACCCAACCCGTCCGGTTCCGGGTAACTATCGTCATCGAGTGCAAGCAGGTACTCGCCGCGCGCACAGTCGAAGCCGGCATTCCATCCCGCTATGCCGATGTTCCGCTCCAATTCCAGCAAACGCACCTCGGGAAAATACTTCTTCACAACGCGCACGGTAATGTCCGTCGAGGCATTGTCCACCACGATCACTTCATGCGTGATGTCGCGCAACGCGCGCAACGCGCGCAGTACGCGGAAGAGGTCGCGCCAGCGATTCCACGAAAGAATGACCACCGAAACCGTGGGTGCGTCGGACATCATCCACCGCCTCCCGTCAGCTTCCTGTACGTGACCAATGCCTGCGCCACCACCTGATCCATGTTGAGGTATTGGTACGAGGCCAGCCGACCCACGAAGGTCACATCGTCCAGCGCTTCGGCCATACGGCGATACAAATTGTATCTGCCGCGATTTTCCGGATTCGGTACAGGATAAAATGGCTCGCCTTCGTCCTCGGGGTACTCGTAGGCGATGGTGCTGAACGCGTTGTGCTGTCCGGTGATGTGCTTGTACTCGATGCTTCGCGTGTACGCGAAATCATTGGGGTAATTGATCTGCGCCACCTCCTGTACCGCCGCGCTTCGATGCGTTTCATAGCGAAACGACAGCGAGCGGTACGGAAGCGGACCGTGACAATACCCGAAATACTCGTCGATGGGGCCGGTGTAAATCAGATGCTTCCATCGCAGTCCACGTACCTCCTGAAACGAGACACCCGTGCGCACCTCTATCCCGCGGTGATCGAGCATGCGGCGGAACATTGCGCTGTATCCTTCCAGCGGTATCGCCTGATAGCGGTCGTCGAAATAGTGCTCGTTGCAATCATAGCGCACGGGTAGGCGTCCACACACCGTGGGTGCCAATGCGCTGGCCTCCACCCCCCAGTGCTTCCGCGTGTATCCGCGATAGAGCAGCGCGAACAATCGCGGACCCGCCTTGGAAAGCACCACATCCTCCGAATTCATCAACACGGGTATCCGCAGCTTCTCCGCTTCAAGAAACGCGCGCGCTTCCTCCTCGCTGCGCAATCCGGCGTCGAACAGCATATTCAACGTATCGCGATTCACCGGCATGGGCACGAGGCGGCCTTGTACCAGCGCCCGCACCTTGTGGCGGTAGGGACGCCAATCGGTGAATCGTGAAAGATAGGCGAACACACGCGCATCATTGGTGTGAAAAAGATGCGGCCCATAGCGATGTACCCGCACCCCATGCGCGTCGTATTCGTCGAACGCGTTGCCTCCGATATGCGGACGCTTGTCGATCACCAGCACACGTGCGGAGTGCTGCGAGGCAAAGCGCTCGGCCAACACCGCGCCGGCGAATCCGGCACCGACAACCAGCACATCGTACATCAGCTCTTTCCTCCCTGCCGACGTGGCAACGAGAGTGTGTTCCGCTTTCCATACATGAACGTCATGGCGAGCAGGATACACACATTGAACACTACCGTGACCACGGTGGGATTGCCGCGCTGTCGCGCATCCAGAAGCAGGGGCACAATGGTCACCGCGACAAGCAACGCGGCGGGAAGTACGTTGCGCGGATGCAACAGCGACCTCTGCCGCTGCAACACGGCGGCAAGCACCATGGCTTCCGTGAACAACACGGCATAGGCGGCTCCGGTAAGGCCATGGAAATGCACGGACAGCGGAATAGCCACAAGAGCGGTAATTGCACCCAACAACACAATGCGGAAATAGGCCCTGTCCTCGGTCCAGTATTGCAATGGATTCGCGAGCGCCACATTCACGAACGCAAGCGATCCCGACGCCATCAGTACCGCAAGAATGGATCCGGCTTGTGTGTAGGGCTCGCCGTAGAGCAGACCCACCAGTTCCCGCGCATGCAGTCCGATATTGCCGCAGACCACCGCCCCGATCGATGCATGCAACCACAGCATGCCGTGTAGCGCCGCGCTTCGCTCCTCCACACTGTGAGACCGCGTCACCACACCGGAATACACCTGCATGCTGATGCCCGGTATCATGGCTACACCCATCGCCAGGCGCTGCGCTGCCGAATACTGACCGAGTTCACGAGGGAGCAGCACCATACCAAGTATCAGCACGCTTGCCTGAAGATAGAAGTACACCGTAAGCTGAGATAACCCGATCCAACTCGATGAGTGTATGTACGCAGCTACGATGCGCCATCGCCAACGAAGTGCCGCCCATCGGGGCAGAGGTCGCAGCCACAGGAGCGAAATCGCCACTCCAAGCACGGCACTGCCTACCATGGTCATTGAAATGATGCGCAAATCCTCGTGACGAATGGCGATCGATAGACCGATGAGAACAAATACCGCGACGGCAATATTCTTCACTGCGAGCCGGGAATTGCGCTCCAGTCCGATCAATGCGTAATCCACCTGCAATGCGGCAATGGGTACCATTGCCGCGAGCGGCATCACCAACCAGAAGTACCGCGTGTCCTGGAAAAACAGTATGACGATGAGGAGAAATGCCAAGGTTGGCGGAATGGCCAGGAGAAGTTTCACTCCCGCGATGCGCTCGATGAGCAATGGCAGTTTCCACTGGTGTCGGGCGATGCGGCGTACGCCCAGCGTGTCCAGACCAAAGCTCACTACGACGGCACATACCGCCAGCAGCGAGAGGCCAAACGACAGCGCTCCCACCGTGCCCGGCTCGAAATAGCGGGCAATCAGAACGAAGCCGAGAAAGGAGAGGAACTTCGCGAGCAACTCTCCACCGGTCGCAGCACCGAGACGACGCAGCAGCCAGGGATCGTTCACGCTCCCATCCATATCCCGCGTCATGATCATTGCCCCGAAATCATCCGCGCAAAGCCCACCGCGCGTGTGATTCCTCCAAATTGATCGTCATCGTAGTACACCACGGTCCAGTACATATTCCTGGCGGACCAGGAGTTGCCTTCAATCGCCACCCAATCGGCATCGGCGACAAAACCGACCGAAGGGTCGTAATTCCCGACCACATACTGATAGTCGTAGGCGCCACGCAGCAGATAACGGTGAAGATGGTAATGCCCGGTTTTTTCGTCGTAGCGCATGCGATCCGCAGGTTGCGGATCCCATTCGTTGAATTTTCCAGCCACAAACACATCCGCCCCACCGATCCGTGGGTGTTCCAGTTCGAATTCCACACAGAGATATTCCGCGTCGAAGGAATTCAGCGCCGCACTGCGCATCGCGCCGTAGTTGAGTGATGCATCGGTGGAAAAGCGATATCGGGTAAAATCGGGACCCCCGAACCGTGTGGCGACACGATCCTCCGAATAGATCGCCGCGCTTCGGAGGTCGAATATCCGATATCCATTGACAGGAAGAACGTTGCGGTAAATGAACGTCTTCTCCCGTAATCCAATACCCTCGACGAAGGTGTTCGCCTGGCGATCGTAACTGTCAACTCTATAATTGTCGTACAACGCATGGTTGCGGTAAAAATCCACCACACGGACATTGTCCGCGAAAACGGATTCTGGAATCTTCACCTGCAACTCCAGACGATGCACCTGGTCCCGCGGCGGATCGTAGCGCGTCCAATAATCGTTGATCACGCGCATTGTCGCCGCGCAAAGCGGCTCTACCACAATGAAACGTCCACTCGCGTACACCGCCGACGTGTCCTGCTCGTCCACGACCTCGAACATCCAGTTTCCGGAGTAAAGGAATCGAACAAAGGGGTGCTCGGGTGCGGGAAAGGAATTCGTGAAGCGCCAGCGGAAACCGTTCGCTCCCGCCGGTGCACTTTCAAACAGGAGGGATCGGGTGAAAGTGAAGAAATCATCGCGCACGATAGGCGTATCGTCCACCTGCCAATCTTTGTCGCAATGCTTGAATCGCAGCATCAATCGCGGCGGCGCAAGCTCATCCACGTCGAAGCGAATGGTGATGTGCCGCGGGAGACTGCTGCGCGCTCCTTTTGACGATGTGTCGGGCATAGCGATCACCGGCAGCGCGCTTTCGTCGTCGCCGCCGTAAACGCTCAATCCCCGGATGAAGGGAAGCTCGGGACACGGCAGCTCCTGCGCACGAACTGTCGCAGTCATCCACAACGAGCACACAAGCATGAGGAACGAAAGGAGTGATTTCATGGGAAAAAAGTACAGTGCGACGGTGTAACAAACAATGCGTAGTCTCGCGGCTTACATGTCTCGAACGCCAGTTCCACGCGGTGCACCATGTAGGGAACACGGAACACATTCATGTATACCAAACTCCATAGCCTGTGAATGCTGTGGACTCGTGCCAGCAAGGAAACTGACAGGAACATGTAAGGCGACGAGCAGGAATGTCCCCAGTCACGAGACAAA
>JAMIQH010000074.1:0-12383 GCA_035914695.1 Bacteroidota bacterium | reverse complement strand
ACAAGGTTAGTACCTGAAAGTAATCCTTATTGCAAAAAATGTGGTACAAAACTGAAGCAATCAAGAGAATTATTCTGGGGTGGCTATATTTGGAGTTGTGTTGAATGTGGTCGTAAGACAAAGAGACGCTTCACATTTAAAGAAGCAGAAGAGAATCTGGAGCGTATTTTGAATGGAATTGATTTACCTGAAACCGAAATATCTAATGAAGAATGATTTTTTGGAAGATCTATAGAAAATAAACAAAATCGTAAGAGTGTTTTCTAAGATTTTGGAAATGATCTAAGGATTTGCATTAAGCAATGATTTGACTAAATATATGGGTAATCGGGTGTTGCGAAAGGCAGGGTGATCGGATGGAAAAGAAATCCATAAAAGCCTTGGTTATTTTCGATACAACTTTTGGGAACACGAAAACAATCGCAGAGGCGATTGCGATCCTTCATTTCCACGCTGAATCGCATGAAGCCCTCCGCCGCGAAAGGCGTGTACATCAAGGGCGTCACGCTGAGCAGCACCATGGGCCCTGGCGTGCGCATCGACCGCGCCGAAGCCTCCGCGCTGCACTGATCGATTGTTTCCGTCCCTTCTCCGGGACACATCCGCCGGCCGCATCCGCCGGTAACGCACTCTCAATGCTTCTACTAATTCACCAGATTCCATTCGCACTGTCCCGCTGAGGAACGAATGACCAAAGAACAGAAAACCCAGGTGATCGAAGAGACGACGGCGCGGCTCGAAAAAGCCGTCGGCTTGTACCTGGTCAGCTTCTCGGGACTCACCGTTGAAAAGGCGAACCAGCTCCGCTCGGAGTTCTTCAAAATCGGCGTCGAGTACAAGGTGGTCAAAAACACCCTGCTCAAACGTTCGATGCAGAACGTGGGCGGCTACGACGGAACGTTCACGCATCTCGCCAACCAGACCGGGGTGGTGTTTGCGTACGACGATCCCAGCGAGCCCGCACGCGTGTTGAAGAAATTCGTCAAGGACAACGAAGGCAAGATTTCCGTCAAGGCCTGCGTCATCGACAAGGATGTGTTCGATGGCGAGCGCCTGAACGATCTGGCCTCGCTGCCCACGCGCGAAGACCTCATCGCAGGTATCATCGGCACCATCGCCGCGCCAGCCAGCGGTATCGTCGGCGCGATCAACGCCGTCATCACCGGCATTGTCAATGTCGTGGATGCCATCGAGAAGCAAAAACAGGAACAGGCAGCCTGATTCCTGCCGCATAACGAAGCAACAAACATTTTCCTCACAGGAGTGATACAATGTCCGTGATTGAAGAAATCGTTGAGAAAATTGAGAAACTGACGCTGCTTGAGGCGTCGGAACTGAAGAAGGCGCTCGAGGATAAGTTCGGCGTCACCGCTTCCGCCCCGATGATGATGGCCCCCGGCATGATGGCCGGTGGCGCGGCCCCCGCCGCCGAAGTCGAAGAAAAGACCGAGTTCAACGTCGAGTTGACCGCCGTCGGTACGAACAAGATCAACGTGATCAAGGTGGTGCGTGCCGCGACCAACCTCGGCCTCAAAGAAGCCAAGGATCTCGTGGACGGCGCCCCCAGCATCGTGAAGGAAGCTCTGCCCAAGGACGAGGCCGAGAAGCTGAAGAAGGAACTCGAGGAAGCCGGCGCAACCATTACGCTGAAGTAATTCCCCGCAACGACCGGGTAGTAAGTCATTAGACACAGGCACGACTTCTGACGACTGTGTACTACATGTGAACGACAAGCGGCGGGTCGAAAACGTTCGACCCGCACTTGTCGTTTTGTCGCCCGGCCGCGTGTTCTCCGACAACCCCTTTTCTGGCCTTCACGATTACCGCCACGAACGCAGCTATGTAAGGAGCACGGAATTGACAACCTCTCACGCGAACGGCTTCAACGATACCTTCAGGAAATTCAACCTCCGCCAGATGTCGAACGGGCGCTGGAGCTTCGGAAAAATCTCCGATCTCTACGAATACCCGAACTTCCTCGACGTCCAGCGCGCGTCCTTCGAGGCCTTCCTGCAGGAACGGAGTTCTGCCGCCGAACGCAAGGACATGGGCTTGCAACAGGTGTTCACCACCAACTTCCCCATTACCGACACGCGCGAAAACTACATCCTGGAATTCATCGAGTACTTCATCGAAAAGCCCAAGTACTCGGTTAACGAATGCCAGGAACGGGGTCTGACCTTCGCGGTTCCTCTCAAGGCCCGTCTGCGCCTCTCGAGTAAAAGCGAGGAGCCCAACAGCACCGAATACATTGAAACCGTCGAGCAGGAAGTGTACCTCGGCAACCTGCCGTACATGACCGAACGCGGCACCTTCATCATCAATGGCGCCGAGCGCGTGGTGGTGAGTCAGCTGCATCGCTCGCCGGGTGTGTTCTTCGGCGAGTCCATGCACCCCAACGGCACCAAGATGTATTCCGCCCGCATCATCCCCTTCCGCGGCTCCTGGGTTGAATTCGCCACGGACATCAATCAGGTGATGTACGCCTACATCGACCGGAAAAAGAAATTCCCCGTCACCACACTCCTGCGCGCCCTCGGCTATTCCTCCAATCGCGAATTGCTCGAACTCTTCGACCTCGTCGAAGTCATCGACATCAACAGCAAGGATATCGAAGCCATGTACGGCCGCGGTATCTGCGAGGAAGTGGTGGATCTGGACAACGGCGAACTTCTCGTCAAAAAAGACACCATCCTCGACGAGGACATCGTCTCCAGCATCCGCGCGCACAACGTGGGTGAAGTACGCGTGTACAAGTCCGACAACGAGAACGCGCTGGTCATCGCCAATACCATCAGCAAGGATGAGGCGAGCAACGACCAGGAAGCGCTCGAAATGATTTACAAGCAGCTGCGTTCGGGCGAAGCGCCCGATCTCGAGACCGCCAAAGGCCTCATCGAGCGCTTGTTCTTCAATCCGAAGCGCTACGACCTCGGTGTCGTGGGCCGCTACCGCCTCAATTCCAAACTCGGTGTCGGCATCGATCCGGATGTCACCACGCTTACGCGCGAAGACATTGTGGCCATCGTGCGCTACCTCATCGATTTGCTGCAGGGGCAGCAGCCGGTGGACGATATCGACCATCTCGGCAACCGCCGCGTGCGCACCGTGGGCGAGCAACTCGCGGCGCAGTACAACGTGGGTGTGTCGCGCATGGCACGCACGATCAAAGAGCGCATGAACATTCGCGACGTGGAGAATTTCACGCCCGCCGAACTCGTGAACGCCCGCACCATCACCAGCGTGGTGAATGCCTTCTTCGGCACCAATCAGTTGTCGCAGTTCATGGACCAGACCAACCCGCTGTCGGAGTTGACGCACAAGCGTCGTATGTCGGCGCTCGGTCCCGGCGGTCTCACCCGCGAACGCGCCGGCTTCGAGGTGCGCGACGTGCATTACACGCACTACGGACGTCTGTGTCCGATTGAAACGCCCGAAGGTCCGAACATCGGTCTGATCTCCTCACTGTGCATTCACGCGCGCATCAACGACTTCGGTTTCATCGAAACGCCGTACCGCGTGGTGCGCGACGGCAAAGTTTCGACGGATGTGGTGTACCTCACAGCGGAGGAAGAGGACGAGGTCGTGATCGCGCAGGCGAATGCGCCGCTCAATCCCGACGGCACCTTCATGCTTGCCCGCGTCAAGAGCCGACTGCGCGGCGATTTCCCCATTGTCGAACCCAGTGAAGTGACGTACATGGACGTGGCGCCGAATCAAATCGTGAGCCCCGCCGCCGCGCTCATTCCCTTCCTCGAGCACGACGATGCCAACCGCGCGCTCATGGGCTCGAACATGCAACGCCAGGGCGTGCCCCTGTTGCGTCCGCAGGCGCCGGTGGTCGGTACCGGTCTGGAAGAAAAGGTTGCACGCGATTCCCACGCCATGGTCATCGCCGAGCACGACGGTCGCGTGTTGTTCGTGGATGCCACGCGCATCCGCGTGCAATATGATCTCGGCCGTTCGAACGACGACCGCCTCGTGGCTTTCGACAACGACGGCGTGGTGGAATACGAACTGACGAAGTTCTTCCGCACCAACCAGGACACCTGCGTCAATCAGCGTCCCGCGGTGCGCCCGGCAGCGAAGTTCAAGAAAGGCGACGTGCTGGCCGACGGCAGTTCCACCGAAAGCGGCGAGTTGGCGCTCGGACGCAATGTGCTGGTGGCCTTCATGCCGTGGCGCGGGTACAATTTCGAAGACGCCATCATCGTGAGCGAGCGCCTCGTGGCGGAGGATGTGTTCACCTCCATTCACATCGAAGAGTTCGAGCTGCAAGTACGCGACACCAAGCGCGGCGAAGAGGAACTCACGCGTGAAATTCCGAACGTCAGCGAGGAAGCCACCAAGGATCTCGACGAAAACGGCATCGTGCGCGTGGGCGCCGAAGTTCGCGAAAACGACATCATTATCGGAAAAATCACGCCCAAGGGCGAATCCGATCCGACGCCCGAGGAGAAGCTGCTCAAGGCCATCTTCGGCGACAAGGCGGGCGACGTGAAAGACGCCTCCCTCAAGGCGCCTCCCGGAATGAAGGGTGTGGTGATCAAGACCAAGCTGTTCAGCCGCAAGAAGCGCGAAATCGACACGAAGAAGGAAGAGAAGCGCCGCCTCGAAGTGCTGGAGAGCACCTTTGACAGGCGCCGCAAGGATTTGGTGGAATTGTTCGCGAAGAAACTGACCACCTTGCTCAAGGGCGAGAAACTGCTCGGCGTGCGCGACCTGCAGGGCAGCAGCGTGCTCCGTGGCGGAACGACGGTGAGCGACGAGACCTTCTTCAACGTGATCGATCAGCTCGACCTTCTGGATCCCACGCAACCCTGGGTCGAATCCAAGCGCACCAACGCCTTGTTGCAGCGCATGTACGACAATCACAAGTACGCGCGTCGCGATCTGGAAGAGGATTACAAGCGCGAGCGCGGCAAGATTCAGATGGGCGACGAACTGCAGCCCGGCATCGTGCAACTCGCGAAGGTGTACGTCGCCAAGAAGCGCAAGCTTTCCATCGGCGATAAAATGGCCGGCCGCCACGGAAACAAGGGCGTCGTGTCGAATGTCGTCCCCGTGCAGGACATGCCGTATCTCTCCGATGGCACGCCGGTCGACATCGTACTCAATCCGCTGGGCGTACCGTCGCGCATGAACCTCGGCCAGTTGTACGAAACCGCGCTCGGCTGGGTGGCACGCCGCCTCGGCAACGACGTACGCTTCGCATCGCCGATTTTTGACGGCGCGAAATGGGAAGAGATTCAGGAACTCATGGAGTCGGTGGGCCTGAATGCTTCCGGCAAAATCGACTTGTTCGACGGCCGCACCGGCGAGAAGTTCGATCAGCAGGTGACCGTGGGCTACATTTACATGCTCAAACTGTCCCACCTGGTGGACGACAAGATTCACGCCCGTTCCATCGGCCCGTACAGTCTCATCACGCAGCAACCGCTCGGTGGCAAGGCACAATTCGGTGGCCAGCGCTTCGGAGAGATGGAAGTGTGGGCGCTCGAGGCCTACGGTGCCGCGCATGTGCTGCAGGAAATCCTGACGGTGAAGAGCGACGACGTGCAGGGCCGCGCCAAGGTGTACGAAGCCATCGTCAAGGGTGAGAACCTGCCCGAACCCAATGTGCCCGAGTCCTTCAACGTGCTCGTCCGTGAGCTGCAGGGACTCGGCCTGGAGATGAAGATCGAGTGACAACACACCGATCGAGCGACAACGGTTCTTCCCGACAATCGAATACGAAATGATTGGAGATAGACGATGCCTTTCAAACCGCAGGAAGCTGTAAAAAAGAACTTCACCCGCATCTCGGTGAGTCTTGCCTCATCGGATGCCATATTGTCCCGATCCTATGGCGAGGTTACCAAACCCGAAACCATCAACTACCGGTCCTTCCGTCCCGAAAAGGATGGTCTGTTCTGTGAGAAGATTTTCGGGCCGGTCCGTGACTGGGAATGCCATTGCGGGAAATTCAAACGCATTCGCTACAAAGGAATCATCTGCGACCGCTGTGGCGTCGAGGTGACGCAGAAGTCCGTGCGCCGCGAGCGCATGGGCCATATCTCACTCGCCGTGCCCGTGGTGCACATCTGGTACTTCCGTTCACTGCCCAGTAAGATCGCGAACCTGCTCGGCATCTCGTCGAAGGAATTGGAAAAGATCATCTACTACGAAAACTACGTGGTGATCAATCCCGGTCCGACGAGTTTCCCGAAACCCTTCCAGCATCTCGACGACGAGCTGCCGGAGATGGACAGCGAGGACAAGGTGGACAAGGCGATGTTCCGCAACGACATCAGCCTGCTCACCGAGGAGGAGTTCCTCGATGTGCTCGACACGCTGCCCGAAGGCAATCGCGAACTCGACGACGACGATCCCAACAAGTTCGTGGCCTATATCGGCGGCGAGGCCATCAAGGCCCTGCTGCGCCTGGTGGACATCGAGAAACTGGCGGACCATCTCCGCTATCAGATTCGCGTGGAAACTTCGCAGCAGAAGCGTCATGAGGCCATCAAACGCATGCGCGTGGTGACGGCTTTCCAGAACAAGCGCGAAACCGAATACATCAACCGTCCCGAGTGGATGGTGCTGGATGTGATTCCGGTGATTCCGCCCGAGTTGCGCCCGTTGGTGCCGCTCGAAGGTGGCCGTTTCGCCACGTCCGATCTCAACGATCTGTACCGCCGCGTCATCATTCGCAACAACCGCCTCAAGCGTCTCATCGATATCAAGGCACCGGAGGTGATTCTCCGCAATGAGAAGCGCATGTTGCAGGAGGCGGTGGATTCGCTGTTCGACAACAGCCGTCGCGTGAATTCGGTGCGCAGCGACAACAACCGCGCGCTGAAATCATTGAGCGACATGCTCAAAGGCAAGCAGGGCCGCTTCCGCCAGAACCTGCTCGGAAAGCGCGTGGACTACTCCGGCCGCTCGGTGATCGTGGTGGGTCCGGAGTTGCGTCTGCATCAATGCGGTCTGCCCAAGGACATGGCGGTGGAGCTGTTCAAGCCCTTCATCATTCGCAAGCTGATCGAGCGCGGCATCGTGAAAACGGTGAAGAGCGCGAAGAAGGTTGTGGATAAAAAGGGCCCCGAGGTCTGGGATATTCTCGAGAAAATCATCGACGGACATCCAGTGCTGCTCAACCGCGCGCCCACGCTGCATCGACTTGGCATTCAGGCCTTCCAGCCCTTGCTCGTCGAGGGTAAGGCCATCCGTTTGCACCCGCTCGTGTGTACCGCGTTCAACGCCGATTTCGACGGCGATCAGATGGCGGTACACGTGCCGCTGTCCTTCGATGCGCAGCTCGAGGCGGGCATACTCCTTCTGTCGTCGCACAATATCCTGTCGCCGCAGAACGGCAATCCCATCTCCATTCCCAACCAGGAGATGGTGCTGGGTTGCTACTACATCACCAAGGCGCTGCCGGGCGACAAGGGCGAGGGCATGGTGTTCGCATCCATGGACGAAGCGGTCATCGCCTACGATCAGGGTCGTGTGGCGCTGCATGCCCGCGTGAAAGTGCGCGTTCCGGCCACACCCGATGAATTCGCCGAAGGAAAAACCGGCATGCAAATCGTGGACACCACGATGGGCCGTATCCTGTTCAACCGCATCGTGCCGAGAAACGTCGGTTACATCAACGAGATTCTCACCAAGCGCCGCCTGGTGCAGATTATTGGCCAGATTTTCCACAAGAGCGGCAATTTGCTCACCACGCGTTTCCTCGACGATCTCAAGGACATGGGCTTCTACTACGCCACGAAGGGCGGGTTGTCCATCAGCATTTCGGACGTGGAAATCCCCGAAGAGAAAAACCTGCTGATCGAGAAGGCCCAGAAGGATGTCGAGAACATTCTGCGCCAGTATCAGATGGGCTTCATCACCAACGGCGAGCGCTACAACAAGGTTATCGACATCTGGACGCGCACCACGAACCGCGTGGCCGACAAGTTGTTCGATACCTTGCAGAAGAGCCGTCAGGGCTTCAACTCGCTGTACATGATGATGGACTCGGGCGCCCGCGGTTCGAAAGAGCAGGTGCGTCAGCTGGCCGGCATGCGTGGTCTGATGGCCAAGCCGCAGAAGAGCTTGACCGGTTCCACGGGCGAAATCATTGAAAACCCGATCACCGCGAATTTCCGCGACGGACTGTCGGTGCTCGAGTACTTCATCTCCACGCACGGCGCCCGCAAGGGTCTGGCCGATACCGCGTTGAAAACCGCCGACGCCGGCTATCTCACCCGTCGTCTGGTGGACGTGGCGCAGGATGTGGCCGTGACGGAGTTCGACTGCAACACCATTCGTGGCGTTGAGGTCGAAGCGTTGAAGGAAGGTGAGGACATCAAGGAGCCGCTGTCCGAGCGCATTCTCGGCCGCGTGTCGCTTTACGACGTGAAGGATCCCATCAGTGGTGAATTGCTGGTGTATGCCGGCGACATGATCACGGAGAAACACGCCGAAGCGATTTCCGCCACCTCCATCGAGTCGGTGGTCATTCGCTCGGTGCTCACCTGCGAAGCCCGTCATGGTGTGTGCGCACGCTGCTACGGTCGCAACCTCACCACCGGCCGTCTGGTCGACGTGGGCGAGGCCGTGGGCATCATCGCCGCGCAGTCCATCGGCGAGCCGGGTACGCAGCTTACCCTGCGCACCTTCCACATCGGTGGTACGGCCAGCCGCATCGCCGCGCAGTCGCAGATTGCAACGCGCTTCGACGGCACGGTGCAATTCGACGGTATCCGCACGGTGGTGTACCAAGACGACACCGAAGACCGCGTGATCTGCGTGAATCGCAATGGCGTGCTGAATATTCTGGATTCCGACAACCGCATTCTCACCAAATACGACATCCCCTATGGCTCCACGCTGTTGGTGCAGGAGGGGCAGAGCGTCGCGCGTGGCGAGGTGCTGTACGAATGGGATCCGTACAACGCGATCATCATCGCCGCGTATCCTGGCCGCGTGCGCTTCGCCGATTTGTACGAAGGCCGCACGTTCCGGGAAGAGCCGGACGAACAGACGGGTCACATTCAGAAGGTGGTGAGCGAGTCCAAGGATAAATCGCTCAACCCCCGCATTCAAATCGTGGACGAGACCGGGCATGTGCTCGCGGAGTACAACACGCCGGTGCGCGCCAACCTCACCGTGGAAGACGGCCAGCGCATCATTGCCGGCGCGGTGCTCGTGAAAATCCCGCGTGAAATCGGCAAGACCCGCGACATCACCGGCGGTCTGCCGCGCGTGACCGAGTTGTTCGAGGCGCGCAGTTCGCAGAATCCGTCCATCGTGTCCGAAATCGACGGTATCGTGTCCTTTGGTTCGCAGAAGCGCGGTTCCCGCGAAATCATCGTCACCAGCCACGACGGCAGCGACGTGCGCACCTATCTCGCGCCCATCGGTCGCCACGTGCTGATTCAGGACGGCGACGCGGTGAAAGCGGGCGAACGGCTGACTGATGGTTCGATCAATCCGCACGACATTCTGCGCATTGCCGGCGCCGGCAAGGTGCAGGAATATCTGGTGAATGAGATCCAGGAAGTGTATCGCATGCCGGGTGTGAAGATCAACGACAAGCACATCGAGGCCATTGTGCGTCAGATGTTGCAGAAAGTGCGTGTGATCTGGCCGGGCGATACGCAATTCCTCGAAGGCGACATCGTGGAGCGTTTCCGCGTAGTCGAGGAGAATGCGGAACTCGACGACAAGGTGGTGATCACCGACAAGCGCGACACGAAATTCAAGAAAGGCCAGACCGTGTCGAAGAAAAAGGTGCGCGAGATCGGATTCGAGCTGAAGAAGAAAGGCAAGCTGGCCCCCGAGTACCGCGAAGCGGAGCCCGCGAGCTACGAGCCGATTCTTCTCGGTATCACGCAGGCCTCGTTGACCACGGAAAGCTTCATTTCCGCGGCCTCGTTCCAGGAAACGACCAAGGTTCTCACCGAAGCGGCTATTGCCGGCAAGGTGGACGATCTTGTCGGATTGAAGGAAAACGTCATCATCGGTCACCTGATCCCCGCGGGTACCGGTCTGAAGAAATTCAAGAATATCGTCGTGACATCGGCCGACGAAGCGAGCGAAGCAGAAATGGCGAGCACGCAGTTCGTTCCGTCGATGCAGTAGTCAGGGGCCGGATTGGGGTGATTTGAAGGGATTCCCGCGCATCGGTTGCGGTGCGCGGGAAGAAATCTTCATCCCAGACCCGCTTACCCTTGACAAAGATTGGAATTATCTGTACATTTACAAGCTCTTGTGAGTTCTTGCGATTTGCAAGGCCATTTTCAGTTCTCCAGAAAAGGACAGTAACCGTGCCCACGATCAGTCAGCTCGTACGTAAAGGCAGAACCGTCGTCAAGGCGAAGAAGAAAGCACCGGCACTCGATGCCTGCCCGCAGAAGCGCGGCGTGTGCACGCGTGTGTACACCACGACACCGAAGAAGCCGAATTCCGCGCTTCGCAAGGTTGCCCGTATTCGTTTGTCGAATACGCAGGAAGTGACGGCGTACATCCCGGGTGAAGGTCACAATCTGCAGGAGCATTCGATTGTGCTGATCCGCGGCGGCCGTGTGAAGGACTTGCCTGGTGTGCGCTATCACATCATCCGTGGCACGCTCGACACACAGGGCGTCGAGTCCCGCCGTCAGGGTCGTTCCAAGTACGGCGCCAAGCGTCCGAAATCGTAATCAGCAACACCGAGATTAGAGCATCATGAGAAAAAGACGCGCAGTACGCCGCATCCTCAGCCCGGATCCCAAGTTCAACGATATTCTCGTGTCCCGCTTCGTCAACAGCATCATGCTGCATGGCAAGAAGAACACCGCCCGCCGTATTCTCTACGGGGCGATGGGGGAAATCGAGCGCCGCACGAATCAGAACGGCTACGAAGTGTTTCGCAAGGCGCTGTTCAATGCGCAGCCGGTGATTGAAGTGCGCGCCCGCCGCGTCGGTGGCGCCACGTATCAGGTGCCCATGGAAGTGCGCCCCGAGCGCCGCACCGCGCTGTCGATTCGCTGGCTGCTCAACGCCGCCCGCTCGCGCAGCGATAAATCCATGATGCGTCGTCTCGCATCCGAACTCATCTCCGCCGCCAACAACGAAGGTGGCGCCATCAAGAAAAAAGACGACGTCCACCGCATGGCGGAGTCGAACAAGGCCTTCGCCCACTTCAAGTGGTAAGCGAAGCACGATTGGATAATCAGGAATAATGGCCAAACGGGAATATACACTCGATCGAACGCGGAATATCGGCATCATGGCCCACATCGATGCCGGTAAAACCACTACCACGGAGCGCATCCTCTTCTATACGGGTGTGCTGCACCGCATGGGTGAAGTGCATGACGGCGCGGCAACCATGGATTGGATGGAGCAGGAAAAAGAGCGCGGTATCACCATTACCAGCGCCGCTACGACCTGTTTCTGGCGGAATAATCGCATCAATATCATCGATACGCCGGGACACGTTGATTTCACCGTGGAAGTGGAGCGCGCCCTTCGCGTGCTGGACGGCGCCGTCGCGCTGTTCTGCGCCGTCGGTGGCGTCGAACCGCAATCCGAGACCGTCTGGCGCCAGGCCGACAAGTATCGCGTGCCCCGCATCGCCTTCGTCAACAAGATGGACCGCGTGGGCGCGGATTTCTTCAATGCCGTGGAGATGATGCGCACGCGCCTCGGCGCGAACGCCATCCCCATCGTGCTGCCCATCGGCCAGGGCGAAACCTTCGTTGGCATCATCGACCTGATCACCATGCAGGCCCGCATCTACCACGAGGACAACCTCGGCGGGTCGTGGGAGGAAATCGAAATTCCGGCCGACCTCAAGGAAATCACGCATGAGTATCGCACCAAGATGCTCGAAGCCGTGGCCGAGGTGGACGATTCGCTGCTGGTGAAGTATCTCGACGGCGAGGAAATCAGCCCGACGGAAGTGTATGCCGTGCTGCGCCGCGCCACGCTGGAAATGGTGATTGTGCCGGTGCTCTGCGGGTCGTCCTTCAAGAACAAGGGCGTGCAGAAGTTGCTCGACGCCGTGGTGGATTTCCTTCCTTCGCCCGTTGATGTGGGCAATACGGTGGGTCACCACAAGAATATGTCCGACAAGGTCGAGCGCCGTCCCGCCGACGATGAGAAATTCTCGGCTCTGGCTTTCAAGGTGGCCACCGATCCTTATGTCGGCAAGTTGATTTTCTTCCGCGTGTACTCGGGCGTGGTCAATGCCGGCTCGTACGTGCACAATTCGATCAGTGGCAAGAAAGAGCGACTCGGCCGCATTCTCCGCATGCACGCGAATCATCGCGAGGATGTGGAGACCGCCTACACCGGCGACATTTGCGCGGCGATCGGGCTGAAATTCACCAAAACCGGCGACACGCTGTGCGACGAGAGCGATC
>JAMIQH010000073.1:0-3795 GCA_035914695.1 Bacteroidota bacterium | reverse complement strand
CGCAGTTGTACCGCACCTTCCTCGAGCAGGTGCAGGTCAATGCCGCCATTGTCCGCGACTTTGCGCTCAGTCATCGTACGGACTCGCCGGGTTCGCTCGTCGCCATTCGCGAGCAGAATCTGCGCACACTCTACGACGTGGCGCGCAACATAACTTCGGTGCTGGATCTGAATGTACTGCTCGACACGATCATGGACAGCGCCTTGCGCGCCATGAACGGCGAGCGGGGATTGATTTTCCTCATCGAGCAGGATCAGTTGCAGCTCAAAGTGTCGCGCAATGTGGAAAAGGAAACCATCAGCGACGCCACCGAAATCAGTCTCTCGATTCTGCGCGACGTGCTGCACGCGGGGAAACCGATCATCGTGTCCGATACCTCGCAGGACGAGGCCTTTCGCAATCGCGAGTCCGTGGTGAATTTCCACATTCACTCGCTGATTTGCGTCCCCATGCGCGTGCGCGACGAAGTGGTCGGCACGGTGTATGTGGATTCGCGCGCCGATGCGCAGGCGGCGATGGGCTTCTCCGAACCGGATGTGGAATTCCTCGAAGCCTTCGCCCATCTGGCCAGCATCGCGATTGAAAACGCGCGGTTGCACGAGCAGCTCAAGCAGGAAAACGTGTATTTGCGCCGCGCGGTGCAGCAGCGCTACGGATTCGAAAACATTATCGGAAGCAGCGCGCCCATGCAACGGCTGTTCTCCGAAACCCAGGCCGCCATTCAGAGCGAAGGCGCCGTATTGATTTCGGGTGAAAGCGGCACGGGCAAGGAATTGATTGCGAAAGCCATTCACTTCAATGGCGCGCGCAAGGACAAGCGTTTCGTGGCAGTGGACTGCGGCGCCCTGCCCGACACCCTGCTGGAAAGTGAACTTTTCGGCTACAAGCGCGGGGCCTTTACCGGAGCCATCGCCGACAAACCCGGCCTGTTCGAGGAAGCCGATCATGGCACCCTGTTTCTCGACGAAATCTCCAACACCTCGCTGGCGTTTCAGGCGAAACTGCTGCGCGTGCTGCAGGAAGGCGAATTTCGTCGCGTGGGCGACACCAAAACCCGTCTCGCCGATGTGCGCATCATCTGCGCCACGAACAAGGTGCTGCTCGAGGAAATCGCGGCCGGACGCTTCCGACAGGATTTATTCTATCGCCTGAATGTCATACCGATCACCGTGCCGCCGCTGCGCGAGCGCGTGGCCGACATTCCCGAACTCGTGCAGTTCTTCATCACTCGCTACGCCGAACGGCATGCCTCTCCCGTTCGAGGGATTTCCACCGATCTGGTGGAATGGCTGCAGCGGCAGGCATGGAACGGCAATGTGCGCGAGTTGGAAAATCTCGTCAATCGCATGCTGGCCCAGGCGCGCGAGGAGACGCTGACCACGCGCATGCTGCCCACCGACTACGTGGAGATGAACGCGTCCCAACAGCGCGGCGCTCCCGGAGAGTTCGAAGTGTCGCTCAAAGGCCCGCAGCGTCTCGCCTCGCTGATGGACGTGGAGAAGGAGCACATCAATTTCGTCCTGCGCCATACGGACGGCAACAAGACCGAAGCCGCGCGCATACTCGGCCTCAAGCGCACGACGCTGGTCGAGCGCATGAAAAAACTGGGCATGATGTAACGCCAACCCGCCGTCGATCGACGGCCCGGCGGCGTCAACATTCCGACGTTCGTGACGAAATCCCCCCGGTTCACTCTCGTTTGGGGTATGGATTTTGGCATGAAAATGGTATGGAATTATTGAAGCAATTAACCCATTTTTAACCTTGTCTTTCGTTGCATTCCTCGGAGCAAACGCGTAATTTTCAGAGGTATTTTCAGGTCCATCTGAATTGAAGCACACGCCGTCCATATTGCTGTTCGTGACACTGCTCGCGCTGGCAGGCCCGCTGTACTCTCAGCAGCTTCCGCCCGTGCAGCAGCTCACCGCCGAGGTGAACTACAACGGCCACGTTGTGTTGCGCTGGGTTATTCCTTCGGGATACTTCCCGTCGAATTTCGACATCAAGCGCGGCTACGATACGCCGGACATCACCATCGGGCAGATTTACGACGGCACGTCGGTGCAATTCACGGACTACACCGCGCAGGCGGGGAAATCCTACGAGTACGCCGTGGTGGCGCACTACTCCGCTGGCAAGCGCGCAACCGCTTACACATCCGTGACGGTGCTGCCCCCTGCGAGCGGACTGCAGTTCACGTCCATTCCCCGCTCGACCGCGCTTGCGAACAACGAGTACTTCTACACACCGACCTTCAACCAGAGCGACGTTTCCAATATTTCGCTCATGCTGATCGGCGAGGTACCCGAAGGCATGACGGTTCACAACATCGCCCTGGGACCGTCCTATCTGTATTGGGTGCCGAATCAGGTGGGTCGCTCCAAGGTCACGTTGCAGGCCACGGACATGAAGACCGGCGCGCGTGCGGTGCAGGAGTTCGACCTGACCGTGGTGGATCAGCCCGGCACCATCCGTGGCTTTGTGAAAGCACTGAGCAACGATCCCATTCCCAACACCATCGTGCGATTCTGGACGGTGAGTCAGGGGCGGAACCTGCTGTCCGAAACCCGCACCGACGAGAATGGCGAATTCGTTCTGGAAAATGTGCAGGCCGGCCGCATCTACGCGTACGCCGAACCGCCCGATGGCAGATATCTCCCGCAGTTCTACATCAATGCCAACTCCCTGAGTTCGGCACTCGAGCGCTCACTGCTCCCCAATCGTGAACTGCGCTACGAGTTCTACCTCTTCTCCGCACCGGGTACGATTGCTCCGGTGGTGGGACGTGTGCGCGACGAGTTCGAGGTTCCCCTGCGCGATGCGAAGGTCACCTTCATCCGCAAAGAGGACTTCATCCATATCGGCGACACCACGCGTGTGAACGCGCTCTGGCAGGAGAACAGCAACAACTGGCGCGAATCCATCGTCGACACGGTGGTGTACACGGATTTCAAAGGCGAATTCCTCGCCTATCTCCCCGTGGGCCGCGACTATTACACGATAGTGGAGAAGGACGAATTCCTCCGCGCCTTCAACGACGATCAGACCAATGCCATGCAGGCGCGCGCGGTGCGCATCGCCAATGGCATCACGATGAGTTACACGCTCTCGCCTGTTTCCACCACCAACAACAAGCTGGTTGGACAGGTGTACAGTCAGGCGTCCGGTGTGAGCAAGCAGGCCACGATTATTCTGATCGATACCGAACTCAAGCGCGGCACGGGTGGCGGACATACCTATCGGAAATATCGTTCCGTGGTGACCGACACCAACGGTGTCTTCATCTTCGACAATCTTCCCGAAGCGCCGCCTTCCGCCCTGCTGGCCATCCCCATGGATTCTCGTCTCGCGCCGCAGTACTATCACTCTTCGGGTGGCAGCTACAATTTCCGCGAGAGCGACAATATCACACCGCTGGGCACCAAGAATTACGATTTCGTGCTTCCGAGCACGCAGCGCAGCGGAATCGGCAGCTTCTACGGACAGGTCACGGTGAAACGTGGCGGTTCGCGCACGCCGCTGGCCGGCGCCTTGATCTTCGCGCAGCGCGAACAGACCGGCGCCATCGCGGGCTACGCCATTACCGACAGCACGGGCTGGTACTCCATTACCGGACTCGATCCTGATCAATACCTCGTCTTCGCGGATCATCCGGAGTACACCTTCTCGGAATATTTCTCTCCGGCGAAACCCAGCATCAGCATGCCGGCGACGATGACGTACATTTCCTCGGCCGATTTCAACCGCACCGTGCCGGTCAATTTCACCATCGAGGATTTGCGTGTGACGCCGGTA
>JAMIQH010000072.1:0-9837 GCA_035914695.1 Bacteroidota bacterium | reverse complement strand
CTTCAGGAGAATGGAACGCAAGGTCGCAGAGAAGCAGAGTCGCAATGAGACGGGAGGGTGTTGTCACGTTTCGCGATTCAATGAGCCGCAGCGAGGAGGAAATTGTGCTTCCTTCCCGTGTCTCGGATGCTGCAATGGCGAAGTCAGGGGGAGATAGGGAGGGGGTGAACTTCGCCGAGTGAAACCGGTAATTATTTTTGCCGGATAGGAGCAAAACTGGAAATATTTCTTTCCGGTTTGTGGGCTTCGCCTGCCACGGAAAACACCGGGGCTTCGCCATCATTGAAGAATGCTGCGAACGGTGTGTCAGCTATATTTCGCATCCTCGCGGCTTCGCGTGAGACCTGTCGGCGTCGACGATGTTGAGGCGGCCGGCCCGCTCACCCGGTCCGCTCAATACGGAGTATCATATTCCCTATTCCGGAGAAAATCGCTACCTTATCCGATCGTTTCTTCAACGAGGAATCAACGAGGAATCATCGATGGCTCAACCCACACCGACAACCCCCGCCGCCACGCAGGAGAAATTTCCTGTCACCTTCTGGACGGCGAATCTCACCGAACTTTTCGAACGCGCGGCGTACTACGCCATGGCCAGCTTCGTGGTGCTGTACCTCGGGCAGCTTGGCCTCGGCTCGTACTGGCCCAGCACGCTCAACGGCATTCTCTGGACGCTGGTGTACTTCCTGCCCATTCTCTCCGGCACCATTGCCGATCAGGTGGGATTCAAGCGCGCGCTGCTCACCGCTTTCGTGCTGCTCGCCGCCGGCTACTTCCTCATGGGCTATCCCGTGTGGCTGGGCGGACAGGTGATGAGCGAAATGGTGTCGGATCAGGTGACCGCCGGCGCGGGCGTGCTGGTACCGGTGCTCATGGGTATCGTCATCATCGGCCTGGGTGGTTCGGTGATCAAGCCCTGCATTTCGGGCACGGTGCAGAAAACCGCCGCCGGAAGGGCCACGCTGGCCTTCGGCATTTTCTACATGGTGATCAATATCGGATCGTTGGTTGGCCGCGGCATCAGCTACTACGTGCGCACCACCTACGACCTCAGCTTCATTTTCGCCGTGGCCGTGGGCTGCTCGGTGGTGGCGTTTTTCGTCGTGCTCTTCCTCTACCGCGACGCACCCGAGGATATCGAAGCGCGGCGCAACCGCGCGGGACGCCGCAACGTGGGCCGCATTCTGCTCGACATGGTGCTGGTGCTCAAGAATGTGCGCTTCGCGCTGTTTCTCGTGGTGAGCAGCGGCTTCTTCTTCATTTACAGTCAGGTGTACAACGTGCTGCCGCTGTATCTGAAGAAAGTGGTGGAAACCGATCCGGCCGTGGACATTTACACCATGGCGAATCCCTTCACCATCGTGTTCTTCCAGTTGCTGATCACCAAGACCTTCGGCAAGATGAAGCCCATCAATTCCATCATCGTGGGTATCATCATCATCGGTCTGTCGATGTTGATCAACCTTGTGCCGGTGTTCATGGCCGGCGGCGTGCGCACGGAAATGTGGAATCTGCTGCCCATCGGCTCGCTGTTCATCGTGCTGACGGTGGCGATGATCGCCTTCGGCGAATTGTTCACCTCCGCACGCACCTACGAGTACATCGGCGCGCTGGCGCCGAAGGGACAGGAAGGACTGTTCCTCGGCTATGCCAATCTGCCCATGGCCATCGGTTCGCTTATTGGTGGACCCGCGGGCGCGGCGATTTTCAACGAGATCATGTGCAAGAATGCCACGACGCTGGACAATGGTCTTCTGGAACTCGATCCCACCTACAACGCCATGGGGTGGGTGGTGCTCATGGCCATCGGACTCGTGTCGGCGTTCAGCATGTGGATGTACAACGGCTGGCTGAAGCGTCAGCAGGCCTGAGTTTACACCCTCCGCGCCTGTGCCCGCATCGGGAGCGTCCCTGTACGCTCCATCGGTGCGGGCACATTGCGTAGGGGGGAGCGCAAGCACCACTGCTGTGAAGTGGTACTCGAGCTCGGCCACACCCCACGGCCTCGAGCCAATCCTCTTCCTTGGTTGACGCTACGCCCGTATCACCCCCCGCGCGGGCTGGCCTGCTTGAACATCTCTATCGCCTGCTCCTTTTGCAGCGCGTGGTCCACGATGGGATGGGGATAATCCTCGCCAAGCCGGCAGCGCGCCGCGCTCCGGGTGAACATGTCGGCATCGTGCGGCCAGTGGATGTGCTTGTCCGAAAAGCCGCGCAGCTCGGGGACGTGCTCACGGATGAAAGCGCCATCGGGATCGAAGCGGCGCGATTGCAACACGGGATTGAACACTCGGAAATACGGTGCCGCGTCCACACCGGTGGAAGCGGACCACTGCCAGCCGCCGTTGTTGGACGCGAGATCGAAATCCAGCAGGCGCTCGGCGAAGTACCGCTCCCCGCGGCGCCAATCCACCAGCAAATCCTTGGTGAGGAACATCGCCACCACCATGCGCAAGCGATTGTGCATCCATCCCGTGGCCCGGAAGGCGCGCATCGCGGCATCCACCAGGGGATACCCGGTGCGTCCTTCGCACCATGCGGCGAAATGCTCGTCCCCGCCCGGCCAGTGCAACGCGTCGTACTCGGGCCGGAAGGCGCCGTGCTCCACATGCGGAAACTGGTCGAGAATCATCTGATAAAATTCGCGCCAGATCAGCTCCGACAGCCAGGTGTCGGCGCCCGGCGAGGCGTTGTCGAGGGCGGCGCGCATCAGCGTGCGCACGGAGATGGTGCCGAAACGCAGATGCGTGGATAGTCCGGAGGTGGCGCCCAGGGCCGGGAAGTCGCGCTCGTCCCTGTAGCGGCTCACGCGCGGAAGGAAGTCTCCGAGCATGCGCCTGGCGCCCTCGCTGCCCGCGGGCTGGCTCAGCGTCGCGCGGGTAAAGCCCAGCGCGTCGAGGTCCCACGCCATGCCCGTTTCCCGCAACTTGTCCACGCCCATCAGTGCGCGCTCATCCATGCGGCGTTCGCCCAGAGGCGGGGGACCCTGGAGCGTGTCCTCATCCAGACGGCGCAGCCAGGCCTTTTTCCACGGAGTGAACACGCGATAGGGCTCACCGCCGCCGGTGCGCAGTTCCATTCCCTCGTACACCACCTGATCCTTGTAATCGCGCAATGCTTTTCCCATCGCCGTCAGGCGCGCGTGCACATCGGCATCGCGCCGCTTTGCCGCGGGTTCGTAATCGCGATTGGTGAACACGGCCTGTGCGTC
Organism: Bacteroidota bacterium; assembly: GCA_035914695.1. Lineage (GTDB taxonomy): Bacteria > Bacteroidota > Ignavibacteria > SZUA-365 > SZUA-365 > JAOSJT01. The sequence goes on along the minus strand of JAMIQH010000072.1, from coordinate 6,626 downwards.
GACGCGCCGCGCGAGTTCGGGCAGGAGCACGCGCGGGTCGCCGTGCAGCACCACGAGATCGGAGCCCAGGCGCAGCATATCCTCGCGCAGTGCGCGCACGGAATCGTGTATGAAGGTGACGCGGCGGTCGTCGCGCAGCGGCAGCGCATCGAGTATGCCGCTGTCGAATACGAACACGGGCAGCACCTCGCCCGATTGGCGCGTGGCTTCGGCGAGCGCGGTGTTGTCGTCCAGACGCAGATCGCGCCGAAACCACATGATGGAACGGGGAAAAGAAACGGACATGCGTGCAATCCTCGGCTTCGGAACAGTACCGCCTCCGACAACACCGCGAACACGGAGATAATTTCCCGCAGCGGGTGCCCGGCAACTCCGCGCGGGAGGCGCAAGCATGGGAAGCGCTTCCGTGGCAATGCCGGCGGGGCCCCGGCGCAGGGCGCGGGGACGCGGGAGAATGCGGCCCGCATGTCCGAGAAAAAAACATTTTCTCCAAAAAAAGAAAAAACTCTTGACAAGCGCTTCAGGGATTCCGTAGCTTGCCATATTGAATTCACTGATCGTCGTACCTGCATCCCAGGCAATCCGAGAGCCATGGCAATGACATCACGCACATCCGCGTTCTTCCGCTTCTCTTTATCCAGTCCAGATAAGCTTCGGCGTACCGTGATTCTCCTCCTCCTCCCGGCCGTGTTGTTGGGAGGGTGCTACGCCTTTGTGCGCGACGAGACGCCGCCAGAGTGGAGCGATCCCGCGGGCGACGCCGAGGCGGTGGGCGCCATCGCCGCGGGCACGGGTGGACCCGGCGCCGCGGTGTTCAATGCCAAATGCGCCGTGTGCCATCAGATGGGCGGCACCGGCATACCGGGCGTGTATCCTTCGCTGGCGGGCTCGGCGCTGGCCACGGGCGACGAGCGTCTGGCCATTCGTATCGTGCTGCACGGGTTCCAGGGCCCCATCGAGCGCAACGGCACGAAATACAACGGTGTGATGCAGCCGTGGAGAAACGATCTCTCCGATCAGCAGATCGCCGACGTGCTGACCTACGTGCGCAGCAGTTGGGGCAACACCGCCGCCGCCGTGACGCCTGAAGCGGTGAAGGCCGAACGCGAAGCGACAAAAACGCGCACGCGCGCCTACACCGAAGCGGAACTCGTACCCGCACTTTGATCCCGTTCATCCCATGCACCTGAGGTGGATTGCTCATGCTTGATTGGCTACCGGAAAACGTCTCCGCGTTCGGTGATGGTATCGATCATCTGTTCTCCCTGATCTACTACATCTCCGTCGCCATCTTCGTGCTCGTCAACGCCATTTACCTGCTGTTCATCATCAAGTATCGCAGGAAGCGCAAGGGCGAGAAGGCCTACCATTTCCACGGCAGCAACGTGCTGGAATTTTCGTGGACGGCGCTGCCGTTCGCGCTCTTCCTTTTTCTCGCCTTCTACAGCGATGGCATCTGGGAGGACATCAAGTACGCCTCGAAAAAACCCAATCCCGATCTCACCGTGGAAGTGATGGGGCAGACGTACATGTGGCATTTCCGCTATCCCGGGTCCGACGGCGTGTTCGGTCGCCGCGAAGCCGCGCTCATGAGCACCACGAATCCCTTCGGCATCGATCCCGCCGATCCTGCGGGCAAGGACGATTTCACCTCCATCAACAGCATGCACATTCCGGTGAACAAAACCGTGGTGGTCAAGCTGTCGTCGATGGACGTGATTCACAGCTTTTTCCTGCCCAACATGCGCGTCAAACAGGACGCGGTGCCCGGGCAATGGGTGGATGTGTGGTTCGACAGCCGCAAGACCGGTGAATACGAAATCGCCTGCGCCGAATTGTGCGGCTCGGGCCACTACCTGATGCGCGCCGTGCTGAACGTGCAGTCGCAGAAGGAATTCGATACCTGGATGGACGAGCAATACGCCGGCGTGCTCGCATCCGCGGCCGCTCCGGCGGTTACGGACGCGGCGGCTCCGGCTCCCGCGACTCCGGCCGGCACGTCCCCGGCGCCGACCTCCACCGAAGTCAAGAAAACTCCATAAGCGTTCGAGACGACATGCACGCAGCAGCACATACGGCATCGCACGATCACGCGGGCGCACACGCGCACAGCGAATCGTTTCTCCGGAAATACATTTTCTCCACCGACCACAAGATGATCGCCAAGCAATTTCTTGTGACGGCGATCGTGTTTCTCTTCATCGGTGGCGCCTTCGCGCTGTTCATCCGCTGGCAGTTGGCCTATCCCGGACAGCCGATTCCTCTGATCGGCAAGCTGCTGCCCGCGAGTTGGGTGAATGCGGACGGCGCGGTGACGGCGGAGTTTTACGCGCAGCTGCTCACCATGCACGGCACCATCATGATTTTCGCCGTGATCATTCCGCTGCTGGTGGGCGTGTTCGGCAACTTCGCCGTTCCCCTGATGATTGGCGCGGACGACATGGCGATTCCCTTTCTCAACATGGTGTCGTTCTGGCTGTACCCGCTCTCGGGTCTGGTGATGATGGGCGGCTTTTTCATGGAGGGTGGCATGGCCGCCGCGGGTTGGACGGGCTATCCACCGCTGAGCGCCATCGCCAGCACGGGACAGACGCTGTGGATTATCGGGTTGTTTCTCGCGGGATTCTCCTCCATTCTCGGCGGGGTGAATTACATCACCACCGTGCTCAACATGCGCGCGCCTGGTCTGGGCATGTTTCAGTTGCCGATGACGGTGTGGGCCGTGTTCATCACCGCCATCATCGTCACCATCGGCACGCCGGTGCTGGCCGCCGCGCTGGCCATGCTGTTCATGGACAATTTCCTGCACACCAGCTTTTTCACGCCGGCGCATCTCGTGGTGACGGGCAAGGACATGTCGCGCACGGCCGGTGGCGGACAGCCGCTGCTGTGGCAGCATTTGTTCTGGTTCTACTCGCATCCCGCCGTGTACATCATGATTCTGCCCGGCATGGGCGTGGTGTCGGATGTGCTGGCCACGTTTTCGCGCAAGCCGCTGTACGGCTACAAGGCCATGGTCTTTGCCATAATCGCCATCGCCTTTCTCGGCATCATCGTGTGGGGCCATCACATGTTCCAGTCGGGCATGAATCCGCTGCTCGGCACCACCTTCATGGTGAGCACGATGGTGATCGCGGTGCCGTCGGCCATCAAGACCTTCAACTGGCTGGGGACGATGTGGCGGGGCAAGATGGAATTCGTGACGCCGATGCTCAACGCGGTGGCCTTCGTGTCCATGTTCGTGATCGGCGGATTGAGCGGCATTTTCATGGCCTCCACGCCGGTGGACGTGTTCATTCACGACACCTACTTCATCGTGGGGCATATTCACTACGTGCTGTTCGGCGGCAGTCTCTTCGCGGTGTTCGCCGGCCTGTACTACTGGTTCCCGAAAATGACCGGCCGCATGTACAACGAGCGTCTGGGCAAGCTGCATTTCTGGATCACCTTCATCACCTTCAACGGCACGTTTTTCCCCATGCACATACTGGGCGTGGGCGGCATGATGCGGCGCATTTACGATCCGACCGTGTACGATTTTCTCAAGCCCTTCCAGCCGATGAACGAGTTCATCACCATTAACGCCATCGTGCTGGGCTTCGCGCAATTCATTCTCGTGGCGAATCTCTTCTGGAGCTGGTTCAAGGGTCAAAAAGCGAAGCGCAATCCCTGGCGGGCGAATTCGCTGGAATGGCAGACGCCGTCGCCGCCTCCGCATGGAAATTTCGACGCACCGCTGCGCGTGTATCGCGGTCCCTACGAGTACAGTTCGCCCGAGTCCGTGCAGGATTATCTGCCGCAGACCGTGAGTCCCGAAGAAGTCGCCGAGCAACGCCGCCAGCATGAGCAGCGCCACGCACGGAAGGAGAGCGAGGCATGAGCAGCGTGGTGGAACAGATGAAAAGCGCGCGCGCCATGGTCTGGCTGCATCGCGTGGCCGCGGTGCTGGCTGTGGGCACGGTGCTGCTGATTGCCAAGGGCGGATTGGTGCACAGTGCCGGTGCGGGATTGTCCGTGCCCGATTGGCCCACCACCTACGGCGAGAACATGTTCACGTATCCATTGGAAAAATGGTACGGCGGCATTGTGTACGAGCACGGACATCGCCTCATCGCCACGGGCATCGGCGTACTCACCATCGCCGTGCTGATATTGAGTTTCGTGGCCGACCGTCGCCGTTGGCTGCGCATGCTGGCCGTGGTGGCGCTGGTGGCGGTGATTGTGCAGGGCGTGCTGGGTGGCCTGACCGTGCTGATGCGTCTGCCCATCGCCGTGTCGGTGGGACACGCCATGCTGGCGCAAACCTTCATGCTGATGACCATGTTGCTGGCCGCCGCCACCTCGCGGCGCTGGACCAACGACGCCGCGCCGCTGCGCGTTGACATCGACGCCGGTATGCAGCGTCTGTTGCTGGCCACCGTGCTGTTCACTTTCGTGCAAATCCTGCTCGGCGCGCTCACGCGGCATACGTACAGCGGCATGGCGATCTCGGATTTTCCATTGAACAACGGACGCATCATTCCGGAATTCACCAGCTTCGGCGTGCTGATTCAGTTTTTGCACCGCGTGGGCGCGGTGGTGCTTACGGTGATGGTGTTCACGCAGGGCGTGCGCATCCTGCGCCGCCGCGAGCTGCGCCGATTGCGCTCGGGCGCCATCGCATCCATGCTGCTCATCGTGCTGCAAATCGCGCTGGGCGCCACGGTGATATGGACGCGCGAAGCCATCGTGCCGAATACGCTGCACGTGGCCGTGGGCGCGGTGACCTTCGCCACGCTGTTCCTGCTCTACGCCTGGTCGCGCCGCTACTACGTTTTCAGCGATACACGCAACGATGTCGTGCCGAGCATCGGGGAGGCACGGGCATGAGCGAGCTGAAGTCGCCAAGTGTGGCAATGGGCGAAGCGCTGACACGGCGCGACACCATGGCCGCGTACTACGAACTCACCAAGCCCGGCATCACGCTGATGGTGGTGGTAAGCGCCGCCGCGGGATTCTGGTTGGCCTTGCCGCGGGACTTTTTCACCGTGAGCTACGCGCTGATGTTTGTGGCCACCATGCTGGGCACCGCGCTGGTGTCGGCCGGAAGCTGCGTGCTGAATCACGTGATGGAATACCGCTACGATCGTGCGATGAAGCGCACCATGTTCCGTCCCATTCCCTCGGGCAAAGTGCGTCCCGCGCAGGCGGCGTGGTTCGGCACCGCGCTGGCGGCCACGGGATTGGCGTTGCTGCTGGTGGTGCAGCCCTTGACGGCGGGACTCGCCGCGTTGACTTTCGTGCTGTATCTGGCTGTGTACACACCGATGAAGCGGGTGACGCAGTTTTCCACGCTCGTGGGCGGCATTCCCGGGGCATTGCCGCCGCTGGGTGGTTACGCCACGGTGTCGGGCACGATAGGCATGGAAGCGGGCGTGCTGTTCATGATTCTCTTTCTCTGGCAAATGCCACACTTCCTTTCGCTGGCGTGGATGTACCGCAAGGATTACGAGCGCGGGGGATTTCCGATGCTGACGGTACTGGACGAGAGCGGCATGCTGGTGGCGCGGCATGTGGTGTCGTACACGCTGCTGCTGCTGGTGTTCAGCTTGCTCCTGTCGGTGCTGGGCGCCACGGGCGTGGTGTATTTCGTGGGCGCGACACTGCTGGGCGGCGGCTTCCTCGCAATGGCGTTGCGCTTTCTGTATCAGCGCAGCAACAGCAATGCGCGGACGGTGTTGCTCGCCTCCTACCTGTATTTGCTGGCGTTACTCACATTGATGTTTCTGGACAAGGCATAGTTATGAGCACAGTAGCAGCGGAAACGCATTTCACCACCGGCATGCCGCACGGCAAGCTGGCCATGTGGGTGTTCCTCGCATCCGAGATCATGTTTTTCTCCGGCTTTTTCGGGGCCTTCATCGTGCTGCGCAATCTGAACATCGATGTGTTCACCGCGAGCGCGCATCAGCTCGACAAGATGGTGGCCACCATCAACACCGCCGTGCTGATCGGCAGCAGTCTCACCATGGCGCTGTCGCATCACGCGCTGGAGCATGGCGAGGAGAAGAAGTTCCGGCTGTTCCTGTTCATCACCATACTCTGCGCCTTCGCCTTTCTCGGCATCAAGAGCTACGAGTACACGAGCAAATTCTCGCACGACATCTATCCGTGGACGAACACCTTTTACGCGTCGTATTTCCTCATGACCGGCTTCCACGCGATGCATGTGATCGGCGGCTTGATTCCGATGGTGTGGATGCTGGGCAAATCCATGGCCGGCAAGTATCCGCCCGCCAAGGCGCATCGCGTCGAGGCGCTGGGCTTGTACTGGCACTTCGTGGATCTGGTGTGGATTTTCCTTTTCCCGACACTGTATCTGATTTTCTAAGCACGCGGCGAGGTAAGGCATGGCATCCGGTACATCGTTCAAGGACATTCAGCGCGCGTATTTGCGCGTGTTCATCGCCCTGTTGATTCTCACCGCGCTGACGGTGGGCGTGACCACCATTCACTTCGGCGACACGGCCAACATCGTCGTGGGCATAGTGATCGCTCTCGCGAAAGCCGGGTTGGTGGCGTGGATTTTCATGCATTTGAAATTCGACAATCCGCGGCTGCGCTATTTCGTGTACATCCCCGTGGCG
>JAMIQH010000071.1:0-13484 GCA_035914695.1 Bacteroidota bacterium | reverse complement strand
TACTCGCCGTAATACCACTCGTCGTCGTCAAAATTCGGAACCCCGTATGGAATGTCCTGCACGAACTTCATCGCCATTTCAATCCGGTCCTGCCTGGTGTCGCGATTGTATGCTGCCAGTGCAGACACAATCTGCTGCGCAATTGGTCGGCAATAGTCATACGAGTAATAATCAATCAGTGCGTTACGATTGATACTGACGATATTGCCCTCCTTCTTGAAAAAACCACGCCGAATGAGCTCGTTGCGCAACTGCTCTTCACTTGTTTTATAACTGGAAAAGATTTCTCTGGGGATTCCGTATTCACTGATAGCGCTGTTTGTCGCTTCGATTGGATAACGGAGAGTGAATACCTGCGGTCTATTAAAATGATCGATGAAGCGATATCGGATTATATAATGCCCTCCTTCTTCGTAAATATCTGCATCTACACCGGGATTCGCTGGCCATGTATTGTAAAAGTACAAACGATCCTGCGCTACCGCTGTCGCAACCGGCAGCATGGCGAGGAATGCCAGCAATACCACTCCCAATCCATGATTTTTACAGAATGAACTCATGATCGCCAGTGTCGAAAATTTTTCTTGGCTGCGATTTTTCACAGGGTTATACTCGCCAACGTTTCGCAGATCCATTTGCTTAATCTTCCACTTGACTCAGAGTCCACGCATATCCGCGCTGGAACTCGGGAATGATAAAACGGCGATTAGTGAACAATTCCGCGATGGTGCTGTACATGTTGTGCTCCTTGTGTTCCGCTGTCTATTTCACCCTCTCCAACTCGCCGCTGGTGAGGAGGGCGTGGAAGTGGCGGGCGATGCGGCGGGGGATGTCGCCGCCATCGATTTTGAGGCCAAGCTCGATGTTGAGGTGCAAGGCGTGACCGGTGAGATTGGCGCTGGTGACCAAGGCGTGACGCTCGTCGGCGATGGCGCATTTGGCGTGCAATACGCCGGTTCTGCCGGCTTCGTCGCGCGTGCGCTTCGCGTCGGGCCATACCCAGATTTCGATGCCGGGGATGTCCGCGAATCCGCTGGCAGTGATGCCGCCACCTTTCGTTGCGTAGGCGCCGACGCTGCTCTCGAGCAGGAGCCGCACGCGCACGCCACGCGTCAGTGCCTGCTCGAGGCGCTGTATCACGCTGTCCACGCGGTAGGTGGCGAAGGAAACGATGAGCAAATCCTCGCGGGCGAGTTCGATAATGTCGTACAGGGCCTGCGCGGCTTTCCTGTGCCGCGCCTCTCCGTGGTCGGGACCGGTCCACACGGTCTCCATGCGCATGCGCTCCCGCGCTTCTCCGCGCTCCCGGGCGACGGCAGTGAGCGCCAACGCCAACGCGGGGCCCCGCAGTCCGGGCATGCTGCGCTGCGCCTCCACGCACAAGGCGTGAAAATGCTGCCGCTGCGCTGGCGCCGCCATAAAAACGGTTGCGAGGTGATGAAGCGCCTGCGGCGTGATCTCCGCTACGCCACGCAAGAGACCGGCGGCATGCTCTATCTGCTCCACCGTCGCGGCGGCGCAAAATGCGGCAAGGTGCCTCTCGAGCGTGCTGTACGCGTCTTCGCTCATAGCACGCCTTCCGCATCGAAGAAGGAGATGTCCCCGTGCGCGAATATCGGCAACAGTACGGCGCGATCCAGGTAGCGATTGCCCCGCTCGCAGGAGGTCTCGGGCGAAAAGAGACAGGCGTGACACGAGGCGCCATGCAGCGTGAGTCCATCGATGCCGGGTTGATGCGACGCGCAGAGCGGATCGGAGGAACACAGCGCCACGTCCTCGAAGGCGTAGCGCAGAATGCGCCGCAACGTGTCGGGACGTCCGAGATGCACCAGTCCTCCAAGCGTGCCTTCGCTGTCGGGCGCGGAGGTGTAAATCAGCACGCCGGCCATGGGTGGCAACCCTTCTTCGTCGCGCACGTACAGACGCTCGCGCAAGCCGGCGGCCGCGTAGCCACATTCCACGGCGATGCGTCGCATCAACGCGTGCGCGAAGGAATGCAGCAGCACAAAGCGCATGCCCGGAAATTTTCCCTCCGGATCGGGGATGCCGCGCTTCGCACGCCAGGCGGTGTGCGCTTCGTGAAAACGCCGCCCGTGCGCCTTCACGGCGGGACGCGCAAGCCACGCCATCAGCGGCTGCTCGGCGAATTGCAGGAACAGCCCCTCGCCTCGCACTTCGGCGGCGGGCACAACCGTCGCGGCCTGGCGCAGCAAGGGCACGCGCACTGCCGCCGGCACGTCCTCGGCCTCGCCAAAGTCTCCCGGGGCTTCGATGCGTGTAAAGCCGATCAACGCCCGTACCTCGCGCAATCGCTTGACGAGTACCACGCGCTCGATCACATCGCCGAATCCCGCGGGCACTCCCGCGTCGCGCACATGAAAGTCCCGCGATTCCGGCGCGGCGGCGGGATTGATGAGCACCCGCCATTCCGGATACTTCGGGTCCGGATCGGGTGCGGCCTCTTCATCATCACGCTGCTTGCGCCGCTGTATCGCGTCGAAAATCTCCGCGTCCGAATACTGCGCACAGTCGTTGAGTTTGTCCGCTCCGCGCAGCAATTCCACACCGTCAACGTTTTTCACCTTGGAGAGGAAACTCCACTTCTCCTCCACCATCTGTTCCAGCTCGTCCACGCGTTCGGGAATGCTGATGCTGCCGACGGTGACGGGAAACCAACTGTTGGTGGCGCCGAGCAGAATGATGCTCACCTCCTCGTCGCACTGCTCCATACTGTGCAGATGCGGATGCGCCCCGCCGCAACGCTTCCAGGGTGCGCCTCTCCTTTTTTCAAAGGCCTGCGCCATGCTGCGCGTCTGTCCGCAGTCGTCGCATTTGATGAAAATCTCCGTGGTGCTGCCCGAGGCGCCAAGTTCCACCATGCGCAACTTGGGCCCGTTACATCCGGGTGTGTGTTGTAAAAAGTCGTTCCAGGGAAAATCCTGAAGATGTCCCCGCCTGCATGCGCAGAGAAAGCGCGCGGGCACCGCCGTGGGCTCCTGTGCCTTGCTGCAATTCACATGCACGTAGCGCAATTTGTCCACACGGTAGGGATCGGAACGCAGGTCGAAAAGTCCGCCATCCATCTGCGCCAAGGTGCCGCAAACGGTGCAGCGCAGCCAATGCGGAAACACGTGCACGGGCACGCCGATGCGCTGCTCCTCCGGGCTTCGCTGGCCGGGCATGGGCGATGTCGACTCGGGCATGGGAGGCAGGATCAGGCGCTCCATTTGCGGACCGAGTATGGCACGAACGCGTTCGAGCAAGCGCGGCTCGTCGAGCGTGTTGCAACGCGCGGAGTCCCAGTCGTTGAGGCCCATCACCATCACGGCCATGCGCGGTAAATCCACCACCGAGCCGATGCCGAAGGTGTGGATGAGTTGATTCATGCGGATTTCGCCGGCGCGATGCTTTTTCATTCGGCTGTCCCTCCCGTGCTATCCTTGACGTGCAGAATGAGCGGGACGCTTTCCTCCACATCGCGCAAGGAGTTCAGACAGGTGAAGGGGGCGCGCTTCCCCGTCTCCGGCTTGTGCAGCAGATTCACCGTGCGTCCGTCCTTCGCGGCCTGATAGCCAAGAACCGCGCCACTCTCGCGCTTCCTCTCCGCCTCGGCATGCCAGTGGTCGAGATGCGCGTTGAGCATCGACAGCACGGACTCCACTGTTTCCGGATCGCTGTGCATTGCAGCGCGCCTGCGAATGGCCTCGACGGCGCCGCGCACGATGTCGTCGTGCCTGTCGATGGTGCCGGCCGAGGCGTTGTTGTTGTACCGTGTGTCCGACAAGCGGATGAGACTTGTAAGCACAGCCGCGAGTCCGCGCTCCAGGGCGCGATCCGAGAACGGCGTGACCGACAGCGCCTCCACGTGCTTGTAAAAGGTGCCGTGGTAGTGCTCGAAGCTTTCGTAATGCGAGAGATCGCGCGGGCGCGCCCAGTTGTACACAGTGAACACCAACCCAGGCGCCGCGCGGCCCACGCGACTTGTGGCCTGAATGTACTCGGCGGTGGTCTTGGGTTGACCGTCTACCACCATCAGACCGAGGCGTCCGATATCCACGCCCACCGAAATCATGTTGGTGGCCAGCAGCACGTCGATGGGCCGCCGATGCGGGGGGCGCTGATTGTTCTTGCGGGCCACCCTGTTCTCTTCCTCCTTCTGCGGATCGAAGGTCACGTCCATTTCGTCGAGAATGGCGGGAATTTCCGTGGCGTCCAGGCGGGAAGTGAGTTCGCTGGTCTTGGGCTGACGACGGCTGCCGAGGCCGTGATCCTCCATGCGCCAGAGGCGGGCCTGAATATCGTCGTCCACCACGCGGCGCATGCCACCGAGTTCGCGCAGCGAATTGAAATAGCCCACCAAGGTCATCCACGGATCCATGGCCGCGCCATGCAGGCGATACTGCGCTTCCGATGCCGCGAGAATGGCCGTGTACAGACGGATCATCACCGCCTTGATGCGCTGGCCCGGCGCGCAAATGCCCACGTACAACCGGCCCGGAGGCCCATCGGCGCCGTTGCGCTGCAGCGCGAAGAAATTGTCCTCCACATCGAGCCCATGCGGCGGGAAAATCGACAAGTCGCGGGCGAATACGCGCGACACCTGTTCGCCCGCGCGGCGCACAGTGGCGGTGGAAGCCACGATGCGTGGGCGCACCGTGGCGCCGTGTGCCTGCCAGGAGCACAAGGTATCGATGGCGGTTTCGTACAGGCCGGTAAGTGTACCGAGAGGACCGCTGATCAAATGCAGCTCGTCCTGAATGATGAGGTCGGGCGGGCGCAGGGGCGCGTGCGGGCGCAGCGCGGTGGCGGGCAGTCGGCGCGTCATATTGTGCTTGGACGTTTCCTCGATTTCTGGCGACGTGAAGCCATGCCGCGGGCAATAGCCCTGCACGCGGCCGAAGAGCATTTGCACCTTCCCGTTCCAGGGCATTTGCGCGAATTTGTCCACCGTGGCGATGAGCATGCTTGGGAGGCGACGGTAGATTTCCTCGTCCACGGTGAGGACGGGAATCCCCTCTCCTTCATTCTCGCGCTTGGAAAAAGGACAACATCCATCGGGATCGGAGCAATACACGAGGACGCGGGCGCGGCCTTGACTGAAGGTTTCGACCTCGATATCACGGCCGGGGCGAATGGCAGCGCCGCACCAGGGACAGTTGGTGATCTGATGCGGCGAGGCGCCTGTACCACCTGGCGCCCACGTTCCGGCATTGTGGTGTTGCTTCACCGCTTCGTCGGCTTCGGCGATGCTGTTGGGCGTACTGCGTCCGCCGACCCACAGGCCAAGGCGAAAGGGCTCGTTGCCCCAGCGACCGTCGCCGCTGGCCGCCGCCGTGCGGCGCTCCATTTCGCAGGCGCAGATCAGGGCCGCCGCGCGCTGGAATTGCTGCAGCGTGAGCACGCGCAGTGTATAGCGCATGAGCACCGACACGCCGTGCATGCCATCGTAGCCGTCCACCGTCCCTTGCAGGCGTCGAATGGCCATGGTGAAAGCCGCGAGACCGAGATAGGCCTCGGTTTTACCGCCGCCGGTGGGAAACCAGAGCAAATCCGCCTGCGCCACGTCGCCGCTGCGCTCGGGATGCCGCACATCGACAAGCGAGGGTAGGTTCATGAGTACGAACGCGAGCTGGAATGGATACCAACTGCGGTTTTTCGGGATGTCCACCTCTTCGAAAGTCTTGGGTTCCCCGCGCCGCACGTGGCGCGTGAATATGCCGCGCACGCGCTGCTGATGCATGACGCGATTGGTGAAACGAAAGGCCTCGCGCGCCGCTTCGTCGTTGGCCAGCAATGCGATGCCCGCTTCGATGCGCGCGCAGGCCCGCTCGCAATCATGCAAGGCAGCGGTGGCGGCGACCTCATGCGCGGCCAGATCGTCTTCCTTTGCAATGCGGACCCGCTGCTCCTCTATCCACGCGCGATAGGCGTCGGGCAGGGGTCGCAGCGCGTCGATGAGGACGGAGGTGGGAGCGGCGGCGAGTTCGCGCATGTCCAGCAACAGGGGGAGAAGGCGCGCGTCGTCCTGGGCCGTGCGCGGCGTGGTGGCTGCCACTTCATACATCGGAACGGCGCGGCTTTCGATGCGGGTTGCGCGCGTGCTATCTCCCGGGTGCACAGTGGCATGCACGGCGGAGCCGTGACCGCTGGCGAATTCCACGCGGCGGCGGTAGAGCATGTCGAGGGCGGAGAGTTCCTGCGCGTCCAGAGGTTCCATGTTATCGGCGCGATGGTACAGTCCGCGTTTGACGAACACCGCCCCGCCATCCACGCCCTCGGCCACGATACGTGGCTGAAACAGCCAGCGGTCGCCCGCGCGCGCGGGATCCAGCGCCTCCTGACCATTGACCAGAAACAGCGTGAGCAGCAACACGCCCTCATGCCGCCGGAGCATGCCCGTGAGGTACACCGCCGTTTGCTCCGCATCGGGGTACAGCGCAGCGATGGGCCCCTCGCGCAGCGGCAATTCATGCCACAGGCCGCCGCGTTCACGCCGTTTCCATACGTTGCGCGGCTTCTCCGTTTTTTCATTGCGCTGCGTGGCACTTTCCCCACGTTCGTAGCTGCCCCAGTGCGCGGTGACGCGGAGAGCGCCAGCCGCGGCATCCACGCCGCAGCTGAAGCCGATGGACGATGGGGTGAGAGAGTCGCGCAACGGCGCGGCGGCATCGCTGCGGCCATCGTCTCCTTCCGGCGCAACGCAGTCGATGGCATCGTCGCGTCCTTCGTCCGCAACAGCGAGCGCGGTCGGCTGCTCCTCGAACAGCAACTCCATCTCCGCATTGGCATGCTTCCTAGGCGCCACCAGTCCCAGCACATAGCGATTGATGATGTTGCTCTCGTCCACCTCCTCCGCCGGCCCGCCCGCGGGACCGTGGAGTTCGAGATGGATCTGATGGAGAAGTGTGTTGCGCATGGAAAAGCTTTCCGCTATTCTTATTGATTATTCAGAATCATGTCTTTCACCAACACGGGCGAATTATCGCGACACGAAGGGCCAGATCGCTGCGAACACAGCGGCGCCCGCACCGATCACCGCCGTAATGAGCAGTATGAGCAGCTTTGTATTGGTTCCACGCTGTTGCTCCTCGAGTGTGTGGCGGAGAGAGCTTTCGACATCCTGAATCTCTCTGAGCATGGACTGCTCGATCCCTTTCAACTGTTGCTGCTGTTGTTCGAACGCCGCCTTCTGCTGCGTGGCGAGTCCTTCGTACTCTTCCTGAATGGATTTCACCACCGCAGTGTTGTGTTCCTTCAGCGCCGCTTCCAATTCACTCAGACTCGTTGTCACCTGCTGGCGAATGTTGGTCAACCACGTCGCAAAATCCACGGCGTCGGTGCGCTCGATAAGTTTGCTCGTCGAGTCGCGCAAATCGTCCGCGCTGGTCAGAACCAGTGACGCTTTTTTCATCGCTTCGGAGGCGGAAGCGAGCAGCGAAGCCGAGATTTTCCCGGCTTTCTCCATCTGCGATTTCACCGTGGAGAGTGTTTCCAGCTCCTGCTGCAGCAACAGGAGTTTATCGTGTACGCTTTCAGACATCTTGCAGCATCCTCATATTGAATTTTTGTATCCATTGAATATGATAATCGAGCACGAGTTCGGCGACCAACTGATCGAGCAGCGTATGGACACGAGCATCGTTAGTGAAGCGCTTGATACGCTCCCGGTACTCGTTTACAACGTGTTCATACTGCATTCCATCGACGGCACTGCCCGAGACGTAGGCGCGAAAACCCTCGACCAGCGCTTCTCGCGAGTCCTCCACGAGTGCGGCATTCTCGGGCTCGAGAACGAGCTGGGCGAAGGCCTTGAGTAAAAGGAACACCGGGTTCTTCTTCTGATACATGTTGAGAAGACGGATACAGGCACCCCGGAGGTGTTTGAGATTGGTGATCTGCGAGCCCTCGTGAACGATGTCGATATACTTCCACACTATAGTCACATCCTCGATAATTCCGTCCTTCGTGTCCTCCGGAAGATATTCGCGTCGAGCATACAGTGAATTAAAGTAGAGATCCAGAAACTCCTTGAACCTCATGTCACCGCTCTCAAGTACACCTTCGCGGCATGCCATATTCATTGTATCGATTGCGACTTTACGCCGCTCGGCAACTTCCAGATAGATGAATTCGATCAAGAAGCGCAGGCTGTCACGGAGAGCATCCTTTTTCATTTTTGACCGAAGTTCGACCATTTTTTCTTCCGTCCTAACCTCGGAATAATACAGACGCATGTACGCGCGAATCGACTCGATAATTTCTTCTTTCGAGCGTCGCGCGATCGTGAGAGTGAAACTGTTGGAGTTGTAATCAACGGTGTAATCGCGAACGATCCCGAGAATGCTGAGACGATAGATGGCTTTTTCCGTATCGTTCTTGTCCCGTCTGCTGATCGTGCATTCCTTCAGTGCGTTCTGTTCCGCTGTTGAAAGCTCCTTCATGGCCACCCCTAACTCGGCACACTTTTGCACGACCTGCTGCCAATTCAACGAGGAGAAGCGAGCGATAACCTTTCCATCGATCGGTTTTTTCGAGTGCTTGAGGAGAAGATCGGAGAGGGCTTTCTCCCTCCGTTTGACGTCGTTCGTGAATTCCAATACCAACGCTGTCGATTGCCCGGGCTCGAGCGAGGCGAGGACTTCCTTGATTCCCGGTTGCACGGTGCTTTCCGATTCCTTTCTCAACCATGTAACTAGTCCTGTTCCCGCAGTGCTGGCAGCGGAGGTTACGGCATCGGCGATGAACGTGAGAATATCGACCGCCATAATCGCGTCACCGAATGCCGCATCGGGATATTTTCCACCGTTCTTCAGGTCGATGTAGCCAACATTTTCTCCATCCAGTTGGTTGATGTACAAGAGGTGCGGATTCTCTTTCGGCCAGAGATTCGCTTGGATCGCAAGCTCGTACTCTGCCTGCACAAGGTTTTCGACCAATCTGGCGTTGGTCACACCATCCCGGTGTATTCCCTCAAGGAGTTCGTCGAGTATCGACATCTCCTTGTCCACCCCTCTGAAGCTGTTGGAATGGAAATACGTCAGGATGTCGCGATCAATACAGAGCTTCGATGTCGTATTCCGCAGCCGGAATTCCTGATCGTTGTGGAGGATGGTGCATACCGAGAACTTTCGATCACGACCGGCACGACCCGCTTCCTGCACAAAACTCTCCAACGACTGTGGATAGTTGATATGATAGGTGTAACGAATGTTCGGCTTGTCGATACCCATGCCGAAGGCCTTGGTCGCGACCATGAGGTGAAAATCATCGTGCAGGAAGCGATCCTGATTGTTCAACGAATCCTGCTGTACCGCTCGGGAAATTGCCTCGCCGTCGCCAGCGCTACCCATGAACCATCCCAGTTTCAGCGCTGGGGAATGTTGCGATTGCAGGAAATCGAGTATGCCCTTTCTTGACGCATCAGATTTGTATCTATCCGTCACACCGAATTCCCAGGAACGATGCGGACAAAACACAATTCCCGCCATGAGGCAATCCTCGGCAGTGAATTTTCCCTCCGTGTAATCGGGAATGACGACCTCCCGATCGATGTGCGCTTGTTGTTGCAGCGCGGCGATTTCGCGTGGAAGGCGTCTGAGATCGTTCGCGAGCGCTTCCTTTTTAGCGCGACCCAATGCTTCCTTGGCCTTCCAATCATCATTGTACTCGATCTCGTCCAGCTCTAAGGGAAGGATGCGAAAATACAATTCCGGTCGATTGACCGTTTCGTGACGAACGACCGAATTCTCCGTAATGGTATTGGCCTCGACAGCATGCTCACTCAATGCATTCAGTTCGCGTTGCACATCGGACAGTACGTCGAAGGAAGCCGTGGCCGTAAGGCCGAACATGGGAATGGAATCGAGATTCCGCGTCTTGCAGTGCCTCCTGGCGTTGGACCCGAGGCGCAGATAGGATGTGCGAAAATCATGCCCCCATTCCGACACGCAGTGCGCCTCGTCGATGACGAAATAGCTGAAAAACACCTTGTCTTCAGCCATCTGCTGCAGGGTTGCGCGAAACTCCTGTATCTGCAGGCGCTCCGGCGATACGAAGCAGAACAGCACTTCGCCATGCGTGAACCGGCGCAGCGCTTCCCGCCGTTCCTTCGTATTCAATGTGGAGTTCACGAAGCTGCACGCGTCGATCCAGTTGCGACGCAAACCATCCACCTGATCCTTCATGAGCGAAATGATCGGATCGATGACGAGCGTCACCCCCGGTTGCAGCAACGAGGCCATTTGATACGTGAGCGACTTGCCACCACCGGTGGGCAACAAACCGACCACGCTTTTTCCTTTGAGCGCTCGACCGAGTATGGCCAACTGACCTGGACGGAATTCGAGCTTGCGAAACCAATTCCTCAGGAAATACCGCAGTATCTCCTCGGCTTCCGGCTCGATGTCCCACTTCTCGGTATCGGTGGCGTGCGCGATATCGCGATACGTGATGACATCGTGTGTATGAAAAGTCCGCGCCCGCTCGTCCGTGTACACACTACGGATGGTATAGTACGCCGTGCTGTAGTCATGGTCGAGCGTATCCGACATACCCGCTCGCTGAAGCATGGACACATCGAGAATCAGGTTGTAGGCCGACCCGCCGTCCCAGGTCTGGTCGAGAATTCGGGGATTTTTCTCCGAACAACGATGCAATTGCGCGTTGAGGAATTCCGGAGTGGTGTAGACGTCGATTTCCATCTCCGGCGCCTTGCGCCCCATTCCCTCGAGATCGAAAAAGTGCTGAAGCAATTCGGAGAAATCCCGCAACGCGAGTTCGCCACAGGGTACGTCCCGTTCAATGACCGCGATGCGCCAGCAATCCTCGTTCAGGTTCAGTGCGCCGCGCAGCAGCAGTTCGGCAATGGCTTTTTGCACTCGTGCTATGGCAATGGGCGCGAGGCACAATTGCATGGCGAGCCGCGATTGAGAACTGGCGTACAGGGGGCTGTCGACATTCAGGCGGAGCATTTGAAAATAGCTGTTGTCCTGATGGTCGTTGAAAAACGACAATTTCGCAGAAAGCGCGGCCCACTGTGAAGTAGCAATGCGGATGGTTTTCCAACCCTTTCTATCCGCGGTGGCGTCGCGCTGCTTGTCAAGCGATGCTTGTGCAGCATTGGTATGCTGCTCCCCGTCGATCTCGATAATCAGTCCCTGCTTTCCCGCTATTTTCCAAGGGAATTCCAGCGTGAAATCCGCCCGCTGATCGCGAAAATCATTGCTCTGAACGATGCTCTCGAAATCCCTCTGGGGCTGCAGCAGTTGGGCGATGTGCGTACCCAACAGTGCGGGGATACGCTCGAGCAGGAAATTCTTCTCGAAGTCGCTACCGAGTTGCGCGAGCAAGGCACGTGGCGCGGAGGATTCACCGAATGGTAATCGTGGATCGACGGCGCACAGGGAACGGCGATACATTTGCAGGAATTCCGCCGTGAACTCCGGATACTCGAATACGATACCGTACACATCATGGTCTTTGCGGGTTGCGCCGTCGATGAGCGACGCCAGTGTTTCCTCCACACGAACCGAAGGCCGTGTCGGTGTACCTCGCGATATTGTGTTGCTCAACGCCGCGAGAACGGGATCGTCGACACGGCCGGCGCTTCTATAGCCATCCTCGGTGGTCAGATCGAAGCTGGAGAGCTTTTTGAGGAGAATTTCCGTGCGTTCGCGTACTTCATCGTTGACAGGATTCAGCGCTTTGCGCCATAAATTCTCGAGTATGTAGGATGCGTGATACTGCATGGTGGCTGTATGTCAGTGGTAGTACTCAGAATTGATCGGCAGAGATTGTTGTTGTGGATAGATTTCCATTCTGCTGCAGGATGAGTTCTACTTGCACTCCTTGCACGTAGGATCCTTCTCTGTAAAATTCGAACTGGTCCTCGGCGAGATTGTACACGGTCTCGGGGCCGAAGAGATGGTCAAGTCCATACCATGTCGTACCATACGCGTATTTCATTTCATAGGTACCGAGCGGCATGTTCACGTTGACGGTGCGACCGCTGTGGATGAACACGGCCAGGATAACGATTTCACCACGCAACAATTTCACATAATAGTGATTTCCATAATCCGGCACCGTTATACGCAATGGCGCAATTCGATTACCGTACTCGCTCCAAACTTTACCATTTCGTGGCAGGGGTAATTCCGGTTCGTTGAATTGTGGTTCTTCGATCGCGGTATAATCCTCCGCAGGCGTTTCGTATTCGTATCCGTATGTAGCGTCAGAAGCCGGTGCCGATTGTTCATAGCTGGGTTCTTCGTAGTTCGTGGTATTCGTGTTGTCATCCCCACATTTGCCAAGGAGAGAGAGGAGCCACAAGACGAGCACAATGATTCCAAAGCCAGCCAAGCGGTAGAGTACGTCCTGCCACCATGGTTCGCTGCCGCTAGTGGATTGCGCCCCGTAATGCGTGCTCGTACCATTTGACGCAGCGAAAGGAGGGGTCTTTTGTACAATAAAGTCGCCATACGTGGTTTCATTCCAGAACTCCGATGTGCTGATCCCAGCCAACGCGCGTATCGTGGCAACGGACTGCACAGTCCTGTAATGATGATCGTAAATCCTCTTTCTATGCTCGTTGAATAGAACTGCGCTCGCATCGAATCTGTCGGAAACATCTTCCGTACGTGCCACGGCACGTTTCCTCTCCTCCAGCGAGGCATTGGCTTGTATTCCCAGACGCTTGTATAAATCCTTCATGCGGCCCTCAGCAACTCGTATGCGTTCTGTATTCGAATAAAGGTTTCATGCGCCGCTTTCTGCGCTTCTGGACCAAGATTTTGAAAGCGATCTGGATGGTGGACCATCGCCAACCGCCGATAGGCGTTTTGAATGTCAGCCATTGTAGCGTCCTCTTCGAGTCCGAGAGTCGCCAATGCCTTGATTCGATTTATGCTACTACCCTTTCCCGCTGACTGCCGCGAGCGCTCCCGCTGTTGCTCTTCCTTTTCCTTTCGCTCGCGCTCTTCCCACGCCTGATCTTCCTCTTGTTTTTGTTGATTTGATTTGGATTGTTGCTTCTCCTGAGCCGACCACCAGTGCGCCGAACTCGGATCACCTGTTGGTGCGTATTCCTTGCCGACAATCTCACGAAAATGCCTCAGGAAATCAGCCCTGGAGATATGCAAGGCGTCGACGAGCAATTCCAGAATCACCTTTTCCGAAAGGTGGATTTTACCATCGACCAATATCATTCCCAGAATCAGATCCAGAAGCAACCAGCGGGCATCGGCGGCGAGAAAGCGATGAATCAATTCAAGGGCTAAACGCAATTCATGTGTCGCCGCGTTGGATCCGATGTGGGCTATTTCCCACATCAACGCATCCTCCACCCCCTGCTGCGATCGGAAGGCATCCAGATACGCCGCTTCCGCATTGCTGATGTCACCGTCGGAGTGCATCAGCCACGAGAGGATGGTTGCTATTGCTGTCGGCATTGCGCGTTCGCTGCGCAATGCCGTGTAATACTGGGG
>JAMIQH010000070.1:0-1871 GCA_035914695.1 Bacteroidota bacterium | reverse complement strand
TCGACACAGAAGCCCTGGGACCGGCAGCGCGCGGGCTACCTGCTTCGGCGCTGCATGTTCGGCGCCACACGCGCGGATGTCGATTTCGCGCTGACGAAAACGCCCACTGAAATGGTGGACATTCTCCTGGCGGACTCGTCTCTTCCTCCCGCTCCCGGTCCCTGGGTGGACGAGGACTACTGGTACGACAATTCCAACAATGATCGTACGAATGTCGAGCGACTCGCCGCCTTGCGCGATTGGTGGACGGGCTTGATGCTGAATCAGGATCGCTCCATTCGCGAGAAGATGACGTTTTTCTGGTCCGACCACTGGGCCACCGAAACCACCACGGTGCGGCAGCCGCATTTCAACTACTGGTTCGTGGATCTTTTCCGCCGGAATTTCCTCGGCAATTTCAAACAGATGGTCAAAGACGTCACCATCGCACCGGCCATGTTGATTTACCTCGATGGTTGGTACAATACGCGGCAGCGTCCCAACGAGAACTACGCCCGCGAATTGATGGAACTGCACACGCTGGGTGAGGGAAACGGTTACACCGAGCAGGATATCAAGGAGGCCGCCCGGGCGCTGTCCGGTTGGACCATCAAGGAAACCGGCACGAGCCCTGCGGGAAGTAAAACCTATCATCCCCGCGAGGCCGTATTCATTGCCAACAGACACGACGCCACCAGTAAAACCTTCATGGGCCGCACGGGGAACTTCGGCTACGAAGACATCCTCAACATCATTTTCGAAGTGCATGAGAACGAAGTGGCGCGGTTCATCTGCCGCAAGCTGTACCGGGAATTCGTGTATGAAATCGCCGACGAAACCATCATCGATGAGCTTGCCGGCATACTCATTTCCAACAACTGGTCGATTCGGCCCGTGATGGACACGCTGCTTAAAAGCGAGCACTTCTTCGAGAGCGCCAACATCGGCGCGCACATCACCTCGCCGCTGGAGTTTTACATCGGAAGCATTCGCCAGCTCAACATCAGCACCACCAACGTGCGCTACCTCTATCAGGTGTGCTCGGCGCTGGGGTGTCAGTTACTGGAGGCGCCGAATGTGAAGGGCTGGCCGGGGTATCGCAATTGGATCAGCGCGAGTCGCCTGGCCAATCGCTGGTCGGTGTCCGACGAATTGGTGCTGGGCACCATGCGCACCACGCCCAAATTCAATGTGGATCCCATTCCCTTCGTGTCCTCGCTCCCGGATCCGAACAATGCGCGGCAGATGATCGCGGACCTCATCGCCTATCTCGTTCCGTTGAAGCTCAGCACGAATCAATTCGAGATTCTGCTCGACAAGCTCCTCGCGGGCGCACCGGAGTACGAGTGGAACGTCAACCTCCCCGGCGCCGATGGCCGCATCAAGGATTTGCTCAAGGCCGTGTTGCGGCTGAGCGAATCGCAGCTCTGTTGATACACGCACAAGGAATGAGGACACAGCCATGAAACGCAGAGATTTCGTAAAGTCCGGCGTCACCGCCGGTATAGTGACGAGCACCATCGGCCTCTCCCGTCCCTTCGCGGCCAAGGCGTACGCGAACGCTCCTTCGCTGGCGCGCGCCGCCATGAGCGCGGGCACCGGGCGTGTGTTGGTGGTGATTCAACTCGACGGTGGCAACGACGGCCTCAACACCGTCGTGCCCTTCGAAGACAGCTTGTATCACAACGCGCGTGGCAGTCTGGCCATCGCCAACCCACTGAAGCTCAACGATACCTTGGGTCTGCACCCGGCGCTCAGCCATCTGCACGCGTTGCACGGCGAGGGCAAGCTGGCCGTGGTGCAGAATGTGGGATACGAGAATCCGAATCGCAGCCACTTCCGTTCGACCGATATCTGGTTCACGGGCAGCAACAACAACTCGCCGTCCGACC
>JAMIQH010000069.1:0-2667 GCA_035914695.1 Bacteroidota bacterium | reverse complement strand
GCGCATGCGCCTCACCTGGGAGCATCCGCGAAGGGGACGTGTGCTCAATCATCTCGATCGCGCGGCCTTCGGGCGCTATGCGCGGCGAATCGGTGATGCGCTGGAAGCGGCGCTGCGGGAGCGGCAGCGAGGTCTGTTCTGCGACTCCTGGGAAGTGGAGACCCGCCGCCTGTGGACGCGGGGCTTCGAGCGGCGTTTCCTCGAACGCTACGGATACAACATCGTGCCGATGATGGACAGCGTGTACCGCCCGGGTTTCGAAGCTGTGCATTACGATTACATGGCGTTGCTGTCGGACATGGTGTTGGACGAATTCTACCGGCCGTTCACCGCGTTCGCCCATGCGCACGGCGCAAGGACGCGCGCGCAATGCGGCGGAGCGCCGGTCGATCTGATCGAGGCGTTTCGCGCCGTGGACATTCCCGAGAGCGAAGCGCTGCTCTTCGCCCCGGCATTTTCACGAATCGCCTCCAGCGCCGCCACGCTCAACGGCGCACGCCTGGTGTCGGCCGAGAGCTTCACCTGCATGTATGGGTGGAAGGGCTGGCCTGGACCAGGACCGTTTCAAGGACGCGAACGCATCGAGGACGCGCGTCTCGTGGCCGATGCCCTCTTCGCGCAAGGTGTGAACATGGTGTACTGGCATGGCACGCCGTTCAATCCCCCCGGGCGCGACAGCATGTTCTACGCCTCCGTGCATGTGTCGCCGAAGTCCGCCTGGGCCCCGCGGCTCGCGGGTTTCAACAGCTACATCGAAACCGTGCAACGCCATCTGCGGCGGGGTAGGAATTACACCGACGTGGCGGTGTACCTGCCGACGGAGGATGCGTGGATGGGCGTGGAATTGCCCGATTCTCTCAAACTTCCCTGGGCGTGGGGAGAGTATGAAATGCGGTACAATCGCGTTCCCGAGACGCTGGCTGGCAGGCAGCCACTGTGGGTGAACACCGTGGCGATGGAAGAAGGCCTGGTGCGCGACGGCTCACTGCGCGTGGGCGATGCGGAATTTCGCTCCTTGCTCGTCGATGCGCGCTGGCTTGATGCACGTACACTGCGCGCCATCCTGCGCGTGGCCCGGCAGGGATTGCCAGTATGTCTCCTGCGCGCACCGCGACAGCCCGGACGGGCGCTTGATGCCGAATGGAGTACGTTGCTGCGGGAACTGGAGACCGAACGAGCGCTTCTGCGTTCCATCGATCAACTCCCCGGCGCGGCTCTACTCGAGGGAGAAACATTGCCGCCATTCTGGTGCCGGGAGGATGGGGACGAGCTTGTCCTGTTCTTCGCCCATCCCGCCACCGCCGACATTGCCTATCCGCTGCGATATGGACAAGGTCTGGAATATGGAGAGGAAATCCGGGACGTACTTCTGCGTTGGAACGGCCGCGAGATCGCTACCCGATTGCGCTTCCCGGCGGGGCAATCTCTGCTGCTGCGCGTGAACGCGGACGGGCTCGTGCAGCCCATCCCTTTGCCCACGCCGTGAAGTGCGGGTTGCGAGCGTCTGATGGGGTGAAGGGGCAAGGGTGAAAAGGGTGAAAGGGGGAAAGGGGGAAGCAGGCGAAGTGTGTCGCGCAGGGATGACAATCTGCTTGGCGTGCGGCGCGAGGGAGGAAAACGGACGGCATACTGTCCGGGATTTCCCTAATCCGACCTCGTCTGTCCGGAATAGTTGACAATGGTCGACGAATTCCGTACACTTGCGCCATCGTGGGAATAACGATGACGAGGTCCGTCATCGATGCAGGACGAGGAGGTGTCGCATGAGAAGTGTCACTGCTGTTGTCGTCTTTTTTGTTGCCGCCGCATGGTGTTGCGGGTACATGCTCCCCGCAACGGTCCACGCAGCGGAGCATGTTACCAGCGGAGTATCTGCTCCGCTGTCCGTAAGTTGCACGGCGGTGGCCGCCGTAGCGGATGCGGACACCGTGCGCCTGCGCATGGCGAACATCGGTGTGCCGAAGGGGCACGAGGCGCTGCTGCCCATTCTGCTCGAATCCTTGCCGCCCGGAGGCGTGCTGCCACCGATGCGGTTGTTGTTCAGCGTTGGAAAAATTGAACAACTCACGGTGCTGGGCGTGGAATCGTCTCCATCCTGTTTACTTCCCGACAGCGTGCTCAATTTGCATCATCCACCCACCAGCAGCATCGCGACGCTCACCACGCTGGACCCGGTATCGGTGACCACAACCGGCGTGCTTTCCTATTTGCGTGTGCGGAGCAACGGTGGCGACACTCCTGCGCGCTATGTGTTCGATTGCAACGGCGCGGAATTTCTCGGAGGAGGACCCATACTCCGCGTTACCCTCGGTTCCATCACCGTGCATAGCAATGGTGCCGACAATGTGGTGGGACTGGTCAGTTGGGAGACAGGGCGTGGCGAATCCTGGGTCAGCTTTATCGCACGCTGCCAGGGTGCACCGCTTCTCGACGTGCGGCCAGAGCAGACAGTGGTCACGTTGGAGGGCCGCGTCCTCCCGATACTCGCCATGGAAGGCGGGGAGTACGGTTCGCCGTATCGTGCCCAAGTGCGCGTTCCCTGCGATGTGGATCAACCGCGCGTTTTACGCGTGGATCTCAGTGCCGCTTGCGCGAGTGAGATTCGCGGAAACTGGTGGGTGTACGCCTACACGGCCGAGTTCGAAATTCAGATGGACGGTCCGCGTT